>CACNFA010000001.1 GCA_902619675.1 uncultured Pelagibacteraceae bacterium
AACAAAAAAATGTTATAATTAAGATAATTTGTTTTTTCATTTTTTTATTTTTTTCATAGTTAGTTCACTCGCCCAATTAGCTATAGTATTTATTTGGGATATGTTTTTAGGCTCTCTTATAGCATATTTTAAATAATTTCTATCGTTTAGAATGGCCATAATGATTTTTGAAATACTCAAAAAAGGTATCTTTTTTTGGAGAAATTGATCAACTAATATTTCATTAGCTGCATTGATAATGATTGAGGTTGATGGATACTCATTTACCCTGTTTTTAATCTTAATAATTGGAAATATACTTTTAGGAACTTTTTGGAATGACAAGTTTTCAATATTTAGTTTCTTTCCTTTTCTATGTTTTAGAAAATCATCAATATTTATTTCACCATCAAAAATCGCGTTTGCGAGTGGAATAATCATAGAAGTATCATGATAAATTAATTTATATAAACCATTATTCAATTGCACAATAGCATGCACTAAAGACTCAGGGTGTATTAAAATCTCCAATTTTTTATTAGGTAAATTAAATAATTTTTGAGCTTCGATTAATTCTAAGATTTTATTCATCAAAGTAGAAGAGTCGATTGTAATTTTTTTTCCCATTTTCCATTTGGGATGTTTTAATGCGTCTTTTGGTTTAATTAATTTTAATCTCTTTATCTTGTAATTTAAAAATGGTCCACCAGATGCAGTAATATAAATTTTTCGAATTTGATTTGAATTAAGATTTTCTAACAGCTTTAAAATTGAAAAATGTTCTGAGTCTACAGGAAGGACTTCAGTTTTAAATTTTTCTGACATTTTTTTAATTAATTCCCAACCACAAATTATTGACTCTTTATTTGCAATAAGAATTTTTTTACTTACTTTTATTAAATTTAATGTTGGCTCAAGACCTTTCAAACCAGGTATAGCGGATATGGTAATATCATTTTTTTTTATTCTTAAGGTATCAAAATTATTTAAAATCTTAACTTTTTTTCTTTTATATTTAAGTTTTACTTTTTGAAAAATTAAAGGGTCATTGATTACAAAAAATTCAGGCTTATATCTTTTTATTTGTTTACAAATTAAACTGTAGTTCTTATTTGCTGAGAGCAATCTAACTTTAAAATAAAATTTTTTTTTATCTATTATACTTAAAGATGATAAACCAATAGAACCTGTAGAGCCTAAAATTGAAATTGTTTTTTTCATTTAATAAAAAATAGTGAAAGCAATAAAGCCTGTTGGTAAACCAAAAAATATACTATCTAATCTATCTAGAGCGCCACCATGCCCAGGAAAAATATTACCAGTGTCTTTAATTCTTGCCTTTCTTTTTAGATAAGAAAAAAATAAATCACCAATTTGACAAGCTAAAGATGTAATAAAAGCTATTAAAAATAAATTAAGGTTTAATTTATTTGTAAAATAAAATGTGACTGATAAAAATAAAATTGATGTAAATATAACAGATCCTACAGCGCCTGAAATTGTTTTGTTAGGGCTAATTTTGGTTAATTTCGGACCTTTAAAATTTTTTCCTATTATGTACCCGCCTAAATCAGATGCAATACATCCTAAAAGCAATAAATAAATTATAATTTTTACTTTTGGTATATATGAGAAAAAGATGAATAAGAAACAAAATAAGAAAATATAAATTAAAAAATTTATATTAATAAAAAATTGTAGGAGTAAATTTTTAGAAAAAATTTTTTTTATCATGTTAAAAAACTCTAAAGATGAAAAAACACTTAATAATAAAAGAGTAAATATAAGGACAAAATCTGATTTAAATATTAAAAATACTAATACCAATAAACTCATTGAAGTAAAAAATCTCTTTTTTAAATTATTTGTCATTATATTGCTCCAAAGTTTCTTTTAATCTTTTTATATTTTAATATTATTTTTCGTAAATCTTGAGAATTAAAATCTGGCCATAGTTTATTTAAAAAAAATAATTCTGCATAAGCTAATTGCCACAACATAAAATTACTTAATCTTTGTTTACCACCTGTTCTTATTAAGATATCCGGATTAGGCATACCTTTTGTATATAAATTGTTTTCAAAGGTTTTAAGGTTCGACTTGTTATTTAATTTTTTGGCAACACTAAAGATTTCTTGTTTCGAACCATAATTTAGGGCTAAATTAACAATTATTCTTTTATTTTTTTTTGTGAGAACAAGACTCTTTTTTAAAGTTCTTCTTAGGTTGCTTGAAATTTTCTTTATATCTCCGAGTATATTTATCCTAACGCCTTGCGAAACCACATTGTCAATTTCTTGGTTAAAGTAATTTTTTATTAGATTGAATAAAAAACTCACTTCTGTTTTTGGTCTTTTCCAATTTTCTGAAGAAAAAACAAAAAATGTTACTATTGGAATTTTATATTTAATTGAACTTTTTACAATTTTTTTTACGGTTTCAACTCCTTTTAAATGACCATAATTTCTTCCCTTATTTCTCTTTTTTCCCCACCTTCCATTGCCGTCCATGATAAAGGCAATATGGTTGAGTTTATTCATATCTGGCTGATCTCTTTTTCTTTATTAGTTAATATTTTTTCAATATTTTCAATACTAGAATCTGTAATTTTTTGTATATTTTTTTCATAATTTTTATTTTGATCCTCAGATATAATTTTTTCTTTAAGTTTTTTTTTTAATTCTTCATTTGCTTCTCGTCTTATGTTTCTAATTGAAACTTTTCCTTTCTCACCCATATTTTTTAAAATTTTAATAAGATCTTTCCTTCTTTCTTCAGTAAGATCTGGTATTCTTAGTCTTATTATTTGGCCATCAATTTGTGGGTTAATTCCTAATTCTGATTTTTGAATCGCGGACTCTATTAAGTTCGTATTAGACTTATCCCAAACTTGTATTGATATTAATCTTGCTTCAGGAACGCTTACAGTCGCTAATTGTTCAATGGGCATCATTTGTCCATATACATCTACTTTAATTGTATCTAGCATATTAGTATTTGCTCTACCAGTTCTTAATGTTGAAATATCTTTTTTTAAAGATGAGATACTTTTGTCCATTTTTTGCAAATAATTTTTTTCATTAAATTCGCTGCTCATACTTAAATACCCTCGCCAACTTTGTATCTAACAAAATCAATTATCTTAATTTCATCTTCTTTCGAATTTTCTTTCAAAACATCAGAAACTTTCTTTTTAGGATCCATAATCCAAATTTGATTTAAAAGTGAATTATCATTTAAAAATTTAGATATCTTACCTTTTGATATTTTGTCCGCTATTTCTGCAGGCTTTCCTGAATTTATAATTTCAGCTTTAATAATTTCTATTTCCTTATCAACTATTTTTTTCTCAATCCCATCTTTATCTAAAGACAGTGGATTTAGTGCTGCTATATGCATTGCTAGTTTAGAACCTAATTCTGCATTATTCTCTGCTCCCTCTAATTTAACGATTGAGATAATTTTTCCAATATTTTTTTCTATTGATGAATGAACATAATAAAAATTACTTCCTTTTTTATTATCAAAAAAATTAGCTCTTCTGATTGTAATTTTTTCACCAATTTTTGCTATTAAGTTTACTAGATTATCTTTTACACATTGTCCGTTAGCCATATTGGTGGATAAAATTTTATCAAGATCTGCCTCTTTTAAAAAATTAATTTCTGATATTTCTTTACAAAAATCTATAAAATCTTTATTTTTAGCAACAAAATCGGTTTCGCTGTTAATTTCAATTATTGAAATCTTTCCTTTAAGTTCCTTAACTAGAGCTAGCCCCTCTGACGCAGTTCTACTCATTTTTTTTGTAGCTTTTGCTATGCCTTTTTTTCTTAAAAATTCTACTGATTTTTCAATATCACCTTTAGTTTCATCTAAAGCAATCTTACAGTCTTTAAAACCAACACCTGTCATTTCTCTTAGTTTTTTTATGTTATCTAAAAGATCTTTGTTTGACATTTTAATTTTAGGTTTAATTATTTTTTTTTATTTTCTGGCTCTTTTTTCTCAGACGCTTTCTCTTCTGGAATTTTAATAAACTTTTCAGCGTCTTTAATTGTATTCTTCAATAATTCACAATAAAGATTTATTGATCTTCTTGCATCATCGTTTCCGGGAATAGGGAAATCAATGTCTGTTGGATCAGAATTGGTATCAAGTACAGCGATTATTGGAATACTTAGTTTTTTAGCCTCGGCAACTGCAAGTGCCTCAATATTTGTATCTATTATGAAGATAAGATCAGGGGTTTTTTTCATTTCTGAAATTCCACCTAAAGATCTTTGCAATTTTTCTCTTTCTTTGCCAAATTTTAAAATTTCTTTTTTTGTAAAGCCTAAGTTTTCTTTGGATAGTTGATTATCTAATTTTTTTAATCTTTTAATTGAATTTTGAATTGTATTCCAATTAGTTAACATTCCCCCGAGCCATCTATAATTTACATAATATTGTCCTGTATCTTTTGCTAATTCTTTAATTTGTTCAGAAGCTTGTTTTTTTGTAGATACAACAAGTAACTTGCCTCCACCTGATATAACTTTATGAACTTGAACTAATGCGTTTTTGATAAATTCTACAGTTTGTGTTAAATCGATAATATGGATTGAGTTTTTTTCACCAAAAATAAATTTCTTCATTTTTGGATTCCACCTCAAAGTTTTATGTCCAAGGTGAACACCTGCTTCTAATAATTGTTTAATATCTACTTTTGGTACGTTCATATTTTTTTCCCGGTTAATCCACCACAGTTATTCCATTATTATGGACCGGTAGGGTAACGCCCTTGCAACTGTGTGCGAAATTAGTAACTGATATATACAAACAAATTAAAAAATCAACTATCTATACCAATATTTTTGCCACATATTTCTTGGCTTTTAGCGCTTTAAGATGTGTTAAGTCAAATTTTCTATTATTTTGAAGCAAATATTTAGCTTTTTTATTTTTATTTTTTATAATCAAACTAATTTGGGTCTCCCCTGCAACGGCTAAAATTTTTTTTACCTCATTAATCTCAAAATCATCTTTTAATTCAATTTCAACCCTTTCATATGGCTTATTTATCATTTCATCCAAGCTTAAAATTTTTCTAACATTTACTCTTCTTTTAGTGGTATCAGTCAAAAATTTATCTTTTTGTAATGTTATTATAAATGACTCGGACTCTTTTAATTTTTCTCGATTAGCAGTAAGGATTTCAGAAAATAGAAATAACTCAAATTCTTCGCGTTTGTCACTTAATTTCACTATTCCATAGGGAGTGCCCTTTGCACTTTTTTTTTCTACTATTGACATGATAGTACCAGCGACTAACCCTTCGGTCTCATTATTTTCATAAAATTGATTGTAAGATATTATGTTAAGCTCTTTAAATATTTCTTCATACTCATTTAAAGGATGATCTGAGACGTAGAAACCTAAGGATTTAAATTCCTCATTCAATAATTGCTTTTGAGTCCAAGGTATTGCATCTAAATATTCAAACTCTTTATTTAAATTCTCATCATTTTCGAATAGGTTCGATTGATTATTCGTTTTATCATCATTAATATTTTTAATTTTTTGTATTATTTTTGGTATTGATATAAAAATTTTATTTCTGTCTTTGTCAAATTCATCAAACACACCAGCCTTAGTTAGGCCTTCTAATTGTAATTTATTGACATCTTTTGAGTTTACTCTTTGAATAAAATCTAAAAATGATTTGAACTCACCTTTTTTTTCTCTTTCGTTGATAATATTTGAAATTGCTTCAAATCCAACGTTTTTTATCGCTCCTAAACCGTAAAAGATTTTTCCATCTAAGGCTTTAAATTCTGCAAAACATTTGTTTATCGAAGGCCTTACTATTTCAACCTTTAATCTTTTTAATTCTTCGACGAATTCTCTTAATTTTGAAGTATTTGTAAGTTCTGTCGACATGGTAGCAGCAATGAAATCTTCTTTGTGATAGGTTTTTAAAAATGCAGTCTGATAAGCTATTAATGCGTAAGCTGCTGCGTGACTTTTGTTAAAGCCATATTGGGCAAATGGCTCAATTTTTGTAAAAACAAAATTTGCCACTTCTTTTGAAATTCCATTTTTAATTGCACCATTAATAAATCTCTCTTTTTGTTTATCTAATTCTGCTTTTTTCTTTTTCCCCATTGCTCTTCTTAAAATATCAGCTTCTCCAGCGGTAAAACCAGCAAGAGTTTGAGCTATTTGCATAACTTGCTCTTGATAAATAATTATTCCATATGTAGGTTCTAATATTTCTTTTAAGATTGGATGAATATAGTCAGGTTCTTTGAGCCCATTTTTACAATCATTGTAAATTGGAATATTGCTCATTGGCCCAGGACGGTATAATGCTACCAGAGCTATGATGTCATCAAATTTATTTGGTTTCATTTGTTTTATAGCTTCTCTCATCCCAGCGCTTTCTAATTGAAATAAACCTGTTGTCTCACCGGTTGCTAAAAGAGAGAAAACTTTTTCGTCATTTTGATTTATTTTACTGATATCAAGATCAATTTTTTTAGATTTTAATCTTTTTAAAGTTTTATCGATGACTGTAAGTGTTTTCAGACCTAATAAATCAAATTTAACGAGACCAGCATTTTCAGATGAATACATATCAAATTGGGTTGAGGGCAAGATTAAATTTGAACTATGATCAACATAAAGGGGAAATTGTTCTGCCAATTTCTCACCAGCAATTACCACTCCTGCAGCATGTGTGGCCATGTTTCTATTAAGCCCCTCAAGCTTTAAAGAAAGTTCAATTAATTTTTGAACTTTTGGATTATTTTTTACCTCATTTTTAAATCTTGGTTCTCTATCAATCGACTCTTGAAGCGTTAATGGTCGTGAAGGGTCAAACGGTACCATTTTACAAATTCTATCAACATGTCCATATGAAAGGCCGAGCACTCTTCCAACATCTCTAAGTGCCATTCTAGCTTTCAGTTTTCCAAAAGTTATGATGTGTGCAACACCATCTTTATATTTTTTTTTTAGATATTCAAAAACTTGATCCCTTTTTTCCTCACAAAAGTCGATATCAAAATCTGGCATCGAAATTCTATCTGGATTTAAAAATCTTTCGAAAATTAAATCATACTCAATTGGATCCAAGTCTGTAATATCTAATGAATAAGCAACTAGTGATCCTGCGCCAGAACCTCGGCCAGGCCCGACAGGAATAGAATTGTTCTTAGCCCATTTTATGTAGTCAGAGACTATCAAAAAATAACTTGCATAATCCATGGAATTGATAATTCTTATTTCGTGCTCAAGTCTGTCAAAGTAAATTTTTTTTATTTGGTCCTCAGTTCTTTTTTTACTTTTCTTCAAAATAAAATTTTGAATTCTATTAACTAAACCCTCGTTTGCAAGTCTTGTTAGTTCTTGTTCGGGAGAATTCTTATGATTGTTTGCTATAGAAGGTAATATCGGTTTTGACCTTTTAGGTTTAAAATTAAATCTTAAATGAAAATTATAGTTATTTTCTAGAGCTTCTGGAATATCAGAATATAATTTAAGTAATTCGTCATTTTTTTTTAAAAAATGTTGATCACTGAATTTTAATCTATTTTTATCCGCTACAAAGTTTTTTTGTCCGATACATGTCAAAGCATCGTGGGCTTCGTACATATCTTTTTCAACATAAAAAACTTCCTGGGTGGCAATTAAAGGAATATCGAGAATTTTTGAACTATTTAATATTTGAGTTTCAAAACTTTTCTCATTATTCTCGTTATGTCGTTGAATTTCAATATAAATTCGTGAGTTAAAATATTTCTTTAATAGAGTTAAAGTATCGTTTAGTTCTTTTATTTTATTTTTTTGAAAAAGTTTTCCAAAATAATTCCTATGATTACCTGTGAGTAAAATTAAATCCTGATTATTTTCTATTAAATCTTTAGTTTCACAAGCGGGTTCTTCCATTTCATTGCTTTTAAGATAACTTAAAGATGACAACTTTGTTAAATTTTTGTATCCAGTCTCTGATTTTGCATACAATGTTAATTTACCAATAGTGTTATGCTCTCTAAGATTGATTTGAGTACCAATTATAGGATGAGTTCCAATTTTAGATAGCTTTTCAGAAAACTCTAAAGCACCGCACAAATTAAAGCTATCTGCGATACCCATAGTTTTAATGCTATTCTCTTTACAATAGTTTACTAATTCATCGATTTTTACTGCACCCTCACAAATAGAATATTGAGTATGAATTTTTATATTATTAAAATTTTTGGAGTTAACGAGCATTAACTCGTTTTATAGTACCTTCAGAAATAAACAACTTGTAATCAGCCCTGTTAGCAAGTTCTCTATTGTGAGTTGCAAATATAATTGTTTTTTTGAGTTTTTTTAATTTTAAGAAAAGTGAGAATATTTCTTTTGAAGTTTTAAAATCTAAATTTCCAGTTGGTTCATCAGCTAGAATTAAATTTGTTTCTGCGATAAGAGCTCTAGCAATAGCAACCCTTTGTTGTTCTCCTCCAGATAATTCATTTGGAAAATGATTAGATCTATTTAAAATCTTCAACTCATTTAATATTTTCTCTGCTTTTTTTTGTATGGCTTGCTTGTTATCATCTCTAATAATCAAAGGCATCATCACATTTTCTATAGCAGTGAAATCATTTAATAAGTTATTATCTTGAAATATAATTGAAATATTTTTTTTTCTTATCTCATCTTTTTGAGTGTTAGAAAGTTTTTTTGTTACCTCTCTATTTAACGTTATGTTTCCTTTAGTTGGTTGATCAAGAAGTCCTAGTAAATGGAGCAATGATGATTTTCCAGAACCTGAGGGCCCTACTAAAGCGACAAGCTCTCCCTCTTTAAACTTAATATTGAAATTATTGAATAAAGTAATTGAACCGTTAACATGGTCAAAGCTTTTTTTTAAGTTAGTTGTTTCCAATAAAATTTTACTCATATCTTAATGCTCTAAATGTACTCATATTTGATATTTTCATTGCTGGTAAATAAGATGCGATAGCTGAAATAATTAATGAAATAATAAAAACAATTAAGATAGAATTTAAGTTAATCTCACTTGGCAATTTATCTAAAAAATAGATGTCAGCTGGAAAAATTTCGAGATTGAAAACTGATGATAAAACTATTCTTAATTTTTCAATATTTAACGAAAATAGAATACCTAATACAATTCCACTTAATGTTGCAAAAAAACCAATGGTTAAACCAGTTAAAAAAAATATTTTTTTAATTGATTTATTGCTTAAGCCCAATGTTTTTAAAACAGCAATTTCTTTAGTTTTATTTTTAATAAGTATAGTTAAACCAGAAATAATATTAAAAGCGGCCACAACTATGATCAGAGAAAGAATTATAAACATTACATTTCTCTCTACCTTTAAGGCGCTAAATAAAGACTTGTTTAAGTCTGACCAAGTGTATACGAAATAATTCTGGTTTATCTTTTGTATCTTGTCTTTATAAAAGTCGGCTTTTAAAGGATCGTTTAAATATATCTCGATGTTCTCATCTTTTTTTTCTTTGTCAAAAATTGACAAAGCATCTTCAATATTTAAAAAAATAACGTTTTGGTCAAACTCTAAAAAGCCAGTATTAAAAACTCCGGCTATTTTAAAACTTTCTTGCTTTGGTAAGCTTCCCAAAGGAGTAGCCACAAATGCTGATGACATTAAATTTAAAGTATCACCTTTTTTTAAATTTAAATCAAAGGCTAGTTCAGAGCCAATAAATACTTTGTTAGATTTAAAATTATTCAAATTTTCAGTAGAAGTAAAATTTTTAAAAAATTCTTTGATACTTTTTTCATTTTTATTAATTCCTTTAAAAATTACACCTTTGGCTGTATTATTACTTATTATAATTCCTTCTCCACTGTATGATTTACTTAAAGTAATGTCCTCAAAATCATTTTTTAATTTTAGAATAAAATTATCGTCAATTTTAAAACTGTTTGGTTGTATTACAATATGGGGATTTAAGCCTAAAATTTTATTTGTTAAATCTGTTTTGAATCCATTCATAACTGACATAACAATAATCAATATTGCAACACCTAGCATTATTCCAAAGAAGGAAAATAAAGAAATTATTTTAAGAAAACCTTCTTTTTTTTTAGGTCTTAGATTTCTTAATGCTATGAGTCTCTCAGCTCTAGTAAACAATGTTTTAAATTTTTAATTTTGATTTTATTTTTTCAAGACTTAATAATTCACTCTTTGAGTTTAATTCCTTAAATTCAAATTTATCGCCGTCGGATTTAGAACCTATAATAATTTGATAAGGTATTCCGATTAAGTCATGCTTTTTAAATTTGTTAGACATATTTTCATCAACATCATCTAACAATACGTCAATATTTTGTTTTTTAAGATTTTGGTATATTTGCACACCTTTTTCAAAGTTTTCTTTGTTATTTTTGCTTATGCTTGGGATGATTACCACATCAAAAGGAGAGATAGATTTGGGCCATTTCATTACATTGTTATTATAATTTGCTTCAATAGTGGCTCCAACCAGTCTTGAAACACCAATACCATAAGAACCCATTTTAACAGAATTTTTTTTTCCGTTTTGATCATCAATAAGGCAATTCATTGGCTTAGAATATTTGTCACTGAAATAAAAGATGTGACCAACCTCAATACCTTTAGTGGTCATTTGGTTTTCTTTTTTAACATTTTTATCAAAATCTTCCTTTTTGTATTTTTCATCTGTTACAGCATATATTTTTGTAAAATCACCTCTCATCTTTTTAAGAGATGCATCATTTAATTTATATTGAGTAAGATCAATCTCAAAAATATTTTTATCAGCATAAATTTTACTCTCTCCTGTTTCAGCTAAAATAATAAATTCATGTGAGAGATCTCCTCCAATAGGTCCTGTGTCTGCTGCCATCGGAATAGCTTTTAAACCTAATCTATTAAATGTTTTTAGGTAAGAATAAAACATTTTATTATAAGATTTTTTTGCATCCTCATCAGATAAATCAAAAGAGTATGCGTCTTTCATATAAAATTCTTTACATCTCATAACTCCAAATCTTGGTCTTATCTCATCTCTAAATTTCCACTGAATATGATAAAGAAGTTGCGGTAGTGATTTATAAGATTTTATACTTGATCTAAATACGTCTGTAATTAGTTCTTCATTAGTTGGTCCATAAAGCATTTCTCTACCTTGACGATCTTTTATTCTTAACATTTCTTCCCCATAATCATCATACCTGCCACTTTCTTTCCATATTTCTGATGATTGTATAGTAGGCATAAGCATTTCTTGAGCACCAATAGAATTTTGTTCTTCTCTTACAATTTGTTCAATTTTTTTCATTACTTTAAAACCCAAAGGAAGCCATGAGTATATGCCTGCGGAGGATTGTTTAATCATACCCGTTCTTAGCATTAATTGATGTGATTTTATTTTTGCCTCTGCAGGTAGGTCTTTTGTGATAGGTATAAATAATTTTGAAAGATACATTACTGTAAAAATTCTCTTAAATTTAGCAAATCAATTTTAACAAGATAATATATCACTATAAAAATTATAGAAGTAATTATAGTGGTAATTAAAAATTTTTTTGCTATTTTTGGATTTTTTGGAGCTCCAGGATCTGCTCCTTCTATTTTTTCTTTAAAAACTTCTTTATTTGATTGAATTCCCACTGGTAAAACTGAAAAAAAAATTATCCACCAGATTAAGACATAAACAATAATAGAACCTGTTATCCCCATCAGATTCTTGCAATATTTACATTTGTAAAAGGTTTTTTTCCAGTTTTTTCTCTTACGATTCTTCTACAATTTTGTTTAAGTGTATCTATAAAGTTTTTTTGCTGTTTTTTATTGTCCATTGAAAAGGTTCTGCAAATACTAAGTATTTCATCCTCTATGTCAAAAATGAAATTATGATCTTCATTTTTTTCAGGTATACCTCGATAAGAAATTATTGGTTTTTTTATTTTGCCGTTATTAGAAATTATTAAAGTAATTTCTAAATATCCATTAATTGAAATATTTTTTCTATCTTTTATTGATGGAGAGTCTGTTTCCACATTTACATTTCCATCTAAATAAATTTTTCCAGATGGAGCTTTGTCAATTATTTGAGGTTTGTCTCCAGGTAAAATCTTAATAACATCTCCATTTTCAATTAATAGAGTTTTTGGAACTTGCATTTCTTTTGCAAACGCTACGTGCTCGGCCATATGTCGGTGTTCCCCATGCACTGGTATTACGCACTGTGGTTTTACCCAGTTATACATATCTTTAAGATCATCTCTATTAGGATGGCCTGAAACATGAACAAATGCATTTTCTTCACTTATCATTTCTATTTTATTTCTTACGATTAAGTTTTGTAAGTGATAAAGTTTTTTTTCATTACCTGGAATAATTTTTGATGAAAAAATAACACAATCACCGCTTTCTAAGTTTACATCTGGATGAATACCATTTACTATTCTGTTCATGGCTCCCATTGGTTCACCCTGACTACCAGTAGCCAAATATAAAATTTTATTTTTAGGTATTTTTTTTGCGTCTTTAGGCTCTAATGGTTCAATGAGGCCTTGAAGATAACCACATTTTCTTGCAGCCTTATATATTCTCTGCATTGACCGCCCAACTAGGCAAATGCTTCTCCCAGTTTTTTTTGCGCAGTAAAAAATGGTCTCCATTCTCGCTACGTTTGAAGCGAAAGATGTTACGAGAATTCTATTAGTTTTTAATTCCATAATTCTTTGCAGACTATCTCTAACTTCAGATTCTGATCCTGCTCTTCCTGGGCTAAAAATGTTTGTGGAGTCGCAAATCATTGCCGAGACGCCTTTTTTTCCAATCGATTTTAGTTTTTGTTCATCGATTTGAGTTCCAATCAATGGGTTGGGATCTATCTTCCAGTCTCCAGTATGAAGTATTGTACCTAGGGGTGTTTTTATACTTAAACCATTAGGCTCTAAAATTGAGTGAGTTAAACTTACAAAGTCGATCTCAAACTCACCTAATTTAATTTTACCATTAAGTGGTACCACTTCTAAAAATGAGGAAATGTCAATTTTTTTTTCTTTAAACTTTTCTAATAAAAGCGCAGCTGTAAAAGGTGTTGCAAAAATTTTACATTTTAACGATGGCCATATGTGAGCAACTGCACCAATATGATCTTCATGGGCATGTGTTAAAACAATTCCAAGTAAATCTTTCTTTCTATCAATAATAAATCCTGCATCTGGCATAATCAAATCTATACCTGGAACTGAGTCATCTGCAAAAGAAACACCCATATCAACTATTATCCATTTTTGATTATCTTCTTTCCCATAAGCATACAAATTCATATTTCCTCCTATCTCACCTGAACCGCCTAGGGGGCAGAAAATTAACTCTTCATTATTCATAATAGTTTCTCATAAACTTTTGAAATTCCTTTAATCGTAATATTTTGATCTACTAAAACTTTTTTTTTAATTATGTTTTTAAAAAAAATTGCATATCCACCAGTAAGTATTATCTTATAATTCATCTTCCATTTTAAGGTTATCTTATTTATTATATTATTTATTAAGCCTTCATACCCCCAAATAAACCCTGCATTTAATGCATCTTTTGTATTTTTACCATAACTCTTTTGTTTATTTTTAAGATTAAACATAGGAAGAAGTGCAGTAGATTGACTTAAATTTTTCATTGATAATTTAACACCTGGTGCAATTACTCCACCTTCGTATACTCCATTTTTTATAATATCAAAAGTAGTTGCTGTACCAAAATCAATAATTAAACAATTTCTAAACTTTTTCCCTTCTATTGAATTGACTATTCTATCTGAGCCCAATTGACTCAGGTTCTTGATGTTGATTTTAATTAGTTTTTTTAAATTAAATTGTTTAATCTCATATAATTTATATTTTTTTCCTTTCAAATTATGTTTAATCTTTTTAAATGCTGAGGGCACAACGCTTGAAAATAAGATTTCTTTTTTAACATTTTTATTTATAAGATTTTTAAAGATTTTTTTAATATCTTGATTAGAAAACATCTTTTTTGTGTCTAAAATTATCGATTTTACGATTTTAGATTTTTTATTTAATAAACAAATTCTTGTGGATGTATTTCCAATATCGCCTACGATGTATTGCATTTTTTATCTATACATCCTTTTAAGTTCTAAAAAAGACATTTTCTTAATTTGATCTAATAATTTCTCATACGCATCCAAAATAATCTTTAATATTTTTTTATTACTAATTTTCTTATTAATTATATTTTTTAAACACGTAGATTGAAAGCTTTTGTTTTGTGGTGCAAAATTAGTATTTAATCCAATACCTATGATTAAATAATCAAATTCTTTAAATCTTATTAATTCTTGTAATATTCCGCAAAATTTATTTTTTTTAAAAAACAAGTCATTAGGCCATTTTATTTTTATTTTTTTTTTAATTTTCTTTGAGATCAATTTTTTAAGTAAAAATGCATTTAAAATTGCAAATTGTCTAAAGTTAATCTTTTTTTGATCTAATCTAAAAAATAAAGTAATAAATAGATTTCCTTTTTGTGAGATCCACTTTTTGTTTATTCTACCTCTTCCGCCTGTTTGTTTTTCTGACATAATTAAAGTTGGTTTAGAATAATTTCTTTTAATTAACTTAATTGCAATATCATTAGTGCTTTTCACTATTTTAAATTTTTTAAGCTTTATTTTCATTAATTCACAAACAAGGAAGTAACAAAATTATTAAATATTGAAGGATATAAAAAAAATGTTACTAGTATTACGCAACTAACAAGCACCGAAAATTGAGCGCTTTTATTTTTTGTAGACTCAAAAGAAATGACGCTATCGTCGAAATAAACCGTTTTTATAATCTTAAGATAATAAAATGCTGACATCACAGTAGTTAATAATCCAATTATTGCTAATGGATACATTTTTTGCTCCAATACAGAAGCAAAAACATAAAATTTTGCAAAGAACCCCCCTAAAGGTGGTACCCCAGCTAAAGAAAATAAAATTATTAATAAAGATATAGCTAATATTGGATGCTTTTTTGAAATTCCTGATAAATCTGAAATATTTTCTTTATATTGACCATCTTTTTTTAATAAATAAAGACATGAAAAAGCACCTATATTCATAATTACATAAATTGATATATATGTAATTGCGCTTTGGTATCCCGAAATAACCCCTGTTGCTACGCCAGCTAATGCATATCCAATGTGCCCTATTGAGCTATAAGCTAACAATCTCTTCAGATTTTTTTGGACCATGGCAGCTACTGCGCCTAAGATCATTGAGGCAATTGATAAAAAAATTATAATTGTTTGCCACTCAAGTAAAATATTTGAAAACGGTATAAACATGAATTTAATTAGTAAAGCTAGTCCAGCCACTTTTGGAACCACTGCAAAATAACTAGTAATAGAAGTTGGAGCACCCTCGTATACATCTGGTGTCCACATATGAAAAGGAACCGCTGAAACTTTAAATGCAAGACCAACTAAAATGAATACCATTGCAAATACCGCTCCTTTGTTATCTTTATAAAGTTGATCCGCTATTAAATCAAAATTTGTTGAGCCGGTAAAACCATAAAGAAGTGAACATCCATATAACAATAAACCAGATGATAATGCGCTTAAAACAAAATACTTTATTCCAGACTCAGTTGATCTTAAATTATCTCTATCAATTGAGGCTAGAATATAAAGCGACAAAGATTGAAGCTCTAAACCTAAATAAAAAAGTATTAAATCATTTGCACTCACCATAAAAAACATGCCAAGTATTGAAAGCAAAATAATTATTGGATATTCAAATTTATCTAATTTATTATCCATTATAAAAGTCTTTGATGAATTCAGAACAAAAAAAGATGAAACAAGTATTAAAATTTTAAAATAATTTGAAAAAGCATCTCTAGTGAAACTATCTAAGAATATTTTAACCTCATTATTTGAATTACTTAAAATAATTACAATAGTTGTAATAATAATTAAAGAAGTGAGATTAAATATAATATTAAAACTTTTTTTAATAAAAACTCCAAGCATAAGTATAATGAAAATAGAGAGTGATAAAAAAATTTCAGGAAACAATATGTTGAGATTAAAAATCATGTTTAATTTGCATTAAGCGCTGACTGATAATTATCAATCAAACTATTAACTGAAACACTAAAAGTCTCCATTAAAGGAGCGGGGAAAAAACCAAAAAAAATTACGAAAAAAGCTAAAGATGCTAGCATAGCAATTTCAGACTTATTTACATCATTTAGTTTTTTTATTTCAGAATTATTTGTTACTCCAAAAATTATTCTTTTAGTAAGCCAGAGCATATATGCTGCTCCCAATACTACACCAAACGTTCCTAACATTGCAGCTAAATAGTTTTTTTGAAAAGCACCTGTTAAAATAAGAAACTCTCCCAGAAAACCTGATGTTCCAGGCAAACCTAGCGCAGCCAAAGCGAAAACTAGAAATAGAAAAGAATATTTTGGTAAATAATTAACTAAACCTCCATATGTGCTAATCATTCTAGAGTGAAGCCTGTCATAAACAACTCCAACACATAAAAATAAAGCAGCAGATATAAGACCGTGGCTTATCATTTGATAAATACTTCCTTCAATACCTTGTTTTGTTAGAGTAAAAATTCCTAAAGTTACATAACCCATGTGGGCTACTGATGAGTAGGCAATTAATTTTTTCATATCATCTTGCATTAATGCTACTAATGAGGTGTAAATTATTGCAATAATACTTAATATATAAATTAGAGGAGTAAAAAACTCTGATGCTAATGGAAACATTGGAATTGAAAATCTTAAAAAACCATAGCCGGCCATTTTTAATAGAATAGCCGCAAGTATTACAGAGCCTGCAGTTGGTGCCTCTACATGAGCATCTGGCAACCAAGTATGGACAGGCCACATAGGCATTTTTACAGCAAAAGAACTTAAAAAAGCTAGCCATAATAAATTTTGGTAATCTTTTGGTATTTTTATCTCATAAATTTCTGTTATATCGGTCGTTCCGGTAAGCCAATAAATGACAATTATAGCTGCTAACATTAAAACTGATCCAAGCAGTGTAAATAAAAAAAATTTAAATGCTGAATAAACTCTTCTTGGGCCTCCCCATACTCCTATGATTAAAAACATTGGGATTAAACCTGCTTCAAAAAATAAATAAAAAATTACTAAATCAAGCGAGCAAAATACTCCAATCATAAATGTCTCAAGAATTAAAATGGCTATTAAAAATTCTTTTAATCTTAATTTAATACTGTTGACACAAGAAATTATGCATATAGGTGTAATAAAAGCGGTTAAAACTATGAACAAGATTGATATTCCGTCCACACCCAATTTAAATTTTATAAAATTATTTATCCAAGATTTTTCCTCTATAAATTGAAATTCAGGAGTATTAATGTCTAGTGAATACCATAAAAAAAGTGATAGTGTTAAAGTTGCTATACTACTAAACAAAGAAATATAAATTGCACTGTAATTGTTTTTTTTTTCTTTTGATAAAAATATAAAAAAAGAACTTATTAATGGTAAAAAAATTAAAGTTGATAAGATAGGAAAATTCATTTTATTTCAAAATCAGATAAGTAAGAAGAATAGATAAACCTAATAGCATTACGAAAGCATAATCATAAATAAATCCAGTTTGAAGACGGCCAGTGCGATTAGATAAAATTTTTATTAATTTTGAAATACCATCGGGTCCAAATTTATCTATAATACCGACGTCACCTATCTTCCAAAAAAATGAACCTATCTTTTTTGCAGGGTTTACAAAAATTTTTTCATATAATTCATCTATATACCATTTATTTAACAGAAAGTTATATAATGGAGTGTTTGTATTTTTTAAATCCATTAGAACTTCGGGTTTTAAAATATAAAAATAATAGGAGATAGGTATTGTTATTAAAACTAATATAGGAGTAAGTAATAAGAACCAAAAAGGAATAGCATCATGTTTTATTTCATTTAAAAAAAAGATTGAAGTCTGCCAAAAATCATTACTGTGATGCCCGATAAAGATGTTTTTGAAAATGTATCCTGATAGGACCGCACCAGCACTTAAAAATACCAGAGGTAATAACATTATGAGTGGTGACTCGTTAGTTTCATTAATGGAAAATTTTTTGTTGTTATAAGGACCATGAAATACTTTAAAAAACAATCTCCATGAATAAATTGAAGTAAGAACTGCTGTCAGAATACCTATTGTTGCGGCGTAATTTCCTAAAGAAGAATTTTTTAGATATGCAAACTCAATAATAGCATCCTTTGAATAAAACCCCGATAGAAAAGGAAATCCAGTTAAAGCTAAAGTTCCTATCAACATGAACAAATAAGTAAAAGGTAATTTCTTTCTTACTCCTCCCATATTTCTAATATCTTGTTCATCCTTGAATGCATGAATAACAGAGCCAGCACCTAAAAATAAAAGTGCCTTAAAGAAAGCATGAGTGAATAAATGAAACATCGCTACATGGTATGCTCCTATACCTGTAGCAAAAAACATATATCCTAATTGACTACAAGTTGAATAGGCAACAATCTTTTTAATATCATTTTGAACTAAAGCAACAGAAGCGGCAAATAAAGCTGTTATCATTCCAATAATAGTTACCAGGTTTAAAGCTAAATGAGAGTATTCAAAAAGAGGAGAGCATCTTACAACAAGAAAAACGCCTGCTGTTACCATTGTTGCAGCATGAATTAAAGCTGAAACTGGTGTTGGACCTTCCATAGCATCTGGCAACCATGTATGAAGTAAAAATTGTGCAGATTTGCCCATCGCTCCAATAAATAGAAAAATACAAATCAAAGTGATTAAATTTATTTCAATTCCTAAAAAAAATAACTTCTTCTCAGCAAAATTTTCAGTGGCTTGGAAGACCTCTTCAAAATTAATTGTGCCAAAATAGTAGAATATTAAAAATATTCCAATTGCTAACCCGAAATCTCCAATTCTATTTACGATAAAAGCTTTAATTGCAGCATTATTTGCAGTTTCTTTTTTATACCAAAAACCTATTAAGAGATACGAGCATAAACCAACTCCTTCCCACCCAAAAAATAGTTGTAAAAAATTATCTGAAACTACCAATGCTAACATAGAAAATGTGAAAAGCGATAAGTAAGACATAAATCTTGGCTTATAAGGATCGTGGTTCATATATCCAATTGAATAAATGTGAACTAAAGCAGAAACAAAAGTCACTACCACTAACATTACAGAAGTTAAAGGATCGATGTTAATAGACCAATTAGCTGTAAAGCTTCCTGATGAAATCCATTCAAATATTAAATAATTAGCATATATATCATTTTGGTATCCATTCCAAAAAACTAGTAAAGAAAAAATTGCTGAGATAACTACAAATAAACTTGTTGTAATTTCTGAGAAATATTTTGAGATAGATTTTCCAAAATATCCTATAAAAGCTCCAGCTAGCGGTAAAAATAATATAGCGTATTCCATTTAACCCTTCATGCCGTGGATATCCTCAACTCTGATTGAACCTCTATTTCTGTAATAAACTACAATTATAGCAAGACCAATTGCTGCCTCAGCAGCTGCAACAGTTAAGATAAGCATAGTAAAAATTTGACCAACAATATCATTAGAAAAAATAGAAAACGATATCAAATTAATATTTACAGCTAGCAAAATAAGCTCAATAGACATCAAAATAACTATGACGTTTTTTCTATTTAAAAAGATTCCAATAACTCCTAAAAAAAAGATTATTGCACCTAGTGATAAATAATGGCCTAAACCTATTTCAATCATCTATCTTTACCCCTTCGTTAAACTTTACATCCTTAAGTTCTACTGCAGTAGATGGGCTTCTTGAAACTTGTTTAAAATAACTTTGCTTTTTTACTCCTATTCTCTCTCTAAAAGTGAGAAGAATAGCTCCTATCATTGCTAAAAGAAGAACTATTCCTGCTAATTGAAAGTATAATATGTAATCTGTATACATCACTAAACCTAGTTGGTGAGTATTTGAGATATTTGAAAATACAAGTGAACTACTAGACATTACATCCTCTTTATATTTCCATCCACCTACTACAACTAACAGTTCAAGTAAGATTAATACACTGACTATTAAGCCAGTTGGTATATGAGTTGATTTTTTTCCTATAAACCATGACTGTTTTTGCTCTGCAACATTAAGCATCATAACAACAAATAAAAATAAAACTGCAACAGCTCCAACATATACTATCAAAAGTATCATTCCCAAAAATTCAGCTCCTACCATGATAAATAAACACCCGACTGAAATAAAATCTAGTATTAAAAAGAAAACTGAATTAATTGTGCTTCGTGACGTTATCACCATTAAAGAAGAGAAAATAGCTATAACTGAAAAGAAATAAAAAAAAATTGAGTGAACAATCATCTATCTATATGGTTTATCTAGCTTAATGTTTTTCGCTAAAACAGACTCCCATCTATCACCATTATCTAAAAGTTTTTCTTTGTTGTAATAGAGTTCCTCTCTTGTCTCTGTAGCAAATTCAAAATTCGGTCCTTGAACTATGGCATCTACAGGACAAGACTCTTGGCAAAGTCCGCAATAAATACATTTAAGCATATCTATATCATACCTAGTTGTTTTCCTGCTTCCATCTGCTCTCTCGCTCGACTCAATTGTTATAGCTTGAGCAGGACAAACGGCCTCACACAATTTACAAGCAATACATCTTTCTTCACCATTAGGATATCTTCTTAAAGCATGTTCCCCTCTCATCCGAGGACTTATTGAGCCTTTTTCAAAAGGGTAATTAATAGTTTTTGATTTCTTGAATAATTCTTTTATAGCCATATATAACCCTGAAATAAATTCTACTAAAAAAATGATTTTCAAAATTCTATTTAGACTCATTAAAGATTCCCCTTTGGTAGTTTGTCAAAATAAAATAAAAAGCTAGCTGTCAATACTAAATAAATTAATGAGAATGGTAAAAATACTTTCCAGCCAAGTCTCATAAGTTGATCATATCTATATCTAGGAACAATAGCTTTTACCAAAGCAAATAATAGGAACAAAAATAAAATTTTCACTATCATCCATATTGGAGCAGGAATAACATTTAGCGGATAAATATCCATAATAGGTAACCAGCCTCCAAGAAAAAGTATTGCTCCCATAGCACACATTAAAAGGATATTTGCATACTCGCCAAGCCAAAACATTGCATACATCATTCCTGAGTATTCAGTTTGATAACCTGCAACTAATTCTGCCTCCGCCTCGGGTAAATCAAATGGTGGTCTGTTTGTTTCCGCGAGAGCGGATATGAAGAAGATAACAAACATTGGGAAAAGAGGAATTACATACCATAATTTTTTTTGAGCTAAAACAATGTCTGTTAAGTTTAACGAACCAACGCACAAAAGGACGTTTATAATTATTATTCCAATCGATACCTCATAGGATACCATTTGGGCTGCAGATCTAATTGCTCCTAGAAAAGGATACTTAGAATTAGAAGCCCACCCACCCATTATTATTCCATAAACACCAAGTGATGAAACTGCAAACAAGTACAAAATTCCAACATTTATATCTGATAAAACTAAATTTTCACTAATTGGTATTACGGCCCAAGCTACTAATGCTAAAGTCATTGTAACAATAGGTGCGAGAATAAAAACTATTTTGTTAGCACTAGCTGGAATAATGATCTCTTTAAAAATATATTTTAATGCATCGGCTAATGTTTGAAGAAGTCCAAAAGGACCGACTACATTTGGGCCTTTTCTTTTTTGAACTAAACCCCAAACCCTTCTGTCTAGCCATACAATCATAGCCACAGAAACAAGTATTGGAACAAGAACGAAAACTATTTTGTAAACTTCTTGACCTAAAATTTGTAGATATTCAATCATATATTATTTGTCCCATTTTTTTTAGAATAAATTTTAATTTGACGACATTCGCTCATTGTCTTTGATGCTCTCGAAATAGCGTTTGTATAAAAATAATCTAATTCTTTTATTGAAAAAACTTCACTTATAAAACCCATAGAAGATTTTTTTAACTCTTCGTCTTTATGACTTGGAAGCTCATTTAATTTTGTAAAATTAGGAATTAAATTTAAAACTTCCATTCTTAAATTTTCAAAATTAAATAAATCTTGTTTTTTTTCCAATCTTTTTAAAATTAGATTGAATATTTTCCAATCTTCTAACGCTTCACCTATTGGATATGACGCTTTTTTACATGCTTGAACTCTTCCCTCCAAATTTTCATAAAGTCCATTTTGCTCCGTAAATGTAGCGCTTGGAAGAACTATATCTGCAATCTCTGCGCCTCTATCTCCGTGGCTACCTTGATATACAACAAATTCATTATTTTTTTTGATTTCCAAATTATCAGATCCCAAAAGATATAATAATTTAAATTTATTACTTTTTAATTTTTCAAAAAAAGAAAAATTTTCTTCGTCGTTTTTAGGTAAAATTTTTAAATCGATCAAACCTACTGTTGATGCATTTTGTGGTAAGAAATTGAAAGCATTCCAGTCTTTGTTTATAAAATTTTTATTTTTTAAAAAGTTTTTCAATTCCTCAAGAATATATCTGCTACTTTTTAATTCGAATGCTGACTCTCCAATTATAAAAATCGGTT
Organism: uncultured Pelagibacteraceae bacterium; assembly: GCA_902619675.1. GTDB lineage: Bacteria > Pseudomonadota > Alphaproteobacteria > Pelagibacterales > Pelagibacteraceae > Pelagilacustribacter. Next base: position 22,654 of record CACNFA010000001.1, read on the forward strand.
TTTTTGAATTAGATAATTTTTTTGAAAATTCTCCTTCATTGTCAAAAATTTTTTTTAAATCATCTGTTTTGTTTCCAATTATAGTATAATCATAAGTAAGATCTCCGGGATTACCTATTGAAAAAATTGGGATACGTTTTTGCGAAAAAACCTTTCTTATCCTTGCATTTAACATAGTAGCCTCATGTCTGGGATTGGTTCCAATTAAAAGAATTAAGTCAGAGTCTTCTATCCCTTTTATTGATGAATTGAAAATATAATTACTTTTTTCAGATGAATTAATATAAAATTTTCTCTCTCTAAATTCCAGGTTTTGGCTTTTTAAAACTTCAAAAAACTTTTTAAAACTTAAAGCGTTTTCTAAATTAATCATATCTCCAATATGACCGCCTATTTCTTCTGGATCTACAGCTTTAATCTTATCTACTAATAGAGTAATAGCTTCATCCCAAGTTGATTTTTGTAGTTTATTGTTTTTTTTTATATAAGGAACGTCCAACCTCTGTTTAAGCAATCCATCACAAGAATATCTTGTTTTATCAGAGATCCATTCTTCATTAATTTCATTATTAAGTCTGGGTAAAACTCTTTTTACTTCCCAATTATAAGTGTCAACTCTTATATTGGAACCAACTGCGTCCATTACATCAATGGTCTCAGTTTTTTTTAACTCCCAAGGTCGCGCTTCGAAAGCGTACGGTTTTGATGTTAGAGCTCCCACTGGACATAAATCTACTACGTTAGCCGACAATTCGGACTCCATAGCTTCCTCTAAATAAGTTGTGATCTCCATATTTTCTCCTCTACCAATAGCCCCTATTTCTGGAACACCAGCGACCTCAGTTGCAAATCTTACGCATCTTGTACAATGAATACATCTTGTCATTTGTGTTTTTATCAATGGTCCCATATATTTTTCTTTAACTTGTCTTTTGTTTTCAACAAATCTCGATTTATCTACTCCGTAATACATTGACTGATCTTGTAAATCACACTCTCCTCCTTGATCACACACTGGGCAATCTAAAGGGTGATTTGCTAATAAAAATTCCATAACGCCTTTTCGCGCTTTTTCCACAAATTTGGTATTAGTTTTAATATTCATTCCCTCTGCAGCAGGCATTGCACAAGATGCTACGGGTTTTGCTGATTTATCCATTTCAACAAGACACATTCTGCAATTTCCAGCTATTGATAATTTTTCATGATAACAAAACCTTGGTATTTCTACATCAGCAAGCTCACAAGCTTGTAGTATTGTCATCCCTTTTTCAAATTCTATCTCTTTTCCGTTAATTATAATTTTAGGCATTTTTATTCTCCATGAGATGTTGATCTACCAAATAAGGATTGTTTGTTTTCTTCTTGATTAATGGTTCTTCTCTGCATCGGCTTTCGATTTCTTTTCTAAAGTGTCGCAACAAACCCTGAACAGGCCATGCCGAACCTTCTCCAAAGGCACAAATAGTGTGACCTTCTATTTGTTTTGTAACGTCTGATAGTAAATCTATATCGCTAAAAGTGGCTTTCCTTTTAACTACCCTATCAAGTATTCTCCACATCCATCCTGCTCCTTCTCGACAAGGAGTACATTGACCGCAACTTTCATGTTTATAGAACCTAGCTATTCTAGCCATACAAGCTACAATGTCTTGATCTTTATTGATTACAACTATTCCGGCTGTTCCGAGCCCACTTTTATTTTCTATTAGTGAGTCAAAGTCCATGTTGATTTTATCACATATTTTTTTTGATAATAAAGGCATTGATGAACCTCCTGGAATTACGGCTTGTAAATTGTCCCAACCTCCAACTACACCGCCAGCATGTTTCTCAATTAAATCTTTGAGAGGTATTCCCATTTCTTCTTCTACGTTACAAGGTGAATTGACATTACCAGAAATGCAAAATATTTTTGTACCTGTGTTTTTTGGTCTACCAATTGAAGCAAACCATTTGGCACCTCTTCTTAAAATCGTTGGAACAACCGCAATAGTTTCAACATTATTTACAATAGTTGGGCAACCATATAAGCCTACTAATGCAGGAAAAGGTGGTTTCAATCTTGGTTGACCCTTGTTTCCCTCAATACTTTCCAATAAAGCAGTTTCTTCTCCACATATATAAGCTCCAGCTCCATAATGAATATGAATATCGAAATCCCATCCTGATCCACATGCATTTTTTCCTAAGAAATTTTTTTTGTAAGCTTGATCTAAAGCCTCTTGTAATCTTTTACCCTCAGTTAAATACTCCCCTCTTATGTAAATATAACAAATATGTGCATTTACTGCGTAGCCAGCTATCAAGCATCCCTCAATTAGTTTTTGAGGTTCAAATCTTAATATGTCTCTATCTTTACAAGTTCCAGGTTCAGACTCATCAGCATTAATTACCAAATAGTGTGGTCTTGAACCGACTTCCTTAGGAGCAAAAGACCATTTAAGGCCAGTAGAAAAACCTGCACCTCCTCTACCTCTTAGTTCAGATGTTTTTACTTCATTTATAATCCACTCTCTTCCTTTTGAAATTATATTTTTTGTATCCTTCCAGTCATCTCTATCTATAGCGTTTTCAATTTCCCATCCAAATTCGTTATAAAGATTTTTAAAAATTCTATTTTCTTTTTTAAGCATGCTTTTCTCCATTAATAGGTTGTTTTATTTCTGGAGAAGTATTCTTTCTTCCTCTGAATGAACCTGGTTTTAAAGGTTTGTCTTTAATTAATGAATCTAAAATATCTTTTGTATTTTTCTCGTCTAAATCTTCATAATAATCTTCATTTATTTGTATCATCGGTGCGCTAACACATGCTCCTAAACACTCTACCTCCATCCAAGAACATTTCCCATTTTGGGAGACAATGTTTTCTTTAGGTGAAATCTTTTCTTGACATAATTTAACAATTTTATCAGCACCGCGAATTAAGCACGGTGTTGTAGTACATACTTGAACAAAATATTTCCCTACTGGTGCTAGATTATACATTGTATAAAAAGTAGCTATTTCGTAAACAGAGATATATGGCATTGATAAAAAGTTAGCTATATATTTCATAGCAGCTAAGGGAATCCAATTCTCATTTTGTTTTTGAGCTAGATATAAAAAAGGCATAACAGCGCTTTTTTTATTTTTTTCGGGGTATCTTCTTAAAATTTCCTGAGCTTTTTTTAAATTCTCGTCTGAAAATTTAAACTCTTTAGGTTGATTGTCGTGCACTTTTTTTAAACTCATCTGTCTACCTCTCCAAATACAATATCCAGAGAGCCAAGAACTGCTGGAACATCTGCTAACATATGACCACGTATTAAATAATCCATAGCTTGTAGATGAGAAAAACCTGGAGCTCTAATTTTACATCTATAAGGCTTATTGGTCCCGTCTGATATCAGATATACTCCGAACTCTCCTTTAGGCGCTTCAACTGCAGTGTAAACATCACCTTTGGGTACTCTATAACCTTCAGTAAATAATTTGAAATGATGAATTAAAGCTTCCATAGATTGTTTTAAATCATCTCTATTTGGGGGGGATATTTTTCCATCAATAGATTTTATCGGTCCTTTGGGAAGCTTCTCAATACATTGTAAAATTATTTTGACACTCTCTCTCATTTCTTCAATTCTACAAAGATAACGGTCGTAGCAATCTCCATTTTTTCCAACAGGTATCTTAAAATCCAAGTCTTTGTAAATTTCGTAAGGTTGCGATTTTCTTAAATCCCAAGCAACTCCAGAACCTCTAAGCATAACACCGGAAAAACTATGATCTAGCGCCTCTTGTTTTGAAACAATTCCAATATCAACATTCCGTTGCTTAAAAATTCGATTATCAGTTAGCAAACCCTCAAGATCATCTAAAATTTTTGGAAATGATTTACAAAATTTTTCAATATCTTCAACTAATTTAAGAGGAATATCTTGATGTACACCACCAGTCCTAAAATAATTTGCGTGTAATCTCGAACCAGAAGCTCTTTCATAAAAAGTCATTAATGTTTCTCTCTCCTCGAAACCCCATAATGAGGGCGTTAAAGCACCTACATCAAGCGCTTGGGTTGTGACGTTTAAAATATGGCTGAGAATTCTTCCTATTTCACAAAAAATTACTCTTAAAAATTTAGCTCGAATTGGCACCTCTATCTTTAATAGTTTTTCTGCAGCTAGAGCAAAAGCATGTTCTTGATTCATTGGAGCAACATAATCTAATCTATCAAAGTAAGGTAAAGCCTGGGTATAGGTTTTTTGTTCAATAAGTTTTTCCGTGCCTCTATGCAACAATCCTATATGTGGATCGGCTTTTTCAACGACTTCTCCGTCTAATTCTAAAATTAGTCTTAGCACACCATGTGCCGCAGGATGTTGGGGCCCAAAGTTTAAATTCAATGATTTAGTTTTCTTTACCATCTTTTTCTATATTTTTTACTTCTTTAATATAATTTGTTCCCTCCCAGGGACTTTCAAAGTCAAAATTTCTGTAGTTCTGTTCTAATTTTACTGGTTCATAGATTACTTTTTTTTCTTTCTCGCTATATCTAACTTCATTAAAACCAGTCAATGGAAAGTCTTTTCTTAACGGATGACCTTTAAACCCGTAATCAGTCAGTATTCTTCTTAAGTCAGGGTGATTTTTAAACTTTACACCGTACATATCAAACACTTCTCTTTCCATCCAATTAGCAGATGGAAAAATTTTGGTTATTGAATTAATAAGTTGCTTCGCTTCAAAATTTATTGAAAGTTTAATTCGATTGTTATTTTCGTGAGAAAGAAAAAGATATACAAGTTTAAAACGCTTCTCTTCTTGAGGATAATCAACACCTGCAATATCAATTAATTGTTTGAATTTACATTTTTCGTTAGATTTCAAAAATTGCACTATCTCAATTAAATTATTCTCATTAATTTCAATTAAAAGTTCGTCATCTTTTATAGATGAATTTAAAATCTTACTTGAAAGTTCAGAATTTAATAACTTTTCTAGTTTATTTAAATTTTCCAACATTATCTTTGTAAATTTCCCTCTCTTCTTATTTTCTTTTGTAATTGTAAAATTCCGTAAAGCAAAGACTCTGCAGAGGGAGGACAGCCTGGAATATAGATATCGACTGGAACAATTTTATCGCATCCCCTAACAACAGAGTAAGAATAATGATAGTAACCCCCGCCATTTGCGCAGCTACCCATAGAAACAACATATCTTGGCTCTGGCATTTGATCATAAACCTTTCTTAGAGCTGGTGCCATTTTATTTGTTAAAGTTCCAGCAACTATCATCACATCTGATTGCCTTGGTGAAGCTCTGGGAGCGGCTCCAAATCTTTCTAAATCATATCTGGGCATAGAGGTCTGCATCATCTCGACAGCACAACAAGCTAAGCCGAAAGTCATCCAGTGCAGTGAACCAGTTCTAGCCCAATTAATTAAATTCTCTGATGAAGTTGTTATAAAACCTTTTTCTGCAAAATCTTTTGCTAGCTCCTTAAACTCTTCTGGGATTTTTTTTTCTTTCTCAGGATTCAAATTAAATTTTACTCCCATTCCAAAGCTCCCTTTTTCCACTCATAAATAAAACCAATCGTTAAAATTCCTAAAAAAATCATCATAGACCAAAAACCTAGAGCGCCTAAACTCCCAAGTGAAATTGCCCATGGAAAGAGAAAAGCAATCTCTAAATCAAATATTATGAATAATATTGCAACTAAATAAAACCGGACATCGAATTCCATTCTAGAGTCGTCAAAAGCTTCAAAACCGCATTCATAAGCAGATAATTTTTCAGGATCTGGATTTGAAGGTGAAGCTAAAAAATTAGCAACAACAAACCCTATGCTCAGAAACAAAGCAATGAACAAAAAAATTATTATAGATAAATATTCTGATAAAAAGTTATAAATCATGTTTTTTATTAATATCTACCCCAATACCGTAGTTTGAGGATTCTTATACTAATGAATTCTATTTATAACATTTATTTACAAAGTGTACAGGACAGAAGGAAGCATTAATGTTGATCAATAAATGCATAATCACAACTATCTAGATGAAAATGATTATCAACTAATGGCGGGAGTGACGGGACTCGAACCCGCGACCTCCTGCGTGACAGGCAGGCGCTCTAACCAAGCTGAGCTACACCCCCTTATTTAATGGTGGGCGGTAAAGGACTCGAACCTATGACCCTCTCGGTGTAAACGAGATGCTCTACCAACTGAGCTAACCGCCCTAATTAAATAAAACCGAGATATACAATAAAAACTTTATAAAGTAAAAAAGTATTTAATTTCTAGTGTAATTTATATAAATAGCAGTATTATTGAAATATTATGATTATAACTTGTAATTGTGGTGAAAAAAAATTTACGCTTCCTGATAACTCGATTCCAGCATCTGGTAGATTGGTACAATGCGGTTTTTGTGGTTTAAAATGGAAACAATTTCCTGTAGGTGAAGTTACAAAACCTCAATCAATCTCAAGACTGCAAAAAGTAGCTTCGAAACCTCAACCGACAGAACAAAAAATACAAAAACCAAAAAATGTAAAAAAAACTGCTCCAAAAAAACCAAGAGAAATCAGTTTATACTCACCCGAATATTTAGCAAAAAAACATGGGATTAAAATTAATGAAACAGAAACAACGAAAACTGCGAAAAAAACAGAAAAAAATAAAGTTTCTTTTGGTTTTTATAACTCTTTAATTGTATTTATAATTTTTATTATTGCTATTTCGCGAATTTTATATTTTTCACAAAATTTTTTAATATCTCTTTTTCCAATGTCTGAATTTTATTTAAATTATTTTTTTGAAAGTATTAGAAATATCTTTGAGATCTGGAAAAATCTAATTACGTATTAGACTCTAAATCTTTAATATTAATTATATTATCAGATAGATTGTGATTATTTTTTTTAATATCATTGAAAAAATTCCATGCTAACACGATTAAAACATTATCTTTACTCTTTATTTTAGACTTGTTTTTTATTGGTATTCCTACACCGGGTATAAATTTATTGTGTTTTAATTTATTATCTTCAACAACATAATCAATTTCATTTGATATACCGAAAAAATTCAAAGCAGTTGTAGCTTTAGCAGGCGCACCATATCCAATTACCAAATTATTTTGATCTTTTAATTTTTTTAAATTTCTTCTTACGTTCTGCCTTATCTCATAAACTTTTTCACCAAATGTTTGATATGTTTTAAATTTTTTTATGCCAAAGTTTTCTTCTTCCTTAAGCATTTTTTTAACACTATTATCTATTTTTGCTTTTTTATCTTTTTTTATATAAACTCTTAATGATCCACCGTGAGTATTCACTCTTTCTGATTTTACAATTTTTGCATCGAATTGATTAAAGAAATTTACTAGTGATGTTAGCGACCAATAATTATAGTGTTCGTGGTAAATGTTATCAAAAGTTAAATCTTTCAAAGTATTCATTAGATACTGAACTTCAATAATTATAACCCCTTTTTTTGCTAGTAATTTTAACATACAGTCAGCCATTTCTTTTAACTTATCAGAATGAGCAAATACATTTGATGCTAAAATTAAATCTGCATTTTTTTTAATCTTTGAAATATTTTTTTTCTCTAAAAACCCATTAAAAGTTTTAATCTTATTTTTATTTGCCAGTTTTGCTAAATTTTTTGCAGGTTCAATACCTTGAATTTTTTTGAAACCAGAATTTAAAAATGGCTTTAATGCTATACCATCATTACTTCCAACATCTATAATATATGATTTTTTTTTGTTTAATTTTAACTCTTTAATATATTTTTTAGCTGCATTTATAAAATGTTCTCTAAATACTTTTGATGTTGAAGAGGTATATAAATAATTAGAAAACATTTTTTTTGGGTTAACTGAGACAGAAAGTTGACAATTATGGCATTTATTACAATAATTTAGTTCTAGAGGATATAAATCACATTTCTCATTTTCATTATTAAGTAAATTATTAGCAAGTGGTTGGTAACCTAAAGATACTACTCTTTTTAAATCAGAATTTCCGCATGATCTACATTCAAACTTATAACATTCTAATAATAATTTTTTTTCTTTTTCATCTACAAAAACGTGCTTGATCGTATGTGTGATACCATAATTCTCGTGGTCTCTTTCTCCTCTTACTAAATTTAAAAATGTTGTGTCTTTTGTAAACACCATAGTATGAGCAACATTAGGTTTAATAACAGAGAGTTGCCCCTCATTAACGACTTGAGTAATTTTGGGCGCATATGGATTCACAATATCTTGAAATATCTCTATAATTTGACCTTTAGTAAATAAACATTTTTGTTCTTGTTGAGGGTGATAATGATTGGCCCTAATTGTTCCTTTTTTTGAGTCTATTAATCCGATTAAGTTGATTGGCTCTGTTAATTCATGGTTACTAATTTTGCCTCTTTTATCAACAAACAGATTTTCCCCATCTTTTACATATTCCAAATCTTTTTTAATTTTTTGTTTTGACCATTTCTCAATCATTTCTTTAATATTTTGATCTAAATTATAAAGAAATTCAAAACCAGTTTTTTTTAACTTTTTATTTGATAATGAAAAACCTAAATTTGGAATTTCATCATTAGTTTCTTTTAAAGTTACTTTGGGATTATGTTTTTTACAAATTTCAGCTACTTCTTTAACTGTTAATGTATCTTTTGTTAAATTAAAAATTGTTGATCGAATATCCTCTTTTTCCTCCATAAATTTAAAACATCTTGCCACATCAATCAGAGGGACAAGACTTTTAATTTGCCTTCCAGAGGCAAATAACTTTAAAGTACCATTTTGAGAAGCAATTTTAGAGAATAAATTTGGCATAATATCAATACGCATCGAGTCAGTTGAGAAACCATATACAGACCCTAATCTTAAGATAATGTAATTTTTTCCAGACTCCTTTAGCTGTTTTTCATTAATAGCTTTTGAAGATGAGTAAGATAGAACTGGTTTTGTTAACTCATCTTCTGTAATATCTAGTTTTACTTCTTTTATCCCTTCATAAACAACGTGTGTTGAGGGAAAAATTATTTTACATTTGTCACTTATGTTTTCTAAAATATTTTGAGTCCCTTCAACTCCCACAAGCCTTATTTTTTCATCCTTTAAATTATTAGAGTCACTTTTAGTTCTTGGAACGTCTGTAATACCTGCTAGATGATGAACTATATCCGCATCTTTAAAATGTTTTTCAACTAATTTATTATCTAGAATGTCGCCATGGATAAAATCTATATTCCAATTTCTAAGTTGATTTACTCTTTCAGATATAAATCTATTATCAATAACAATTATGCTGTGATGCCAGCTGATACCTGAATAAATTTTACAAAGTTCGGTTCCAATATAGCCTAAACCTCCAGTTATAATGATTTTTTTTTTCATAAGATTTTAATTAACATTTACTTATATTATATTTTATTATAACTCAAATATCATGAATATATATGATTGCTTTATGTATTTTGATGAAGATTTACTTTTAGATTTAAGGCTAAATTATTTGGATAAATACGTAAAAAAATTTGTAATTACCGAAGCTACTTATACCCATAATGGTAGTAAAAAAAAATTAAAATTTAATATTAATAATTTCAAGAAATTTAAGGATAAAATTACTTATATAATTGTTGATGAACAGCCCAAAAATATCATGAATTTAGTAGATGGTGAGTCAAAACTAAAAAGAGGTGAAAAATTAATTCTTAATGGAATGGCTAGAGATTATTTTCAAAGAGAAAATTTAAGAAAAGGATTAAATAATGCTTCTGATGAAGATTTAGTTTTGATTAGTGATCTCGACGAAATTCCTAACATAAAAAATATAGATTTTTCGAAGATAAAAAATAATATTCTAATATTTCAGCAAAAAATGTTTTATTATAAGCTTAATTTATTTTACAATGATTTCATTTGGCAGGGTACTAAAGGGGTAAAAAAAAAATATTTTGTATCGCCTCAATGGTTAAGAAATATTAAAGGTAAAAATTATTCCTCCTGGAGAATAGACACTTGGTTTTCAAAAAAGAAGTACTCAAATTTATTTTTTATTGATGATGGTGGATGGCATTTTACCTGTCTTAGAACACCAGAAGAACTTGAAAAGAAACTGCTTAATTTTGCTCATCATTACGAATTTGAAGAAAGCGGCTTAAAAATTAATGATTTAAAAAAATTAATTGATGAAAAAAGAGTAATGTATGATCACAACGTTGATCAAAAGGGATATAAGTGGTCTGGAAAATCTGTCTTAAGAAAAATTGATGTTAGTCAACTTCCTGACTACGTTGTATCAAATAAAGATAAGTATAAAGATTGGTTAGATTAATCGCTAATGAGTACTTATTTCCTCTTTAGTGCCACCTTTTTTTGTTATTTGGTTTACATCAACCCACTCTACTCTTTTAAGAGGTTTTGTTAGAGCCACTTTTAAAACTTCATCAACGTTTTTAACTGGAATTATTTCCATTGATTTCAAAATAGTTTTTGGTACCTCTACAAGGTCTTTCTCATTTTCAATAGGTATTAAAACTTTCTTTATACCAGCTCTGTGTGCAGCCAAAAGTTTTTCTTTTAGACCTCCAATAGGCAACACTAAACCTCTTAAAGTAATTTCACCAGTCATAGCAACATTTTTGTTTACTGGTATCTCTGTTAAAGCAGAAATTATTGATGTTACCATTCCAATTCCTGCAGAAGGTCCGTCTTTTGGGGTTGCACCTTCTGGAACATGAATATGAAAATCTTTTTTATCAAATACAGGAGGAATTACTCCATAGTCTAAGCTTTTCGATCTAATATACGACTTAGCTGCTTTAACTGACTCTTGCATGACATCACCAAGCTTACCTGTAATTTGCATCTTGCCCTTACCAGGCATTACCACAGACTCAATTTTTAAAATTTCTCCTCCAACTTCGGTCCAAGCTAATCCAGTAACAACTCCAACACGATTTTCCTCTTCAATCTCACCATAATTAAATTTTTGTACTCCAAGTAAATCTTTTAAGTCTTTTTGATTAATTGGGTTGTTCACTTTTTCCTTGTTATCTATTTTTTTAACCAACTTTCTTGCAATTTTTGAAATTTCTCTTTCAAGATTTCTTACGCCTGACTCTCTTGTATAATGTCTAATAATTTTTCTATTAATATCTTCATCAATACTCCATTCTTCTTTTTTAAGACCATTATTTTTACTTTGATTGGGTATTAAAAATTTTTGAGAAATATTGACTTTCTCATCCTCTGTATATCCTGATAATCTTATTACTTCCATTCTATCTAATAATGGAGGCAGTATGTTTAATGTGTTGGCAGTTGTTACAAACATAACATCAGATAGATCATAATCAACTTCAAGATAATGATCATTAAATTCTTTATTTTGTTCTGGATCTAAAGCCTCCAATAAAGCTGAGGAAGGATCTCCTCTATAATCATTGCCGACTTTATCTATTTCATCTAATAGAAAAAGTGGATTTTTTGTTCCAGCTTTTTTCATCATTTGAATTATTTTTCCAGGTAATGATCCGATATAAGTTCTTCTATGACCTCTAATTTCAGCCTCATCTCTTATACCTCCTAAAGAAATCCGTATAAATTTTCTATTAGTTGCTTTAGCAATTGATTTTCCTAAAGAAGTTTTACCAACTCCTGGTGGGCCAACAAGACACAATATTGGTCCTTTCATTTTTTGTATTCTTTTTTGAACTGCTAAAAATTCAATAATTCTCTCCTTTACTTTTTCTAAACCATAGTGATCCTCATCAAGAATTTTTTGGGCGTTTTTTAAATCTGTATTAATTTTTGATTTATTAGACCAGGGTAGCTCCGTCATCCAATCAAGGTAATTTCTTACGACTGTAGCCTCTGCGGACATAGGGCTCATAGATTTCAATTTTTTTAACTCAGATAAACATTTTTCTTTAGCAAATTTTGGCATTTTGGCTTCGGTTATTGCTTTAGATAAGTTAGTCAACTCATCTTTGCCTTCATCTATTTCTCCAAGTTCCTTTTGAATTGCTTTTAATTGTTCGTTTAAATAGTACTCTCTTTGTGTTTTTTCCATTTGATTTTTAACTCTTCCACGAATTTTTTTCTCTACAGACAGTACACTTGTTTCTTTTTCAATAATCCCGTGTATTTTTTCTAATCTTTTTTTTAGATCTATTATCTCTAATAATTCTTGTTTTTCAAAAATTTGAATGTTTAAATTTGCAGATAAGTTATTAGAGATTTGCGATGCATTTTTTAAATGTTTAATGTTTCCAGATCCCTCGTTTAAATCTTTTTTACTGAGGACTTGCAATCTATCAAATTTTTTTATCAATCCTAGAGCTAGTTGATCAAGTTCAGCTGAGACATTTTGATCTTCAACAGTCTCAACTTCGCAAGTTAAATATTTTTCACTATTTTCATTATGTTTGACAATTTTTACTCTTTTTTCTCCCTCAACTAATACCTTTACTGTGCCGTCAGGTAGTTTTAGAAGTTGAAGAACTTTACTCAAACACCCGAATTGATAGAGATCTTTACTATTTGGATCGTCAATTTCAGAATTTTTTTGAGTGACAAGAACAATTGATTTGTCAGATTTCATTACCTCTTGTAATGCTTTAATTGACTTTTCTCTTCCCACAAAAAGTGGGACTACCATTGATGGAAATATCACAATATCTCTAAGTGGTAATAATGGTTTAAGATAAGTTGTTTTCATTAACTATTAATATCGCAATTAATACAGTAATTTCAAGAAACAAATTTAATCTATGCTACAGATGTTGATGTTTTTTTACCATATGTGACAATGGGTTCTGAATTGCCTTTGACTGCAGAACTGTCGACAGTAACTTTTTCCACATTTTCCATATCAGGCAATTCAAACATCGTTTTTAGAAGAATATTTTCCAATATAGATCTTAAACCTCTTGCTCCAGTTTTTTTAGCAATAGCCTTTTTAGCAATTTCTGTAATTGCATCATCTTTAAATTCAAGAACTACATTTTCAAATTCAAATAATCTTTGATATTGTTTTATTAGAGAATTTTTTGGTTCTTTTAATATTTTTATTAATGAGCTTTCATCTAAATCATCTAAAGTTGCGATAATAGGCATCCTACCAATAAATTCAGGTATTAATCCATATTTTATCAAATCTTCAGGTTCTAACATTTTCATAATTTCAGAGAGAGGTTGTTCCTTATAATTTTTTACATTTGCTCCAAATCCAATTGAATTTCCTTTCCCTCTGTTATCAATTAATTTATCTAAGCCTGCGAAAGCTCCACCACAAATAAACAAAATGTTTGTGGTATCTACCTGTAAAAATTCTTGTTGAGGATGTTTCCTGCCACCCTGAGGAGGCACGCTTGCAATTGTTCCCTCCATAATCTTTAATAACGCTTGTTGAACTCCCTCACCTGAAACATCTCTTGTTATAGATGGGTTTTCAGATTTTCTACTTATTTTATCTACCTCGTCGATATACACGATACCCCTTTGCGCTTTTTCGACATTATAATCAGCCGATTGAAGTAATTTAAGAATAATATTTTCAACGTCCTCACCAACATATCCAGCTTCAGTTAAAGTTGTTGCATCAGCCATAGTAAAAGGGACATCTAATATTCTAGCTAGTGTTTGTGCCAAAAGAGTTTTTCCACATCCAGTAGGCCCAACTAATAAAATATTCGATTTAGAAAGTTCTACATCTTTATTATTTTTTGTTTCATGGTTTAATCTTTTATAATGATTATGAACTGCTACAGACAAAATTTCTTTAGCAAGTTTTTGGCCAATCACATAATCATCGAGCACATTGCATATTTCTTTAGGGGATGGAACTCCGTCTTGATGTTTTACTAGAGAACTTTTGTTTTCCTCTTTTATGATATCCATACATAACTCTACACACTCATCACAAATAAAAACTGTTGGACCAGCAATAAGTTTTCTAACTTCGTGCTGGCTTTTTCCGCAAAATGAACAATAAAGTATGTTTTTGTTATTTTTTTCTGACATAACGAATCAATAGTCTATAATATAATCTCAAATAATTGCTTATCAAGTTGAAGTTGTACTAACTGCTATATCTTGTGCTTTATTTCCTTTTTTCCACAACAGAGTCTATAAGCCCAAATTTTTTGGCTTCCTCTGCGGTCATAAAGTTATCTCTTTCTAAAGCTATCGAAATTTCGTTTATGGATTTACCTGTATGCTTAGAATAAATCTTATTCAACCTTTCTTTTAATAACAAGATTTCTTTTGCATGAATTTGAATATCTGTTGCTTGGCCTTGAAATCCAGCTGACGGCTGATGGACCATAATTCTAGAATTAGGTAAAGAATATCTTTTTCCTTTTTCACCAGCAGCTAATAAAAAAGAGCCCATAGAAGAAGCTTGACCAATACATAAAGTAGATACAGGAGAATTAATATATTGCATTGTATCATATATACCTAGGCCTGCTGTCACTAAACCACCCGGGCTGTTAATATAAAAATTTATTTCTTTATTAGGGTTCTCAGACTCTAAAAACAATAGTTGGGCTGTAACTAATGAGGCAACCGCGTCATTAACTGGACCTACTAAAAAAACTATTCTCTCTTTTAATAGCCTTGAGTAAATGTCGTAAGCTCTCTCGCCCTTGCTTGTCTGTTCCACAACCATAGGAATTAGACTATTCATTTTTTCTTCAAAATCGCGACTCATATTTGTTTATACAACTATTGATTACTTTTTACTAATTTTTTTTGGTTTAGTTTTTTGTCTCTCGGAAGATTTAGGTTTTAAATTCTGGTTATTTTCTATATTTGGTTTATTAAAATCAGCAATTATTTTTTCTGCCTCTTTAGTTTCTATTTCTTTAGAATTAATTTTAATTTTTGTTTTAATTAAATTAATAATTTTTTCCTCATATAACGAGCCTTTCAAGCTTTGAGTAGCACTAGGGTTTTTTTTGTAATAATCTAGGATCATTTTTTCTTGTCCAGGCATACCTTTAATTTGCTTTTGAATCTCTGCCTGGATCTCCTCATTTGAAATTTTTAAATTATTTTTTTCCCCAATTTCATTTAAAATTAGTCCAAGTTTTATTCTCGATTTAGCAATTTTTTCATTTTTTTCTTTATATTTTTCTCTATCTTCAGGTTTTAAATTTCTTGTCATTAAATCAATTTCTTGTTCAATTAAATTTATTGGTAGATCTAATACATAATTTTTCTCTATTTGGTCCAAAATTTCTTTTTTTGTAATTGAACTTAAAGCTTGAGAATATTGACTTGAAATTTGTTTTTCTACTAAAGATTTAAGATCAGAAAGATCTTTAGCACCCATCATTTTTGCAAAGTTATCATCAATAATGCTTTTTTTAGATTTTTTAAGACTTAAAATTTTACATTCAAAAATCGTTTTTTTATTAGCTAATTCTTTTTTGGGATGGTTTGCAGGTAAAATTGCATTGACAATCTTTATTTCTCCTTTTTTTACTCCAACTAATTGTTCATCAAATCCTTTTAAAAACAGATCTTTTCCTAGCTCTATTTGAACTTTTTTTCCCTCGCTTCCATCAAATTTACTTCCATCGATAGTAGCAGAATAATCAAAAGTTACTTGATCACCGATAATTGATTTTTCATTATCTTTTTTATCTTCGAACTGCTTATTTTGCTCAGAAATTTCTTTTAGTTTATTTTCAATTATTTTTTTTTCAATCTTTATCTTGTATTCGTTTGCTTTAAATTTGTTTAAGGGTTTTAGTTCAATATTCGGCAAACAATCTATTTGTAATTCATAATTTAGATCTTTACCCTCGCCAAATTGTTTTAAATCTATTTTGGGTTGACCTGCTATTTTTAATTTTTTTTCTGAGATAGCTTTATTTGAGGTCTCTCTTAAAACTTTATCTATCACTTCTCCATAAATTGATTTTCCAAATTGACTTTTTATAACTGATGGAGGAACCTTTCCAGGTCTAAAACCTCTAATAGCTACTTCTTTTTGTAGCTCTGAAAGTCTTTCGTCTATTTTTTGTTGAATTGTTTTTTTATCAACTACAATTGTCAAGGTAGTTCTTAAGCCTCTTTTTTTTTGAACTTCAATTTTCATATTTATTTTTGGTGGGCAAGAAGAGACTCGAACTCTTAAGCCTTGCGGCACTGGTTTCTAAGACCAGCGCGTATACCAATTCCGCCACTTGCCCAATTAATCGTTGTTTTATATATCAATTTAATTTTTTGTTAAACGGTAAAGTCTAGAATAAATTATCATGTAAATTAACAATAAGGTAAAGAACCAATATTTACTTAATGTAGGATTTTCAGATAAATACAACCCAGGCATTATAAGAATAAAATAAATTAAATTTATTATTAGTGAATTTAAATAATTTCCATTTATATTTCCATAAATTTTTGAAATTCTATAAAAACTTAGCATGTGTAAATGTTTATTGTCTGGATATATAGGTGATTTTTTTTGTAAGATTTTTCTAAAAAAAGAGAAAAAAACTTCAAAAAAAAGATAAAACAAAAGTGTACAAAAGAAAAATGAAGAAATATTTGGATTTAAGTTATTAGTAATAATTGTATTTAAACCTATTAAAGCTCCTAGTGTATATGCTCCGCTATCCCCAAGAAAAATTTTGGCCTTTGGAAAATTAAATAATAAAAATGATAATAAAATTATAATTTGCGAAATTAACAAAATTGAAAATTCTGTATTTCCAGAATTCATATTTATATATGTCAATATTATATTAATTATAATCAAATTAATTGTTAAAAGACCATTAAAACCATCGATTAAATTAGCTCCATTTATTACAAACAAAAAACATATTAAAACAAATATTGATGAAAATATATGGCTCGCCATTAAATTAATTAAAAACGGTATGTCGATATTAAAAATTTTTATTGGCAGGATGTAAATAGATGTAAAAAGTAATAATATCATGATTATCAATCTTTTTAATGGTTGTAAGTTAATTCTCAAATCTTCTAAAAAACCAATTAAGAACATCGAAAAGCTGACAAATATATAATCATACAAAATTTTTGAGTAAAGCAGATTGTAGATTATAAAAAAGATACTTAGAGAAAAAAGTATGGCTAATCCTCCACTCCGAGTGACGGGTAAATCATGAAAAGCTTGAGGTTTAGAGAAATCTCTATCAAGCAAAACACCGTTTTTAATTTTATCGGAATACTTGCTTATTAACAAAAAAATGAAAAAACTTATCAAGGCAAAAATCGACAAAAAACTTGCTTCGATTGACTCTGTTCCCATTTAATTAACGCTTCCTTTATTATTTTTTTTAAATATATAAATTCCAATCAGAATTATAACTAATGAAACCAAAACTCTCCATGTAATAATTTCATCCATTAAAAAATATCCAAAAATAATTCCAAAAATTGGAATTAAATATGCTACCTGAGTTTGAAAAACCAAGCCATTAACAGTCAATATTCTAAATCTAATTAACCACGCTAGACCAGTAGCTATTGTGCCTAAGTACAATAAAGATAAAGTTGAAGCAAAAGTAGGGTCAGAATTCCAAGGTGTTTCAATAATTAAAGAGAACGGAAGTAAAAAGATGACAGACCATAAAGTTGTTGAGGTTGTAACATTTTCATTTTTTTCTTTTCTTAACTTCAATGTTAATAAACCCCCAATACAATAAAATGTTGATCCTAAAATTGTAATTAACGCATAAACATAATTTTCACTATTTATTATTACTTTATCGAAAAATAGAAGAACTATTCCACTAAAACCAATTAAAACGCCTATGGATTTAAAAAAAGAGAGTTTTTCATCCTTTGTGAAAATGTGTGCTAAAATCGATCCACTCAGCGGGGTGGTGCTCATTAGTATTGCCGCCAGATAACTATTAATTTTAGATGTTCCAATAGCAATTAAGACAAAAGGTATAGCTATATTACATAAGCCAATAATTGCGTACCACTTCCAATTTTTGCTGAACGCCTCAATTTTTATTCCACTTATTTTACAAAGTATTAGAAGAGGTATGCTTGCAAAAATAACTCTTACAAGAGCTAACGTTATTGGTTCATAAGAGTAAGTAGCAATCTTGATATTAAAGAAAGATGATCCCCAGATTACTGCTAATAGAATTAATAGTGATAAATCAAAGGTATTTGCTTCTCTCATTTCAAGTTTAAATTGTATGTATGTGATAAATGCATAGCTGATATATATTTTTAATTATACTATAAAAGAGTTCCTTATATATGTTCGGGACAATTTTAAAAACTTATATTATTTACTAAAGGAGCAAAATGAGTTCAAAAAACATCCTAAAGCTTATGAAAGATAAGCAAGTTGAGTTTGTTGACCTAAGATTTACAGATCCAAAAGGTAAACTCCAGCACTTAACTATGGATGCAACAGTTGTGGATGAAGATATGCTCGATAAAGGAGTGTTTTTTGATGGGTCATCTATCGCTGGATGGAAAGCAATTAATGAGTCAGACATGATTTTAAAACCTGATTTAGAAAAACCCATAATCGATCCTTTTAATTCTCACACAACACTTAATATATTTTGCGATATTTTAGATGCTGTTAAAAAAGATCCTTACGAAAGAGATCCAAGAGGCACAGCTAAAAAAGCCGAGGCTTATCTTAAAAAAACTGGTATTGGCGATAAATCTTATTTTGGGCCTGAGCCTGAGTTTTTTGTTTTCGATGATGTAAGATACAAAAACGATATGAATGAAACTAGCTTCAATATTGATAGCTCTGAAGGCCCTTACAACACAGGAAAAAAGTACGAAAATGGTAACATGGGCCATAGACCTGGAGTTAAAGGAGGATATTTCCCAGTTCCTCCAGTAGACAGCGCACAAGATATGCGAGGAGAATACCTTAAAGCACTCAAAGATATGGGTGTTAAAGTGGAGAAACATCATCATGAAGTAGCTCCAAGTCAACATGAATTAGGAATGTATTTTGGAACATTAACAAATCAAGCTGATAACGTGCAACTATATAAATATGCTGTACAAATGGTAACGCATTCGTTTGGCAAAACGGCTACATTTATGCCTAAACCTGTAAAAGGAGATAATGGCTCAGGTATGCATTGCCATCAATCTATTTGGAAGGGTAGCACTCCATTATTTATGGGAAAAGAATATGCTGGCTTATCTAAGGAAGCGCTATATTATATTGGTGGAATTTTAAAACATGCTAGAGCTATAAATGCGTTCGCTAACGCTACTACAAATAGCTATAAAAGACTAATACCTGGTTTTGAAGCACCTGTAATATTAGCCTATTCTGCTAGAAATAGATCGGCTTCTTGCAGAATACCAGTGATAATGAACCCTAAGGCAGCAAGAATGGAAATAAGATTCCCAGATGCAGCAGGAAATCCTTACTTAACATTTGCATCAATGTTAATGGCTGGTTTAGACGGTATTAAAAACAAAATTGACCCTGGAAAGCCTTTTGATCAGGATCTTTATTCATTATCTGAAGATGAAGTAAAAAAACTTCCAACAGTTTGTGGATCATTAAGAGAAGCTATGCAAAATCTTGATAAAGATAGAAAATTTTTAACAGAGGGCGGAGTATTTACTGATGATCAAATCGACGCCTATATTGAGTTAAAATTTCAAGAGATTTATAACTTTGAACACACGCCTCATCCAATCGAGTTTGAGATGTATTATAGCGGTTAAACTTTAAAAGACTCCCCGCATCCACACCTTTCTGTTTCATTCGGGTTTTTAAAGATAAACTGTGAGGAAAATTTTTCTTGTTTATAATCCATTTCAGTACCCAACAAGTACATTATTGCTTTTGGATCTATAAGCACCTTAACTCCTTTATCTTCAATCACCTCTTCATTAGGTTTAATTTCTCTCGCGTATTCCATGACATATGACATGCCTGCACATCCTCCAGTTTTTACACCTATTCTTACGCCTATCGCTGAGTCCTCAGCCTTAGACATTATATATTTTATTCTATCTGCGGCGTTATTACTTAATCTAATAATTTGTTTACTCATAAATTTAATTCAATTTTAGCAGCTTCAGACATTTTGTCTTTTGTCCAGGGAGGATCCCATACTATTTTAAGTTCAACATCCTCAATTCCCTCAATCTTTAATATATTCTCTTTAACTGAATTAGGCAAACTTTCAGCAACAGGGCAATTTGGTGAAGTTAAGGTCATTTCTATTAAAACTTTTTTATCATTTTGAACCTCAATTTTATAAATTAATCCTAATTCATAGATATCAACTGGAATTTCTGGATCATAAATTTTTTTTATTTCTTTAATTATATTATCTTTTATTCCCGTCATTTTATTTTTTTTTTTCTATAGCTGATAATAATGTATGCCAAGCCATCGTAGCACATTTTATCCTCATAGGAAATTCTTGAACGCCAGATAGTGAAGATATAGTCGTTATTTGATTTTCCGATAAACTATTAAGAGTTATTTTTGATTTATTTTTTAACATACTCAAAAAATCATCTGTTAATTTTCTTGAAAAATTAAGATCTTTACCTTTCAATGTGTCAGTAAGAATCGAGGCTGAAGCTAAAGATATTGCGCACCCCTCGCCCTCAAAACTTAAAGCTGAAATATTTTTATCTTGTTCTAATTTTAAAAATATATGTACTTTGTCACCACATAGTGGATTATGTGCTTTCGCATCATGGTTATAGCCCTCGCATTTTCCTTTATTCCTAGGATTTTTTGCGTGATCTAAAATAATCTCTTGATATAATTCTTTTAGATCCATTAAACCTCAAACACTTTCTTGCATTTATTTATTGACTCACATAAAACATCCACATCTTCTTTTGTGTTATAAACTCCAATTGAAGCTCTTGCAGACGCAGGAATTCCTAACTTATCATGCAAAATTTGACAACAGTGATGTCCTGCTCTTATTGCAACTCCATCATCATCTAAAATTGTAGCTATATCATGCGGGTGAATTCCTTTAATCGTAAATGACATAATTGATGCTCTATTTTTTGGATTGCCAATTAAGCTAACAGAGTTATCTTTTCGTAATTTTTCTAAACCGTACTCCAATATCTGCCTTTCATGGTTTTCAATGTTTTTAATACCTAGGTCTTGAATAAATTCAATGGACTTCGCAAAAGCTACTACCTCTGCTGTTTGCATTGTACCTGCCTCAAATTTGGTAGGCGAGTCTGCGTAGGATATTTTGTCTTTTTTTACTTCGCTTATCATTCCTCCACCACCTTGATAGGGTGGTAATTCATCAACCCATTTTTTTTTAGCATAAAGAATACCAAGTCCATTTGGTCCGTACATTTTATGACAAGAAATTGCATAAAAATCACATTCTAATTCTTGCACATCTAGAAATGAATGTGGGGCACCTTGCGTCCCATCAATCAATACTGGAATATTTTTTGTTTTGGCTAAGTCAATAATTTTTTTTACAGGCATGATTGTACCAGTTACATTTGATATGTGAGTAAAAGCAATCATTTTAGTTTTCTTGGTGATCTGTTTTTTAAATTCGTTAATATCTATTTCTCCTTTATCGTTTACTGAAGCAAATTTTATTACTGCATCCTTTCTTTTTCTTAAATAATGCCAAGGAACATAATTTGAATGATGTTCAAGTTCAGTGACAAGAATTTCATCGCCATTATTAATAAATTTCTCTCCATAAGTATTAGCTACTAAATTGATTGCTTCTGTAGCACCTTTAGTAAAAATTATTTCCTCTCTATGTTTGGCATTAATATAAGATTTGACTATATCTCTTGTTTCTTCGAACTTATTAGTTGCTTTCACTGCTAGCGTATGTACGCTTCTTCCGACATTTGAAAATTCAGTTTCATAAAATCTCGATATTTCATCAATAACTATTTTTGGTTTTTGTGAAGAATTTGCACTATCTAGGTAAATTAAAGGTTTGCCCTTAATTTTTTGTTTAAAAATTGGAAATTTTGATTTTATATTATTAAATTCCATTGACCTGCTCATTAATGCTCTTTTCGAGAAAGGTTTTTAATTTTGATTCAGATATATTTTCTAAAATTTCACTTAGAAAACCGTTTATTAAAAGTTTTCTTGCCACTGACAATTCAATTCCTCTTGTCATTAAGTAATGAACTGAATTTTCATCTATGCTTCCCGAAGTTGAACCGTGCGAACATTTAACATCATCAGCATAAATTTCTAACTCTGGTTTAGCGTTGAATTCAGCTTGATCATCTAAAATAAGAGCTTTACTCAATTGATATGCATCTGTTTTTTGTGCAATATCTTTAACAAATATTTTTCCTTGATAAATTCCATTGCTTTCATTGTCCAAAACATTTTTAATTTTTTGATAACTTTTACAATTCGGCGCCAAGTGATTTATTTGAGTTTTTATTTCCTGGTGTTCTCCTTTACCTAAATTTAATCCAGATAAGATGTAACAATTGCTTTTTTCTTTTTCTAAATTCATGTTAATCTCAATTTTGTTAAATTTTATCCCAGAGCTTAATATAAAATTTTGATAACTAGAGTTATAATCTTGGTTCCCTGATATATTTTTATAAAAGAAACCATTGCTTTTTGTTTTTTGTAAAATTATATTTTTTAATATTGAGCCTTTACCAATCTTAATATTCTCGAATGTATTTTTTAAAAATTTACTTTTTTCTCCAATATTATACTCAATTAATGTTAGTTCAGAGTTTTGATTTAATCTAATTTGATTTGAATTATTAATAATTTTATTTTCTAAAGCTGATGTAAAATAGTTATAAATTATAATTGGTTTTTTACACTTATAATCTTTTTGTATCTCTATATTAAATCCACCTAAAGATAGAGCTTTATTCAGATTTTGAAGATTATTACCTGATTGATAATTAAAATTCTCATTTGATTTTAAATTTTCGATTTTTAATTTTTCCTTTTCTTCGAACTTTATGTCGAAAGACTTAAGTATTCCATTTACAAGAATAATGTTGTTATGATCAAAATCGTCAATTAATTTTATTTTTTGGTCGTATTTAAAGTCATCGTTATTCGTAATTTGCTTAAAATTCTTATTTATTATAAAGTTAAGGTCACTAAACTTCCAATTTTCATCCTTTTTATTTGGAAACCCAGTTTTTAAAAATAGTTCAAAATTTTTTTTTCTCTCTAATGCCTCTTTTTTTGTTGAGGAAGATATTTTTTCTAAATCTATATTAAATAATTGTTCCATTATTTCAAATTTTCGTAGCCAGTTTTTTCTAATTCTTGGCCTAAATCAGCAGAGCCAGTTTTAATAATTTTGCCGTTCGATAAAACGTGAATAAAATCCGGTTTAATATAATCAAGCAGTCTTTGATAATGAGTAATGATCAAGAATGCATTATTTTTATTTTTATGAGAATTGACGCCATCAGCAACTATTCTTAATGCGTCAATGTCTAAACCTGAGTCTGTCTCGTCTAAAATAGCTAATTTTGGTTCTAAGAGTTTCATTTGAAGAATTTCATTTTTCTTTTTTTCACCTCCCGAGAAACCAACATTTAACTGTCTAGACAAAAATTTTTCATCAATGCTTAAATCAGAAGCTTTTTCTTTAATTAACTTCAAAAGAGTTAAAGTGTCCAACTCCTTTTCACCTTTGGCTTTTCTGATTGTATTTAGTGAGGTTTTAAGAAAATTTGTAGTATTAACTCCTGGGATTTCTAAAGGATATTGAAATGCTAAAAATATTCCTTTTTGTGCTCGCTCTTCTATTGGAATTTCTTGCAAATTTTTGCCTTCGTATTTTAAACTTCCGCTAACTTCATAACCATTCTTACCCGATAAAATATTTGCCAAAGTGCTTTTTCCAGAGCCATTTGGGCCCATAATTGCATGTACTTCACCAGGTTGTATATTTAAATTTAATCCGTTTAAAATTATCTTATCTTTTACAGATGCTTTTAAATTTTGCAATTGAAGCATTATCCAACGCTCCCCTCTAAACTGATAGAAACTAATTTTTGTGCTTCCACTGCAAATTCCATAGGAAGTTGTTGTAATACTTCTTTGCAGAAACCATTAACTATAAGACTTACTGCTTCCTCCTGATTAAGTCCTCTTTGATTACAATAAAATAATTGATCCTCATTAATTTTAGATGTTGTAGCTTCGTGTTCTATTGTCGATGATGAATTTTTATTTTTTATATATGGTACAGTATGCGCTCCACATTTGTTACCCATTAAAAGTGAGTCACATTGTGTATAATTTCTAGAATTTTTAGCTTTAGTGCCAATATCTACGAGACCCCTATAAGTGTTATCTGCTTGACCTGCAGAAATTCCTTTTGAAATAATCTTACTTTTTGTATTCTTACCTAAATGGATCATCTTAGTACCAGTATCTGCTTTTTGATGATTATTTGTAATAGCTATCGAATAAAATTCACCTACAGAATTATCACCTTGTAAAATACAACTAGGATATTTCCATGTTATTGCGGATCCAGTCTCGACTTGTGTCCATGAAATTTTAGAATTTTTACCTCTGCATGCACCTCTCTTTGTAACAAAGTTATATATTCCACCGACTCCATCCTTATCTCCCGGGTACCAATTTTGAACAGTCGAATATTTTATCTCAGCGTTATCTAAAGCAACTAATTCTACATTTGCTGCGTGTAGTTGATTTTCGTCCCTCATTGGAGCCGTGCAACCCTCCAAATAACTCACATAACTGCCTTTATCCGCAATGATTAAAGTTCTTTCGAACTGACCCGTTTCAGATGCGTTAATTCTAAAGTATGTAGATAGTTCCATTGGGCATCTTGTATTTGGTGGAATATAGACAAAAGACCCATCAGTAAAAACTGCTGAGTTGAGTGTTGCAAAATAATGGTCGCTTAAAGGAATAACAGAACCAAGATATTTTTTTACTAATTCAGGATGTTTTTGTATTGCTTCAGAGATTGGACAAAAAATTATACCCTTTTTATCTAACTCACCTTTAAATGTTGTCGCTACTGAAACTGAATCAAAAACAGCATCAACTGCAACCCCACTCAGTCTTTTTTGTTCATTTAAAGGAATACCTAGTTTATTGTATGTCTCAATAAGTTTTGGATCCACTTCATCTAAACTTTTTGGTTTATCTTTCATGCTCTTAGGAGCAGAATAATAATATAAATCTTGGTAATTTATTTTTGGATATTTAGGTTTTTGCCAGTTTGGTTCTTTTAAAGCTTTAAGCCTATTGAAAGCTTTAAGTCTCCAGTCAAGCATCCACTTAGGTTCTTTTTTTACTTCAGAAATAAACTTAATAGTTTTTTCTGAAAGTCCTTTTGGTGCTTTAAAATTTTCAATATCAGTTGAAAACCCATACTTATATTCTTGATTTTTTAATTCACTACTTTTCATATTACTTAATTAAGTTTCGTTAAATCTTGTAATTTTACTTTTTCAAAAAAACCATTTATATGTTGATCCAATTGATCCCATAGATTATGAGTAATACATTTAGTCGATTTATTATTACATCCTCTTTTGGAATTTTTTTTACAATTTAAAGTTTTAACCTCTTCATCAACAGCAAAAATTATATTAGATAGCTTAATCTCTGAAGCTGGTTTTTCAAGTACATATCCTCCATTAGCCCCTCTTGAGCTTTTTACCAGCTTGTTATTTTTAAGTTTTAAGAAAATTTGCTCTAAGTAAGCTAAAGAAATATTTTGCCTGATAGATATTTCAGTAAGGCTTATTGGTCCGTCTTTAGCGTTTGATGCCAAGTCCGCCATAGCCATAACTGCATATCTTCCTTTATTTGTAAGCTTCATAAAATTATTGTTGTAATACAATAATTTTAAGTTAATTCCTACTCATTTAGTCAGGATTAAAAAAAAATATTTGTCGCACAAAAACATGTTATAACTCAGTACTTTTTTTTTTAATAATAATCATTATCAAGTATGAAACCTAAAAGTTTAGAAATATTTATTCCAGGGCCTGCAGGAAGACTAGAAGCAAAATATTACAAAAATCCAAAGTTTGGTTCACCAGTGGCAATAGTATTACACCCTCACCCGCAATACGGTGGAACGATGAACAATCGTATAGTGCAACTTCTATACAATATTTTTGTAAACAATGGATTTTCAGTTATAAAGGTAAACTTTAGAGGTGTTGGAAAAAGTGATGGAGTATTTGACAATGGACAAGGAGAATTATCAGATGCTGCGGCAGCTCTCGATTGGATAGAAAGACAAAATCTAGACTATAGCCAGTGCTGGGTTTCAGGTTTTTCTTTTGGATCATTAATTTGTATGCAATTAATAATGAGAAGACCGGAAGTAAATAATTTTATAGCCGTATCGCCTCAACCAAATGTTTATGATTTTTCTTTCTTAGCTCCTTGCCCGACATCTGGACAAGTCATTTACAGTGAAAATGATGAATTGGTTACTAATGAAAGTATAGTTGAACTTGATAATAGAATTAAAAATCAAAAAGGAATTGAAGTATTGTTTTCAAAGATAAAAAGCTCAAATCATTTTTTCAAAAATAAAGAAAATGAATTATCAAAAGAAATAGAAAAGTACATCAAAGACAAGACTTCTTTGATCTAATTATCTACCACTTCTCCTCCTGTACAAGGTTTTTTACAATTGGTTGTGTTAGGAAATGTTATTGAGAGATTCTTTAATGCTCTTATTGCTAGATAAGCAAAAGCTTGTGACTCAACAAAATCTCCATTGATGCCAAATTTGTCTATTGATTTTAAGCTAAATTTTGAAAAAAGATTCTTTTTAATTGCTTCAATTAAGACTTTATTTTTTCTTCCACCGCCACAAATAAGAATTTCATTTAATTTTTTTTCTTTATTAAGTATTTTTGATAATGACTCTCCAATTATACTTGCAGTTAATTCTGTTAATGTGGTTGCTCCATCTTCAAGTGATAGTCCTCTTGAAAATGAGATATCAAAATCACTTGTGTCTAATGAAATCGATTCTTTATTTGCTCTATTGGAATAGAGTTCAATAGCTTGCTCAAAGATAATTTCATTTTTTTTTCCAATAGCGGCAAGTCTACCATCATTATCATATTTTTTGTTAGAGTTTGTTCTTACCCAATTATCTATCAAACAATTTCCTGGCCCTATATCTTTGCTTACAATCTCAGAAGTGCCCTCAGGTTTTCTTATGATTGATATATTTGTTATGCCACCAATATTCATAATACAAACAGGAAATTTTGTATTAATTTTTCGAGACAGCAATTGATGAAATATTGGTGTTAATGGAGCTCCCTCTCCTCCATTTAAAATATCATTAGCTCGAAAGTTGAAAACTATTTTCTTTTTTGTTAATTGAAAAAGTAATTTACCGTTACCTAATTGTCTCGAAATTTTCTCTTTAGAATTATGATAGATTGTTTGACCGTGGAATCCAACAATATCGATGTTATCTGATTCAAATTCTTTTATTATTTTCGCATGGAATATAGTAATCTTTCTTTCCATATTTTTAAGTTGTTTTTCAAATTTTTTTAAGTCGCTTAGGTTTGAAATTTTTTCTTTTAAAAGGTGTAAGTTTTTATAAATTTCAGAATCGTACTCAAAATATTTATCTTTGATAACCTCAAATTGTTTAATTCCATCGGAATATAGGATAGAAGCGTCAACACCGTCTCCCGATGTTCCGCTCATAAGGCCTAGAGATAGATATTTTTCCTGCATATTTTTTTATTTATTTATAACAATTTTCGTATAATAGTAGTTATAACTTTTTGTACTATGAAAAATAAATTTTTAGCTGAGATGCAGTCCCGTGGATATCTGCATCAATGTACAAATTTAGCTAAACTTAGTGAAATTTGTGATAAAAAATCAATTTTAGGTTACATAGGATTTGATTGCACTGCAAGTAGTCTGCATGTTGGTAGTTTGATGCAAATAATGATCTTACGTTTAATGCAGAGACATGGACATAGGCCAATAGTACTTCTTGGAGGTGGTACAACATTAATAGGAGACCCATCAGGAAAAGATTCAACTAGAAAAATATTAAAAAAAGAGGAAATAAAAAAAAACATTAAAAGTATAAAAAAAGTTTTTGATAAAATCTTAGATAATTCAAGCAATAAAACAAAACCTATATATGTTGATAACGCCAAGTGGCTAGCAAAATTAAATTATATTCAATTCTTAAGGGATGTTGGAATGCATTTTACAATTAATAAAATGCTTACATTTGATAGTGTAAAATTAAGATTAGAAAGAGAACAATCACTCAGTTATATGGAGTTTAATTATATGATTTTACAGGCTTATGACTTTTATCAGTTATATAAAAAAAATAATTGTATTTTACAAATTGGTGGGTCTGATCAGTGGGGCAATATAATTAACGGTGTTGAATTAATTAGACGAATAATGCAAAAAGAGTCTTTTGGCTTAACTTCACCATTAATAACATTGGCCTCAGGTGCCAAAATGGGAAAAACTGAAAAAGGTGCAATTTGGCTTAATGAAAATTTATTTTCTCCATATGATTATTGGCAGTTTTGGAGAAATACTGACGATAGAGATGTTAAAAGATTTTTAAATTTTTTTACTGAATTAGATACGAATAAAATAATTGATCTTTGTCACAAAGAAAAAAATATTAACAATCTAAAAATTTTATTAGCTAATGAAGCTACAAAAATTCTTCATGGGGAAACTGCCGCAAAAAAAGCAGAACAGACGGCTTTGGAAACATTTGAGGGAAAAGGTGTTGGATCTAATCTTCCTGAAATTAAAATTAAATCAATTATTTTAAAAAATGGTATCAGTCTATTAGAGTTTTTATCTACTAATAAGATTATGTCGTCAAAAAGTGAGGCACGAAGAGCGATAGCTAATAAAGGTTTAAAGATAAATAATATTTTGATTAATGATGAAAAAAAAATTTTATATATAACAGATTTTAAAGAAAAGATTTTTAAAGTTTCGCACGGAAAAAAAAAGCATTATATAATTAAAATTATTTAATATTTTTTTTTCTATCAACAATTTTTTGTATAAATCTTGGAGTAATTGTTCTGATTGGATTAATAGTAGTTTTAATTTCACCTGGAGGACCCTTCATTTTGAAACTTATACCAAAAAGCCCTTCACCTACTTCTTTAGGAATTACAATTTCTCCAATTACAGGTATTTTAGAAATCATTTTATTTAAAGTTTTTGCTGGTACCAGGGTTCCCCTCAGGCTTGTAACATTTTTATCTTGATAACCATCCATTAATACAGAAATACTTGGTCCTAAAGCAAGTATCTCATTTAGTTTTAAAACATCGCCATTTTTTTCCATAGTTATATCTAATACCTCAAAAGATATTCCTTCACCTTCGGCTAAGTCAGCCAAACCACCAAGATCGGCAAGAGACAAAAGCTTGACCATGCCAGGAGCATTAATAACTTTAAAATTTTCAATTTTAAGTTTTGAGCTTGATGAGTTTTTATCAATAATAGATGAATATAATAATTTACCTCCGGTCAAACCTTTAAAAAATTTGAACTCTGATAACAGAGGTTTTGTAATATCAGAGTAAATTTCCAAATATTTTTTCTTGTTTTCCTTATCATTTTTCATCGTTACATCTAAAAAATTATTATTTCCAAAATCGCCTTTTGAAGAAATTTTTGAAAATTTTCCAGCTGTAATTGTTCCAATTAATTTAAAATTTTTTAATTTTTCTGATAAAGGGATAATAATATTTGAAAGCTCAATCACTATTTCTTTGTTAATATTTAAATATCTATCTTCTTCATTAGTTTCATTAAAGATCTTTGGTAAATTGCTAGCGTCAAACTGATTTCCTTTTATTTTTATATTCTTTCCATAACTTATTAAGAAATCATTATTTTTTAAGTCGTTTTTATAAGTTTTTACTAGAATTTTATCTAATGATAAAAATTTATCTCTATTTAATTTAAGGCCTTCTATTGATATTTTGTTTTTACCTTCTGTAAATATAATTTTTTTTATTGAATAGTCGTTTTTTCTCTTATTCAGATCGACAGAGATATTTGCAATTTTGTCCTCTTCTTTTTTATAATTAATAAAATTAAGATTTAATAATTTATCATAATCTACATCTATAAGAAAATTACTTGAATCTTTTTTAATCACATTTTCAAAATTTATATTTAAAAATTTATCATCATTTATTGAATATTTTCCAGAAAAATTGGTGTTTCGTTTATTTGGATCAATTTGAATTTTAATTGATGTATCTACAAGTGATAATTTAGACATTTGATTTTCTAAAAACTTTATTTCAATAGGATTTGATCTTTCTAATACTGCTTTTAAAATTTTCCCATTAACTTTATAGTCATAATTCATGACTTTATAAGTTTTATCAAATTGTAGTGACAAATTATTATTTAGTTCTGCGTTTAAATTCTTAAGATATTTTGCGTATTTGATATCATTTAGAAAATCTATTTTTTCAAGGTTATTGTCGAATTTGAGTATCGTTTTAAAATTTGACTGAAGATTTAATACTGGAGATAATTTTAATTTAAGGTCTCCTTCTTTAATTTGTAAAAATTTAGACTCTCCAGAAAAATTTTTAATCAGAATATCAGATTTATCAGCAAAAAAACTAAAATCTGTTTTTTCTAGTTTTAAATCCTTTGTAATTTTCGTTTTAAGGTCATTTGCAGATCCTCTGGCAATAAAATCTTTAAATTTGTTTTTATTATCAAAATATAAATCCACATCTAGTAGTAAATGTCCCTGAACAATTTTATTGTTTATAAAACTTGTTAAATTTGAAGGTTTAAAGGCAATAGATAATTTTTTTAATTGTTTAACATCTATTTTATCTAACGATATATTTATTTTTTTAATTGATGGTTCAGATTTAATTAATGATAAAATATCGATATAAACTTTAATATTTTTTGAAGGAAATAAAATATTTCGATATTTAATTTTAGGATCGATTGTTTCTAAAAATAGACTTATATCCTTTACATCAAGTTTAAATTTTATGGTAGTAAACTTTAAATTAATGTCATTATTGTTTTGACTTATTTTTTGGGAAATAAAATTATTAAATCTAGTTGTCTCAATTCCAAAAGTTGAAATAAAAAAAATAAATAAAATTAAAGAAGCAATAATAATAAAAATAAATATCGAAAAAGCTTTTCTCATTATTTTATTTTAATCCCTTCCTCTATAAATTGATCAATATTACCGTCTAAAACACTGTTAGGATTTGTACTTTCAACTTTATTTCTTAAATCTTTTACAAGTTGATACGGTTGAAGAATGTAAGACCTGATTTGATGCCCCCAGCCAATATCTGTTTTATTATTTAATTCTTTTTGATTTTCTTCCTCTCTTTTTTGTGTTTCATGCTCAAATAACCTAGCCTTTAACATTTTAAAACACGTCTCTTTGTTTTTATGTTGTGATCTTTCATTTTGACATTGCACAACAATTTTTGTGGGTAAATGTGTAATTCTAACGGCGCTATCGGTCGTATTAACATGTTGGCCACCTGCACCACTTGATCTATAAGTATCGATTCTTAGATCTTTCTCATCAATTTTAATATTAATGTCTTCCTCTATTGCAGGATAAACCCAAACACTTGCAAAACTGGTGTGTCTTCTTGCTCCGCTATCAAAGGGTGATATCCTTACTAATCTGTGTACGCCTGACTCAGATCTTAATAAACCATATAAATATTCGCCATCAACTTTAATTGTTGATGATTTAATGCCAGCCTCATCTCCTTTATGCTCACTTATAATTTGATACTTAAAATTTTTTTTATCAAACCACTTTAAATACATGCGTCTTAGCATATCCGCCCAATCTTGGCTTTCGGTACCTCCTGCTCCAGCATGTATTTCTAGGTAAATATTTAGATCATCATTTTCACCAGATAAAAAACAATTAATTTCTTGTTTTTTTATTTGTTTGTACACCTCATTAATTTTTAATACGCAATCCTCGATAATTTCTTCATTTTTCTCTTGCGAAGCTAAATTGAACAGTTCTTTAATATTGTTTATTTCCTTAATATGACCTTGATAAGAATTTAAAATTTCATCAAAAATATTTTTTTGTTTTATAGTCTTTTTAGCAATATTTTTATCTTTCCAAAAATTTTCTTGAAGGAGAGTTTTTTCTAAATCTCTTACTTTTGACTCAATTTTATTTTTTTCAAAGATACCCCCTTACACTTTGAAGGGTCTTTTCTGTGTTCGCTAGTATTGTTTCAAAATTTTGCATTAGTAAAATTGTCTAAACTTTATAAGAGTATCACGATCATTTATTGAAATTAAATCATTATTATCAATATTGTTAATATCTTTAATCTTTAATGACTCAATAATTGTATTTTTTTCGCCTGGTAGTGACTTTAAGCCAGTATCGTAATTAATTGAGGTTAAGTATAAGTTTTGTGGTATCTGGAAATCTTTGAAATCTTCCTTAAATAGGGCATTTTCTAAAAAATCTTTAAAAATAGGTAGAGCAGCTTTTGATCCTGTTTCAAACTTCCCAAGCGTTTTTGGATTATCAAAACCAATATAAACACCTACAACAAGATTAGAGGAGAAACCTATAAACCAAGCGTCGAAATTATTATTTGTTGTCCCTGTTTTACCCGCTAGAGGAACCCTTAAAGATTTTAATTTTTTAGCAGTTCCTCTTTCTACAGCCCCACTTAAAATTGAGGTGATTTGATAAGCTGTTTCCTCGCTTATAATTTGTTTGTTTGTATTTTTGATTTTAGGGTATTCAGAGGATTTATTTATAAACTTATCACACCCAATACATTCTCTATTTCTAATTTGAAAAATTGTTTTACCTCTTCTATCTTGAATTCTCGAAATTAAATTTGGATGAATTTTTTTTCCCCCATTTACAAAAGTGGCATAAGCAGATGTTAAATTTAATAAAGTTGTTTCTGCCGCACCAAGGGAAACAGATAGCAACTCTGGTATCTCTTCATAAATTTCAAGACTTTTAGACAATTCTAAGATTTTTTTTAAACCTAAAATTTTTGCAATTCTTATAGTCATTAGATTTCTAGAATATTCTATTCCTTTTCTCAAAGTAGAAGGTCCATAAAATTTTTTACCATAATTTTCGGGTTTCCAATTTTTTAGCCCCACACCTTGACTTTCAACGAATGGGGCATCCAAAATTATTGAGTTTGGTGAAAAACCATTTTCTAAAGCAGCTGCGTAAACTATTGGTTTAAAAGCAGAACCTGGCTGTCTATTAGCTTGCGTAACTCGATTAAATTCACTTGATTTAAAATTAAAACCACCAACTAAAGCTTTTACATCTCCAGTGTAGGGCTCAATTACAACAATACCACCATTTACTTTTGGATATTGTTTAATATCCCAAAGATTATTTTCATTTTTAACGAAAATGACATCTCCTATTTTATGTTTATCAGGTAACAATTTTTTTTTGGGAATGGTCCATTTAGCCTTTTGAAACTCAATGATACCTTTTTTATCTGTATCTAAAATCTTAAAAAAAATTCTTTTATCCTCCAAGCCTATAATCTCTGCAAATTCCCATTTTAAAGTTGGATCTAACTTAAATTTTTTTATTTTATCCTTCCACTTCTTATCATTAATTTTATTTGTAATTGCGCCTCTCCAACCATGCCTTCGATCATAATTTTCTATACCTTTTCTCAAAGATTTCAGAGCTTGAATCTGATAATTAATGTTTAATGGAGTTTTAATGCTTAATCCTTGAGAGTAAAGTTTTTCATAACCATAGTTTTCATTTACTGATCTTCTTACTTCCTCAGTATAAGAGTTAGCCTCATTAACTATCTCGATTACTCTTTTTTTTAAATTTAATTTAGAACTTTTAAGAGTTTTAAACTCTTTTTTTGAGATGAAATTGTTTTCTTGTAGATTTTGTAGAACTAGATCTCTTCTAAATTTTGCTATCTCAGGATGCTTATAAGGGTTATATTTACTAGGAGCTTTTGGTAAAGCTGCTAACAAAGCTGCATCTTGATATTTTAGCTCTTTAATAGATTTGTCAAAATATTCTAAACTTGCTGCTGCAATTCCATAAGTACCTTGACCAAGATAAATTTGATTTAGATAAAGTTCTAAGATTCTTTCTTTGGTGTAAGCTCGTTCAATTCTAAACGCTAAAATAGCTTCTTTGATTTTTCTTTTAATAGAAACCTCATTTGTTAAAAGAAAATTCTTAGCTACTTGTTGCGTAATTGTTGACGCACCTTCAAGTCTTTTATCAGAGTAGATGTTCTTAATATTATTTATTATCGCCCTTAGAATACCCTTTGCATCAACGCCTGGATGAGCGAAAAAATTTTTATCCTCAGCAGAGAGGAAGGAATTTACAACAATTTCTGGTATTGACTCGTATGGCACAAATAACCTTTTTTGAATCGCGTACTCAGCTATTAGTTTACCATTATCTGAGTAAACTCTACTTGATATGGGAGGCTGATAATTAGATAGTTTTTTATAATCTGGCAGTCCAATTGAAAAATACCAGAATGTCGAAAGTAAGAAAAATACGGTTACTACAAAAAATACAATTAAAAATTTTATCGAAAAATTGAGAAATTTAATCATTTTGACTAATTATTAATAATAAATTTGACTTTCTTGAGGCATTAAAATTTAAATATGTGTATTTATTGATAAAATCGTATAAAATAAAACTATGTCAAATTTAAAATTATCAGAATTCACAAAATCAAAAGGATTTCAATTAAAATGGAAAAAAATTTATATATTGATGCTTCGCATCCAAACGAAACTCGCATTGTTCTTAAATCAGGCAACTCTATTGAAGAATACGAATTTGAGAATAAAAATAATTTAAACTTTAAAAATAATATTTATTTGGGAACAGTAAGTAGAGTTGAACCCTCTTTGCAGGCAGCATTTGTAAACTTTGGGAGAGAAAGGCATGGTTTTCTAGCTTTTAATGATATTCAATCAGATTACTATCAGGTACCCTCTGAAGATAAAGAAAAAATTAAAATTGCTGAAGAAAAAATAAGAGAAAATTTAAAGAATCAAAACCTAGAAAATCAGGATAATTCAGAAACTAATAACGATAATTCAGAAGAAAATAATGATTCTAAAAAGAATAGTGAAATTGAAAAAAAAGAATTACGAGATGAAGTTAAAGCTTCTTTTGGTATAAAAAGATATAAAATTCAAGAAGTTATAAAACCTGGACAGGTTATTTTGATACAAGTAATAAAAGAAGAAAGAGGACAAAAAGGGGCAGCCCTAACAACTTTTATTTCTTTAGCTGGAAAATATATAGTTTTAATGCCAAACACTGCAAAAGGTGGCGGGATATCTAGAAAAATCTTTAATTCTTCTGATCGTCAAAAAATTAAAAATATTCTGAGTGAAATTGATATTCCAAATAGTATGGGTGTAATTGTTAGAACTGCTGGTGCTAATAAATCAAGAAATGAAATAGAGAAAGATTTTCAAAATACGTTAAAAACTTGGGAAGAAATTACCGATAAAGCCCTAGATTCCAATGCTCCATCTTTAGTATACGAAGAAGGTGATATTATTAAGAGGACTTTGAGAGATACACACGATAATGAAACTCAAAACATTTATGTAGAAGGTAATGAAGCTTATCAAAAAGCAAAAAAATTCATGAAGGAATTAATGCCTAGAAATGTTAAAAATATTAAGAAATATAGAGGCAAGATACCTTTATTTCATGATGCCAAAATTGAAAAAGAGCTAAATAATATATTTGAACCCACTGTAAAATTAAAATCGGGGGGGTATATAGTAATTAATCCGACAGAAGCTCTAGTGTCAATTGACATAAATTCTGGTCAATCAACAAAACAAATTAATATTGAAAAAACAGCTTTGAATACTAACATGGAGGCGGCTGAGGAAATTGCTAGACAAATAAAATTAAGAGATCTTTCAGGGCTAATAGTGATAGATTTTATTGATATGATGAATTTTTACAATAGACGCACAGTCGAAAAAAAAATGAGAGAAAGCATTCGAAAAGACAGGGCAAGGATTCAAATTGGGAGGATTAGTAACTTTGGTTTATTAGAAATGACTCGTCAAAGACTTAGAGAGGGTTCAATTAAGTGGGAAACTCAATTGTCATTAGAGTCATTTTCTCAAAAAATACTTAAAAAAATTCAACATTTAGCCTTTACAGATAAAGTAAAAATTATCAAATCTTATGTTCCTGAAAAAGTAAAACTTTATATTGAAAAAAATCTTTTAGAAGAATTAAAATATTTTCAAAAAAAATATTCTTTCAAAGTAGAAGTTTTATCTGATGAAAAGTTAATTATTCCAGAGTACAAAATTGAATTACTTAACAAATCAAAAAAAGTTATAAATAAGTTTGAAAATATAAATAATATTTTTGAAATTAAAAAAATTTATAAAGAGAAGATTGATGAAAAAAAAGATCTTAAAAAAGAAAAAAAAGATTTAAAAAAGAATAAATCTTCTAAGAAGTTAAGAACTTTGTGGGTAAGAAAAAAAAAAAAGAAATTAAATTAGGCCTTTAGTAGGAGAACTTGGAGATGCAAAAAAGTTTTTTTTCATTCTTCCAGCTAAAAATGCATTACGACCTGAAATTACTGCCTCTTTGAAGGCTTTCGCCATCAAAATAGGTTTCTTAGAGTTTGCGATCGCGCTATTAATCAAAACTCCGTCACATCCTAATTCCATAGCTATTGTAGCGTCAGACGCTGTTCCAATTCCAGCATCTACAATAACAGGAACTTTAGATTGTTTTATTATTAAAGAAATGTTTATTTTATTTTGTATTCCAAGCCCTGAGCCTATCGGAGACGCTAAAGGCATTATTGCTACTGCTCCAACATCTTCTAATTTTTTTGCAAGTAAAGGATCATCGGTACAATAGACCATTACTTGAAAGCCTTCTTTGACTAGTGTTTTAGTTGATTTTAAAGTTTCGATCATATTAGGATACAATGTTTTTTTATCACCTAAAACTTCTAATTTCACTAACTTCCATCCACCCATTTCCCTTGCCAATCTCAGAGTTCTTAGAGCTTCTTCTGAATTAAAACAGCCAGCTGTATTAGGTAAATATATAATTTTTTTTGGATTCAAGTAATCTGTTAGAAGAGGTTTTTTTTTATTAGTAATGTTTACTCGTCTTACAGCTACAGTAACCATATCTGCGCCAGATGCCTCAACTGCTTTTGCTGTTTGATCAAAATTTTTATATTTTCCAGTACCAACTATTAATCGGGACTTCAGTTTTTTATTAGCTATTTTTAAAATATCTTTTTTCAATTAGCCTCCTCCAATGAAATGAACTATTTCTATTTTATCTTTATCCTTTAAAAATTTTTTTTTGTAATTCGTTTTTGGAATAATATTTCCGTTATATTCAATTGCCACCTTTTTATGATTTAACTTATATTTTTTCAATAAACCAAGTATTGATAAGTTGCTCTTAATTAATATTTTTTTACCATTTAATTGTATTTTTGCCATAATTCAGTTAATCAATGCTAATATTAAATATTGATGAAAAAAATTATAATTCTTAACGGGCCAAATCTCAACCTTTTAGGTGAGAGAGAAGTAAAGCAATATGGAAAATTTACTTTGAACGATCTTGATAAAAATTGTAAGGAACATGCCAAAAAAATAAATGTCGATCTTTCTCTGTATCAAACAAATATTGAGGGTGAGATTGTAGAAAAAATACAAGAGTCTAGAAATACCCAAAACGGATTGATAATTAATGCGGGGGGTTATACTCATACCTCTGTAGCGATACATGATGCATTAAAGATAATTAAAATACCGATTATTGAATTGCATATAAGTAATATTTATAATAGAGAGGAATTCAGACAAAAATCACTAATTAGCAAGATAGCTAAAGGAATAATTTGTGGTTTCGGGGCTGAAGGTTATATAATGGCAATGAACGCGATGAAAAACTTTTTAGAAGAATGAAAATTGATAAAAAACTAATAAAAGAACTTGTGGAGCACTTAAAAGAATTCAATTTAACAGAATTAGAATATCAAGAAGATAAAACCAAAATTAAAGTCTCAAGAGCAAGTAAAGGAGTTGAAGCTCCTAAAACAAGTGCAGTTATATCTCAAAATAAAGCAGTTTTAAAAAACTCAGATGAAAACGATGGTGTAAGGGTTAAATCACCGATAATTGGGACAGCTTACTTAGCTCCTGAGCCTGGGGCAAAGAAATTTGTTAAAATTGGAGATAAAATTAAAAAAGGTCAGACTGTCATGATTGTTGAAGCAATGAAAACAATGAATCATGTACCATCAACAAGTGATGGCGAAGTTGTGAAAATTTTAGTGGAAGATGGTCAGCCAGTTGAATTTGGTCAAACTTTAGTCATTTTAAAATAATCGTAATGTTTAAAAAAGTTTTAATAGCAAATAGAGGTGAAATTGCTGTTAGAGTGATTAGGGCTTGTAAAGAATGGGGGATAGGTACTGTTGCCGTTCACTCAGATGTGGACTCAGATGCGATGCATGTAAGACTAGCGGATGAAAGTGTATGTATAGGATCTCACCAGCCTCAAAATAGTTATTTAAATATTTCATCAATCATGTCTGCTGTTGATCTTACAGGAGCAGAAGCGATACATCCTGGTTATGGTTTTTTATCTGAAAATGCAAAATTTTCAGATATAGTAAATAAACATGGAATAAAGTTCATAGGACCTAGTGCTGACATTATTTCTAAGATGGGAGATAAAATTGAGGCAAAAAGAATTGCAAAAAAATATGGTTTACCAGTCATCGAAGGCTCAGAGGGTGGAGTAAAATCTTTATCGGAAGCTAAAAGTATTTGTAAAGAAATTGGATATCCAATTTTAATCAAAGCAGCAGGAGGTGGAGGTGGAAAGGGTATGAAAATAGTTGAAAAAGAAAATCAATTAGAAAATCTATTTCTAACTGCAAAAAGTGAGGCTAAAAAATTTTTTGGAAATGATGAACTGTATATTGAAAAATATTTTAAAAACCCAAGACATATTGAGGTGCAAGTTATGTCTGGAAAAAATAAAACAGTTCATTTAGGTGAAAGAGATTGTTCAATACAAAGACGCCATCAAAAATTGATTGAGGAAACGCCAAGCCCGGTACTAACTGATCAACAAAGAAAAGATTTGTTAGATAAAACTGTAAAAATGGTGGAACAGATAAACTACGAAGGCGCTGGAACTGTAGAATATATTTACGAAAATGGAAAATTTTATTTTTTAGAAATGAATACAAGAGTTCAAGTGGAACACCCTGTTACTGAAGTTCAAACAGGAATTGATATTGTAAAAGAGCAACTATGGATAGCTTTTACCGGTAATACAGCTTTAAAACAAAACGATATTAGTCCAAGAGGCCATACAATTGAGTGCAGGATTAATGCAGAAAATCCTGCTAAGGATTTTCTGCCTAGTCCGGGTACAATAAGTGTTTGTCATCAACCCTCTGGATTTAGAACGAGAGTAGATGGTTCAATTTTCCAAGGATGCAAAATTACCCCCTATTACGATAGTTTAATCGCAAAAGTTATATGTAAAGGTAGAAATAGGACAGAAGCAATCCAAAGAACTTTGCGATCCTTAGACGAATTTGTTCTTGAAGGTATTACCACAACTATTGATCTTCATAAAAAGATATTAAGACACAAAAAATTTGTTAATTCTGACTTTGATACTAATTGGTTAAGCAAAGAAAAATTTTTCTAGACGTTGTAACAATTAAGTAATTGTAAGTCGTAAATTGCATGATCAAAAGGTGTTAAGTTTGGGTCTGAAGAGAATGTCCATCCATTAAATATAAAAACCTGATCATTTGCACTTTTTGACAAATCTTTTACTTGCATATAAGCAACATCGTTTAATTTATCATTTACATTTACTTTCCCGCACTTTAAAATTTTAATTTCTAAAGGGCCATATTTTTTTGCTTCATTCAAATTGAGTATAATTTTTGATGACTTTGCAGTTATTTTATCAAGTCCTATAAGTACTGCATGTGAAAAGTTAATTGTGTTAGTTTCTTTTTTTTTATTTTTGAAATTGTTAGAAGATGTCGTAATATCATTTTTTTCATCTATATCCTCAAAACTAGGTTTGATCTGATCTAGATTTAAAAGCGGGGATGTTGTAATTTTTTCTTCAGCTATTAAAAAAGTAGTGAACATTAATGTCCAGGTGAAAAAAAAAACAAAAATACTACTTCCAAGTCTCATACTTTTTTTTTACCTCATCTTTTCTTATTTTTATAGGTTTGTAGCTATTTCTTGTTCCAGTTTTATTTTCCAAGTGTTTTTTTTGCCAAGAAAATTTTTTTGTTTCATTTTCAATGGGTGCTTTATCTACGGTATGATGCATCCATAAGAACCAATCAGAAGTAATCTTGGATGGTTCAATTTTGTTTGAATATACAACCCACCTTTCGTTTTTAGAGTTCTTATAATACTTATTTCCTAATTCGTCTTTACCAACAAATTTTCCAGTAAAAATTGTTTTAAGAAAAGTTCCAAAAGTTTGCTTATTCCACCAAGTAAAAATATATTTGAAGATCATTTATTTTTTAAATCCACACAATTATTGAGTGTATAATTATACAATAGACACATGATAAATTTAATATATATCTTTAATTATAAAGATTCCATTTATTTATGAAAAAATTTATTGTTGAAACTTACTATACTTGTACCTTTAAAACTTTACATACTCTTGATGATTTAAACGATAATTCGTTATCAAAAATAGACAAAAGAACAGATGGAGAAGTTGAAATAATAGATGTGAAATTAAATAATAGAAAAACAAAAAAAATTGGGGAAAAAAAGAGAGAAAAGGCTCAATCCATTAATATTGATAATAAAATTTCCCCTGAAATAACAAAAAAGTTAACTCATACTAAAACTGAAGAAAAAAATGGGAATTTAAATAATTTTCAAATTAAAAATAAGGCTCGTTTTAAAATGCCAGACAGACGAAAAGGTTATATTCAGAAAGCGCAAATTGGTGATCATAAAGTTTATCTACACACAGGCGAGTATGATGATGGGAAAATTGGTGAAATTTTTATAGATACAAATAAAGAAGGCGAGCTTGTAAAAGCTATGATGAATAATTTTGCAATAGCTATATCACTTGGACTACAATATGGTGTTCCCTTGGATGAATATGTTGATGCTTTTATTGACACTAAATTTGAGCCTTCAGGTAACGTGCTGGGAAATGACAGAATTCTTAGTGCGTCTTCAATATTAGATTATGTTTTTAGAGAGTTGGCTATTTCTTATTTAGGTAAAGAGGAATTAGCACATACACCTTCGATAGCTACAAAAAATAGCGTAACAAGTGAAAATCACGATGATAAGTTTTTAAAAATTGTTAAAAATATAACTTCAAAAGGTTTCGTAAGAAGCAATTTGGAGGAAAAATTAGTCGATCTTTCTGACGTAAGGATTAATCTAAAAACAAAAAATTAATTTTTTTTAATATCCAGTTTTATTCCTAACTCATTTAGTTGTTTGTTATCAACTTCAGATGGAGCTTGCATCATTAAATCCTGTGCGTTTTGATTCATTGGAAATAAGGTCACTTCTCTGATATTTTTCTTATTTGCTAAAAGCATTACAATCCTATCTATACCAGGAGCTATACCTCCATGCGGTGGTGCTCCATAACTAAGTGCATTTATCATTCCGCTAAATTTTTTATTTACATCAGTTTCACTATAGCCTGCTAAAGCAAATAGTTTATACATTAAATCAGGAATATGGTTTCTTATTGCACCTGAAGATAACTCAACACCATTACAGACGATATCATATTGAAATGCTTTCATTTCTAGTGGTTTTGTAAAATTCAATTTATCTAAATCTCCCTGAGGCATAGAAAATGGATTATGGCTAAAAATTATTTTGTTTGTTTTTTCATCCTTTTCGAACATTGGATAATCTACAATCCAACAAAATGAGAACTTGTCCTCATCAATTAACTTGAGGTCTTCAGCAATTTTATTTCTAGCAACTGATAAAATTTTTTCGATTTCTCTTTCTTTACCGCAAGCTAAAAATACACTATCACCTATTTCAGCCTCACATATTTTCATCAATTCCTTTAAAGAATTTTCGCTAAAGAACTTTCCTACCGGGCCTTTACCTTTAATTGCCTTATCCTTTTCCAAAGTAAAATAAGCTAAACCAGAAGCACCTTGTTCTTTAGCCCAATTATCAATATTATCGAAAAAACTTCTTGGTTTATCTTTAGTATTTTTTGTTACTATCGTTTTTACTTTAGAGCCTGAATTAACTAATTTTTTAAAAATATCAAATTTTACATCTTCTCTGGTGAAAAGTTCAGTTATATCTTGAATTACTAATGGGTTTCTTAAATCAGGTTTATCAGTTCCATACTTTTCCATAGCATCTTTGAAAGTAATTCTTGGAAATTTTTCTGATAAAATTTTCTTTGAAGAAAACCTTTTAAATAAACTTACCATTAGTTTTTCTACTACTTTAAAAACGTCTTCTTGTTCCACAAAGGACATTTCTAAATCTAATTGATAAAATTCTCCTGGACTTCTATCTGCCCTTGCATCTTCATCTCTAAAACATGGAGCTATTTGAAAGTATTTGTCAAAACCTGAGACCATTATTAACTGTTTAAATTGTTGAGGTGCTTGGGGTAAAGCATAAAATTTTCCAGGATTTAATCTGCTTGGTACTAAAAAATCTCTAGCTCCCTCTGGACTCGACGATGTCAAAATTGG
Organism: uncultured Pelagibacteraceae bacterium; assembly: GCA_902619675.1. Lineage (GTDB taxonomy): Bacteria > Pseudomonadota > Alphaproteobacteria > Pelagibacterales > Pelagibacteraceae > Pelagilacustribacter. The sequence goes on from CACNFA010000001.1 coordinate 65,493, forward strand.
AGTTTGATATTCCAAAAAACCTAATTTTAGCATTTCAGCTCTAATAAATGAAATTACATTTGATCTTAAAACAATATTTTTATGCATTTCTTCTCTTCTTAAATCTAAAAAACGATATTTAAGTCTTATATCCTCTGGATAATCTTGTTCTCCAAAAACCGGAATTGGTAGCTCTTTAGCATTTGAAAGGACTTCAATTGATTGAATTTGAATTTCTATTTTTCCAGTTTTAAGTTCTGTATTTTCCGTACCAGTAGCTCTCTTTATAACTTTTCCTTCAATTTTAAGCACAGACTCAGGTTTAGTTTTTTCTAAAATTGGGAAAAACTTATTTTTATTTTCTATTACACACTGTGTTACACCGAAATGATCTCTTAAATCTACAAAGAGTAGATTGCCATGATCTCTTTTGCGATGCAACCAGCCTGATAAAACAACTAGTTTATTAATTTCATTTTCACCAAGTTCTGAGCAATTATGAGTTCTATATTTATTCATCTATCTAATACTTTTTTTATTAGATTAATATTTATAGATTTACCAGATGATAATGATAAATCATCAATATCTTTAATAAATTTAAACATCTTTTCGTAGGATCGTTCCACATTTTTTATTATATAATCAGAGACTTTAGGATTTATGAAGATCTGTTTTTCAGAAAAAGATTTTGAAATTATCACATGCAATAAATCATCTGTTGGTAGTTCAATTCCAATAAAAATGAAGCTATTTATACGTGACTGTAAATCAGCAAGAATAAAATTATTTTTATTTAACGGATATATACTATTAATAAAAACAAAATTATCTAGTTGCTTTGAATGATTTAAGATCGAATAAAATAATTTTTCGTCTATATTTTTTTTGTAATTATCAATTATTAAACATTCTAAACCTTCCATATTATTAATAATTTCATCATCAACACTTTCTGCATCTATAATTTTGAACTTATTAATTTTTTTTTCTATAATTTTAGATAAATGAGTTTTTCCTGAACCTGGAGGACCGTATAAATTGACCCACTTCCCAGGCCAATTTGGCCAACTTTCAATTAATTTATAAGCAGAAAAATTGTTATTAGAAACATAAAAATCTTGCTCAAAATATCTTTTTTTAAATGGAAATTTAAATACAAGTTGTGTCATTATTTGTTCATATCAATTTTATACTCCACTGGTCTTGGAGGAGTTTTAAAATAATTTTTTGTTCCTCTAATGATTGAATTATTTTATCTAATTTTCCTAAATATTTTATCTTAAGTAACACTTCGTCGCTATTAAATTCTTGAACAAATATATTATCTATCAAATCTATATTTTTAAGCCTCTTATTAAGCTCGAATAAATTATTATTTTTGTTAATTGTCATTTTTGTATTTAAAAAAGATGGGGTTCTTACATCAATTAAATTTTGAGATTTAACAAGATTGATAATTTCTTTTGTTGATACAAATATTATTTTCTTATAGAAAAGTTTTTCATCAGATTTTTCTCTATTTATAATCAAATTTTTGTCAATATTTTTTCCTAAAATTTTTGATCTTAAATAAATTTTTTCCTTCTTGGCGCCCGAATCTTCAATTAAAAGAAGTGCTAAATTTTTTTTTGAATATTCTTGGAATAGCGTATTAAGATTTAAATCTAACAAATTATTTCTATTTGAATTAATAGTTTGTATTACTTCAATATTTTCTATAGGCAATATGAATTCCAATAAATCACTATTGTTAATATCATTCCATTTTTCATAAAAAAAATTTCCATTATAAACAAAAATTTGATCATTTTTTCTTAGAATTGGTAAAAGATATAATTCATTATTTTCTATTTCTGAATAAAGAATTCCCTGGTTATAAAATAAATTGTGTAGTTTTGTTTTATCAAAAAAAATATTGTAAGTAATTGTATTAGGTTCATTAATTTTTCTACTTCTGCTTTTCACCTGATAATAGGATACTAGATCTTTTATTTGACTTAAGTTTAACTTAGTAAGTTGTATTCTATCACGATCCAAAAGTATTTTTTTTTGATAACTCATCAAAAGCTTTTTTTATGGCTAAATTGGCTAAATCATTATTTGAAATGTTTGATTTTATTTCTATCTCAATATTATTAACATTAAATATATTTTCTTTTGATAAAACAGTTTCAGTTTTAAAAAAAATAACTAATATAATAATTAATTTATAAAATTTCATTTTAAGCTAAATATCATTTTTATAGATGAAAAAAACACATAATAGTTATCAAAAAAGTGGCGTAAATATTTCATTAGCTAATAGATTAGTTAGCCACATTTCAAAATTATCAAGAAAAGATGTCAAAAAAAGGGAAAGATCAATAAATAACAAAAAAGAAGTTATTGGGGGCTTTGGTTCTTTGTTTGATATTAGTAAATCTAAAATAAAAGATCCTGTTTTAGTTTCATGCACTGATGGTGTTGGTACAAAAATAGATTTAGCTAACAAATTCAAAAAATTTGACACAATTGGAATAGATTTGGTTGCAATGTGCATAAATGATTTAATAGTTCAGGGTGCTAAGCCTTTATTTTTTTTAGACTATATAGCAGTTGGAAAATTAGAAATAAAAAAAGCCAAAAAAATTTTAAAAGGAATATTTAAGGGATGTTCAATTTCAGAGTGTAAATTAATAGGTGGTGAGACTGCCGAAATGCCAGGTATTTACGATAAAGATAAGTTTGACTTAGCAGGATTTAGTGTTGGTATCGTCTCTAAAAAAAAAATATTAGGCAAAAATAAAGTAAAAAAAAATAATATTATTTTAGCAATACCTTCAAGTGGTGTACATTCTAATGGATACTCTTTAGTTAGAACAATTATTAAAAAAAATAAAATAGATTCAAAACTAAAAAAAGAATTACTTAAACCAACAAAAATTTATTCAAAAGAAATTTTAAAACTAGTAGATAAAAATCTTATTAACGCTGCAGCGCATATTACAGGTGGTGGTCTGGCTGAAAATCTTTTAAGATCAATTCCAGAAAATCTTGTAGCAAATATAGATCTTTCAAAAATCAAAATTAGTAGAATTTTTAAGTGGTTAAAGAAACATGATATTTCTGATAGTGAAATGTTGAAGACTTTTAATTGTGGCGTAGGTTTCTGTGTAATTGCTTCGAAGAAAAACATAAAAAGTATTAAAAAAATATTTTCTGAGAAATATAAGCCTTACGAGATAGGTTTTGTCTCTAGTGAGGGTAAAAAAATTAATTTAAAAAATAAATTAAAATGGTAAAAAAAAATGCTTGTGTTTTTATTTCCGGAAGAGGTTCAAATTTAAAAAATCTTATACAAAGATCTAGAGATTATAATTTTCCTATAAAAATATGTTTAGTTGTGTGTAACAACAGAAATGCAAAAGGAATTAATTACGCAAAAAAAAACTCAATACCTTTTGTTCTTGTTGACTCTAAATTTAACAATTTTGACAACAAAATATTGTATTTGCTAAAAAAATATAAAATCTCGTTAATTTGTTTAGCAGGTTATATGAAAATAATTTCAAAAAAATTTATCAATAAATTTAATAAAAAAATAATTAATATTCACCCCTCACTTTTGCCAAAATTTAAAGGTTTGAATACTTACTCCAAAATCCTTAAAAATAATGAAAAAAAAACAGGTTGTAGTGTTCATTTTGTTACTGAAAAATTAGATAGTGGAAATATTATTGTTCAAAAATCTTTTTTTATTGAAAAAAACGATGATGAAAACAATTTAAGATTTAAAACTCAAAAACTTGAATATCTGGCTTATCCTCAAGCAATAATAAATATTTATAGATACAACTATTGACCATTCTTAAAAAAGAAATTGATTTCTTTTTTTGCATTTTCCACTGAGTCAGAGCCATGAACTGAATTTTTATCAATAGAAATTCCATATAGCTTTCTTATAGTATTTTCTTCTGCATCTTTTGGATCTGTAGATCCCATTATTTTTCTATTTTTAATAACAGCATCCTCACCCTCTAGTATCATTACAACAATAGGGCCTGAAGAAAGATAACCACATAAATCATTATAAAATGGTTTAGATTGATGAACTTTGTAAAATTCTGCTGCTTCATCTTTGGTTATATGAATTTTTTTTGTTTCTTTGATTGCTAGTTTATTAGATGTAAAAATTTTTTTAATTTCGTTTATCAGGTTTCTTTCTACCGCATCTGGTTTAATTATTGATAAAGTTTGTTCTAAATTACTCATAATTATCCTCTATCAATTTGTTCAATAACCTTACGCCGAATCCTGTAGCACCTCCTGAATTCAGTGCACCTCCATATTTAGAAAAAGCCATACCAGCAATGTCTAAATGAGCCCAAGGGGTTTTATTTATAATAAATCTTTGCAAAAATTGCGCTGCTGTAGTAGAGCCTGCCCCTCCGACATAATTAATATTTTGCATATCTGCATTTTTAGAATTCATCAATTTGTCGTAATTATTATGAAGAGGCATTCGCCAAACTTTTTCCTCTACTTTTTCACCGGCATCAAAAATTTTTTCAGATAGATTATTATCGTTAGAGAAAAGACCTGCATATTCTGATCCTAATGAAACAATGATTGCTCCTGTTAAAGTTGCTAAATCAACGATAAATTTTGGTTTAAATTTTTTTTCAGTGAAAGTTAATGCGTCAGCTAAAACTAGCCTGCCTTCGGCATCTGTGTTAAGCACCTCAATAGTCTTTCCGCTATATGACTTTACAATATCACCTGGTCTTTGGGCATTTCCACTTACCATGTTTTCTACAAGACCCACTACACCAACAGCGTTTACTTTTGCTTTTCTCAAAGCTAAATTTTTCATCAAGCCCACAACTGCAGCTGAACCAGCCATATCATAAGTCATGTCTTCCATAAATTTAGCTGGTTTAAGTGAATATCCCCCTGTATCAAAACAAACACCTTTTCCAACAAATGCTAAAGGTTTCGAATTATTCTTACCTCCATTCCATTCCATTGTAACAAGATAAGATCCTCTTATACTACCTTGGCCAACCCCAAGTAATGCATTCATTCCAAGTTTTTTTAATTTTTTTTCATCGTAAATATTTACTTTTAAACCATTTTTTTTAAGTGATACTAGCCTTTTAGCATACTCATCGGGATGCAATATGTTTCCAGGTTCAGATACTAGATCCCTTGCATAAAATGTACCTTCCTCTAAAGCCTTAAATTTTAATTGGGTTTGGTTTGAAGGTTTATTCTTATTACCTGTAATATTTATAGAAATAATCTTATCTTTATTTTTTGTTTTATATTTTTTAAATTCGTAAGATTTTAATTTGAGACCATGCAAAAAATATCCTAAAAAATTATTATAATTAGTGTCAACGCTATCTGAGATAATAAAATATTCACTGTTCTTTTCAGAAGTTATACGTCCGTATAACTCTGCACCTAATTTTTCTATATCAGATGATTTTAATTTTTTTTTAATTGACAACAAAACGATTTTTTTTTTTGAATTCACTTCAAATATGAATAAATTTTTCTTTAGATCGCTTGTTTTTAGCAGATCATTTATGTAGTTATACTCTGAATTAGTTAAATATTTTTTTAAAGCATTAATCCTGAATTCATCATTTGAAAATAGAATCAAATTAGATGATGACTTACTAATTTTTATTTTTGAATAATTAATTTTTACAGACATATATTTTATAAATTAAACCTATTTATGACAGTGATATAAGTCGAAATATATAAGTTTTCAATGGATATTTAGTCATAGTTAAACCATTAGTTGAATTTATTTTATGGATGCATTACTTATATACAATATAATCAAATGCTTCAAAACAAAATTTATCAGAATTTTTTTTACGAAATTTTTAAAACATTTTTATTGATATTATTCGGCTTGTCTTTAATTGCTTTAACGGTCAGAGCGGTGAGTTTTTTAGACCTTATTGTTGAGAGCGGTTATCCAGTTCACATATATTTTAAATATTCAATTTTAAATCTTTTCGGTATTGCTCCAAAATTTATTCCGTTATCCTTTTTACTTGCTTTAACAATATTTATACTTAAACATTTGCAAGATAGTGAGTTTGTAATACTTTGGACCTCAGGAATTAAAAAAATAGCGGTAGTAAAATTATTTTTCACAGTATCTGTGTTTGTTTTAATTTTTTACTTATTACTTTCTACTTTCGTGACTCCCGTAGCACTAAATAAATCTAGACAATTACTAAGTAATCAAAATTTTTCATCTTTTCTCCCAACTATCAAATCTCAACAATTTAGCGATTCATTTAAAGGATTTACTTTTTTGGTAGAAAAAAAAATTAACAATGAAATTCAAAATATTTTTATAAACGATAAAGAAAATAATTTAAGTAATTTATCATCTAATAGCGCTGAAACTAAGGAAACTACTATAACTGCACAGAGCGGAATTATAAATCAAAAAAAAATGGTTTTGTTCAACGGGCAAATTATTTCTTCTAAACAAAATTCTGGTATTGAAATAATAAAGTTTGAGCAACTTAATGTAGACCTTGGTAACTTAAATACCACAACTATAAAAAAACCAAAAATTCAAGAAACATCAACTTTAAAACTTATGAGTTGTCTCACAGCTTCGGCTGCAGAATATGATTTTTGCAATAAAGGTTTCAAAAAAGAAATTTTGCCTACACTGACTAGGAGAATAGTTATACCCTTTTATATTCCTGTGATATCTCTTATTTGTGCACTATTACTAATTAAGACAAAAAAAAACCATTTAAATAAAGTTATAATTTTTTTATATAGTTTCACGCTTTTATTATTTACAGAGCTGGCAGTAAGATACACTGGAATTAATGAAGCTATTTTAATAACATTCATTTTATTGCCTATAATGCTATTTATTTTGTTATATTTTTACCTTTCATTAAATTTTTCAAAGGAAAATAAAATTATATGAATAATATTATTTTAAATTATCTTTTAAAAAATTTTTTAAAAACAATAATTATATTTATTTTAGTTTTTTATTGTTTTGGAGTAATTTTAAATCTGTTTGAGGAAATAGAATTTTTTAAAAATATTGAAGTAAGTATTTTAACTCCTTTAATGCTCACAAGTATTTTTATACCTAGCATGCTTTTAAAAATTTTGCCCTTTATAATTTTTTTATCAAGTATGTGGTTTATGCTTAGAATTAGAAATAATAGAGATTTATTGACATTAAAAGTCTTTGGATATTCAAATTTTAAAATATTTTTTATTTTAGCTTTAGTATCTTTTATTTTAGGTTGGTTGATATTAATAATTGCAACACCGATAACATCTTCGATGTCTAAATACTACGAACAAACAAAATCAAATTACTCCAGAGATATTGATCATTTAGTTTCTTTTAATAAAAATGGTTTATGGATTAAAGAAAATTTAGAGACGAGGCAGAGAATTATTTCTGCAAAAAAACCTAATGGCTTTGAGCTTTTAGAAGTAACAATTTTTCATCTAGATAGAAACTCTAACTTGATTGAAAAAATAGTAGCAGAGTCAGCTGACATTAAAAACAACACATGGATATTAGAAAATGTAAAAATCTTTAAACCTGATAAAGGTATATTAAAGGAATTTAATCAAGAAAATTATAATATTGAGTCAATTTATAATTTTGAAAAGATAAATTCATTATTTAAGAATTTTGATACAATGTCTTTCTTAGATTTAATTATAGACTATAAAAAACTGTTAAATAATGGCTATAATACAACGTTTTTAAATCAGAGTTTACACACCTTATTATCTTTGCCATTTTTTTTATTTCTTATGACCGCTTTAGCTGCAATATTAACTTTAAACACATTAAAAAAATCAGACAATTTTAAATTTATTATCATTGGGTTAATTACAAGTGTTATAATATTTTATTTTAAAGATCTATCTCTAGCTTTAGGTCAAACTGATAGAATACCCCTTTTATTAGCTGTTTGGGCGCCTGTTCTATCATTAGGTCTTTTCATCTTTATAGGAGTCTTACAAATTAATGAAAAATAAATTATTATTTTTTATATTTTTGATTTGTCTTAATCAAAACGTATTAGCAGAAAGTGTTTTTATTGAGTCAAAAAGTATTACTTTAAACAAAAGTGATGAAACTTCTATTTTTAAAGACGAGGTAAAAATTAGAACTTATGATAATAATAATATAAGTAGTGAATATGCAGAGTATGATAAGAAAAAAGGTATCATTAAATTAAGAAAAAATATAATTGCTACTGATATTAAAAATAATATCATTAGAGCAGATGCTGCAGAGTACAATGAAATAAATAAAATTTTTAAGAGTATAGGGCCAACTAGAGTAACAACATCTGATAATTATTTAATAGAAGGGAATGATATAATTTTTGAGAGTAATAAAAAAACCATAAAATCTTACAAAAACTCAAAAATTAGTGATTTAGACGGCAATCAAATATTTTTAGAAAATTTTGAATATAATTCTGAAGAAAATATTTTTAAATCGATTGGTTACATAAAAATTCAAGATAATTTAGGTAATAACTATGAATTTTCTCAAATATACATCGACACAAATGTTAAGGAAATCTTAGGAACAGACATTAAAGCTTTCATGAATAGTGAGGGCTTTAAAATCGATGAGAGAAACAAACCCAGAATTTTTTCTAATTCAGTTAAGCTAGATAAACAAAAAAGTGTTTTTAATAAAAGTGTTTTTACTTTATGTGATTATAGAAAAAACGATAAATGTCCGCCTTGGACCATTCAATCAAGTGAAATGCTACACGACAGAAAAAAAAAGACAATTTACTATGAAAATGCTGTTGTAAAAGTGTATGATATTCCTATTTTCTATTTTCCAAAACTATCACATCCTGATCCATCGGTCGATCGTAGATCAGGTTTTTTAGTATCAACATTTAATCACAAAAAAAATCTAGGCTATGGTGCTAGAATTCCCTATTATTTTGCAATTGACAAAGACAAAAACTTCACGTTAACAAGTGTAATATATGCTTCCGAGCACCCAATATTTATAGGAGAGTATCACCAGGCATTTAAAGATTCCGAGTTTATAGCTAATTTTGGATATACAGAAGGTTATAAAAATACCACCGATACAAAACAACAAGGTAGTAAAAGACATCTTTTTGCGAAATATTTTAAAAATTTTATAGGAAAGAATAACTCCAAAAACTCTTTGGATATAACAATACAAAATATATCTGATGATAAATATTTAAAACTTTATGATGTTAAATCTAGATTAATAGATAATGCAACTGATAACTTGGAAAGTTATATAAGTTTTGAACACGAAAATGAAGATATGTTTGTTGGTATGAAAGCTACAATTTATGAAACTTTAAAAGAAGACTACAGCGATAAATATGAATACATTTTACCAGAAATTACTATTGATAAAAATTTATTTAATAATAATACTTTCGGATCGTTAGATATGTTATCGACTGTTGAAGTTCACAAATATGATACAAATAAGCTTACAAATTTTATCGTAAACGATTTAAATTGGTCCTCTAAAAATATTTTTTTTAATACAGGTATAAAAAGTAAATTTATCGGAAATCTCAGAAACATAAATTATGAGGCTAAAAATGTAGAATTGTATAAAGAAGATGCAACTAGTGAATTGTTTGGGGCATTGGGATTTTTATCCAAGTTAAATATGAAAAAAACTCGATTAAATTCAGATCACTTTTTAACACCTAAGCTACTAGTCAGATATTCACCTGGAAGTATGAGGAATGAGATGGAGGGCGATGGAATAAGGCTAGATCCGATCAACGCTTTTAATTTAGATAGAATGAAACATAATAGAAATTACGAAACCGGATTAAGCAGTACATTAGGTTTTGATTATGAAATTAAAAAAAATGATGTTACAAAATTAGATTTTTCAGTAGCTCAAGTGATTAATGATAAAGAAAATAATAAAATGGATGACATAACTAGTATGGATGAAAAGCTATCAGACTTAGTGGGTTCAGCGAAATACGATATAAATGAGAAATTTAGTCTTAATTATAATTTTGCCTTAGACCAAAATTATAGCGAATTAAATTATAATGATTTAGGGCTTAAAATGAATTTTAATTCTACGAATCTATACTTAAATTATTTACAAGAAAATAAACATATTGGAGATCAGGATTATATTAAAACAAAAATAGATTATAAGAGTAAAAATGATAACCTGCTATCTTTTGAGACTAAACGTAATTTAATTACAAATTCAGCTGAATTTTATAATTTAAGCTATGAATACGTGAATGATTGTTTAAGAGCAGGATTAGTTTATAGGAGAGAGTTTTACAACGACTCAGAACTAGAACCTGAAAATTCATTAATGTTTAAAGTAACCTTAACTCCATTTGGTAATCTAAATACACCTGCATTTAGTCAATGAGAAAAAAATTTTTTATAATCTTTTTTTTCTTTTTTATTTCAAGTTACTCAGTTTTAAACTCTAAAATTCAAAATAATATTATTTTAAAAGTCGAAAATGAAATAATTACACAATATGAAATTAAGAACAAAATACTAAGCACTCTAATTTTATCTAATCAAGATATTAATCAAGAAAATATAAATAAACTTAAAAAACAAGCTCTTGAATTTCTAATACAACTTAAATTAAAGAAGATCGAATTATCTAAACATAAAATTCAAAAAAACAGTGATCAAGTGACCGCTTATCTTCAATCTATCTCATCAAATAATATTGAGGAATTAAAAAAAAAATTTGAAAATAATAATCTAGATTTTGGAATTTTTATTGAAGAAATTGAAATAGAAACTAAATGGAGAACTTTTGTATATAAAATGTATTCGAGAAAAATAAAAATTGATGAAGCTATAATTAATCAGGAAATAAAGAATTACATTCAGAATAAAAAAGATATTACTGAGTATAGATTATCCGAAGTCGAAGTAGCAACAGAAAGTAATAAAAATATAAACGATAAGATTTTAGAAATCCAAGATCTTATAAGAAAACAAGGTTTTGAAAATGTAGCATTTAACTTTAGTACCTCTACATCTTCACAAAATAAAGGTGATCTAGGATGGATTAATGCCAAATCTTTATCAAAAGAAATAATTAAAATCGTAGAAAAAATGGATATTGGAGACATATCTCAACCTATAAAAAAACAGAGTAGTTTATTATTTTTAAAATTGACAGACAAAAAAATTTCAAAATCTGAGGATATAAATATAACTAAATTGCAAAAAAATCTTATAGACCAAAAAAAAAATGAATTATTTAACTTATATTCTAGAAGTCATATTTCTAAATTAAAAAATACTAGCCTGATTGAATACCAATGAAAGAAAAAATTTTAATAATCAGTGGCGACCCGAACAGTATAAATTCTGAGATTATATTTAAAAGTTGGAAAAAAGTTAAGAATTCGATTAAAAAAAAAATCTATGTCATCTCAAACCTTAATTTGCTTCAAAATCAGTTTAAGAGGCTTAAATATAGAATTCAACTTACTAAAGTAAATAGTGTTGATGAAAATATAAAATCTAATAAACTCAAAATTATTGATATAGATTTAAAATTTAAAAAACCTTTTGATGTATCTCAAAAATTATCATCAAATTTTGTAATCGATTGTTTAAATTACGGTCATTGGCTTGCTAATAATAAAAAAATTAAGGGAATAATTAATTGTGCAATTGATAAAAAACTCCTGAATAAAAAAAAGATAGGAGTAACTGAATATTTAGCGTCAAAATGCAAAATAAAGGACAATTCTGAGGCTATGTTGATTTGCAACGATAAATTTGCTGTATGTCCCTTAACTACTCATTTGGATATTAAAGATATTTCAAAAAAAATTAATCAAAAATTGATTATTAGTAAAATCAAGACAATTGACTTGAATTATAAAAAATTGTTTAAAAAAAAACCGAAAATAGGTATTTTAGGTTTGAATCCCCATAATGCAGAGTTAAGAAATGAGTCAGAGGAAAAAAAAATTATTATACCTTCAATAAGAAAACTCAGAAAACTTCAGATTAATGCTATAGGTCCTTTAGTTGCTGATACTGTATTTATTAATGATTATAAAAAGTTTGATATTATCGTTGGCATGTTTCACGATCAAGTTCTTACTCCTTTTAAAACTATCTATAAATTTGATGCAATTAATATGACATTGGGATTAAATTATTTAAGAGTGTCGCCGGATCATGGAACAGCAAAAGAACTAATTGGAAAAAATAAAGCTGATCCAATTAGCCTTATCAAATGTATAAATTTTATAAATAAATTTGGTAAATGAGTTTTGCAAAAAAATCTCTTGGTCAAAATTTCCTAATTGATAAAAATATTATAAAAAAAATAATTTGTTTATCAAATATTACGAATAGAGATGTTATAGAAATAGGCCCAGGAAAAGGTGCTTTAACTGAAGAAATCTTAAAAGTAAATCCAAAATCATTGTCAATAATTGAAAAAGATAACGAACTTGCTAAAGCACTTTCTTTCAAATATGCAAATAATGATAAAATTAAAATTTATTGTTCCGATGTACTCGATTTTGATCTTGAGAAAATAACAAAAAAAAATTGCATTATTTTTGGGAATTTACCGTATAACATTTCATCTCAAATACTTGTAAAAATAATAAAATTTAAAAAATGGTTGCCAAATTTTAATGATTTAATTTTCATGTTCCAAAAAGAATTAGGTAAAAAAATATTAGGAAAGTATTTATCAAAAGACTATGGAAGGCTTTCAATTTTATCCAATTATAGATTAAAAAACGTAAATAAATTTTTTGTATCTCCAAATTGCTTCAAGCCAAAGCCAAAAGTAAATTCGATTGTAATACATTTTCAACCAAAAAAAGATGATGCATTTAAAATTAAAAAAATAGCAAATCTAGAAAAAATAACAAATATTCTTTTTTCCAACAAAAGGAAAATGATAAAGAAAAATATTAAAAAGATACTTAGCGATAACAAAATTGATTTGCTACAGATTAAAACGACTGCAAGAGCATCAGAAATTAAACCTCAAACTTATTATAAAATTACTGAGCTTTATGAGAATAATTAAATGTTGTTTTTTTGTAATTCAATATAATTTCTTCTATTTGCTTAAAACAAACCTCAAGATTATTATTGATTATTATATAATCATAATCATTCCAGTGTTTGATATTTTCATCGAATGAATTAAACCTTTTTTCTATTTCCTCTTTTGAGTTTTGATCTCTCTTTAAAAGTCTATTTCTAAGTTCTTCTTTATCACTTGTGATTAAGTAAATCTTTATCAATTTTAAATTATTAAATTTAGATAATTTTTTTGTCCCTTGCCAATCAATATCAAATAAAATATCATTTTTTTTTATTTGCTTATCTACATTAGATTTTAATGTTCCATAATAATTATCAAATATTCTCGCATACTCATAAAATTCGTTCCTTTTGATCATTTCCTCAAACTTTTTGTGTGAAATAAAATAATAATCTACCCCTTCTACTTCATTGGAGCGTGGTGGCCTTGTGGTATGAGAAACAGAAATTCTAAAATTTTCGTATTTTTGTTGAATTTTTTTTGTCAGAGTTGTTTTGCCTACACCTGATGGAGATGAAAGTATAACCATGATATTTTCTCCATCATGCATAAATTATTTAAAATGATAGTTGTTAACTTGATTTGCTTTCAATGAATTTAATTGCATCACCAACAGTTAAAATTTTCTCTGCTTCACTATCTGATATCTCAGAGCCAAATTCTTCTTCAAAAGCCATAACCAATTCTACTGTATCTAAGCTATCTGCTCCTAGATCATCAATAAAACTTGCTTCCTCTGTTACTTTTTCTTCTTCTATGCCTAAATGGTCTGCAACTATTTTCTTAATTTTGCTTTTAATATCTTCTGACATGAATTCCTTTCTTAGATTTATAATTTCTTATTAGATTAATAATTAGAATTGTCAAGCCATATACATTCCACCATTAACATGTATGGTTTCACCGTTGATATAATTTGCCATATCTGAGGCCAAAAATGCTACACAATTTGAAACATCTTCTCCTGTACCTAAATTACCTGATGGTATTTTATTTATTAAGTTTTTTTTAAATTCTTCATTAATTTTGTCGGTCATTTCTGTTTGAATAAATCCAGGAGACACACAATTTATATTTATGTTTTTTCTTGCATACTCTATTGCTAAACTTTTTGAGAAAGCTACGATACCAGCTTTTGAGGCTGCGTAGTTTGCTTGGCCAAGATTGCCTGTATGTCCAACTATTGAAGTAATGTTAATTATTTTGCCATTTTTTTTCTTCAGCATTTTTTTTATTGCGTATTTACACATTAAAAAAGATGAGGTTAGGTTTATATCCAAAACCTTTTTCCAATTTTCTTCTGTTAACCTGATTGATAAATTATCTAATGTTATACCTGCGTTATTAACCAAGATATCCAGACCGTCGAGTTTTTCATCAATCATTTCAATGAACTTCTCTATTTTGCTATGATCGTCTAATTTAAATTTCTCTACAAAAATTTTACTAAAATTTTTTTTTATATTTTCAAGTTTCTCCTCATTAGTTCCGGTAGCAACTATTTTTGCACCTAACTCATCAAATTTTTTTATAAGACAATTTCCTATACCACCTGTTGCGCCAGTAATTAAAACTTTTTTATTTGTCAGATTCATCTTTAAATTTTTTAATATCAGCAATTGAATTAATTGAAAAGCAATTTACGTCTTTAATCGTTCTTTTTACCATTCCGCTTAAGACTTTTCCTGGCCCTACTTCTACAAAATTCGATATTTTGTTGCCTGAGATGTTGATAATACTTTCTCTCCATCTGACTGTTGAAGATATTTGTTCAATTAACAATTTTTTAAGATTTTCAGGGTTCATTTCAGCTTCAGCTGTCACGTTGGTCACAATTGGATATTTGGGTTTTTGAAAATTTATATTTTGTATTTTTTCTCTCATTTTATTTGCAGCTGACTTCATCAATGAGCAATGAAATGGTGCACTTACTTTTAAAGGTATAGTTTTTATTTTTTTTTCTTTTAATACTGACTGAAAATAATCTAATTTATTTTTGTTACCACTAATAATAACTTGACCATCAGCATTATCATTTGCAATTTCACAAACTCCCTCTTTATCTTTAATACTTTCAATAAAATTATTAATATCTTTTATTTTGGTACCAAGTACTGCAATCATACTACCGTAACCTATTGGAACGGCTTCTTGCATTGCTTTACCTCTCTCATGTAGTAAATATAGAGCATCTTCAAAGTTCAAAGCATCTGCACAAACTAAAGCGCTGTATTCACCTAATGAATGTCCTGCGAAATATTTAAAAGTGTCCATATTGATTTTGAACTCATCTTTTAAGACTC
Source organism: uncultured Pelagibacteraceae bacterium (assembly GCA_902619675.1). GTDB lineage: Bacteria > Pseudomonadota > Alphaproteobacteria > Pelagibacterales > Pelagibacteraceae > Pelagilacustribacter. The sequence goes on from CACNFA010000001.1 coordinate 80,904, forward strand.
TAAATATGGAATAACTTGTCGTTAAAATTGCAGGTTGTGTATTTTTAGTTAATTGTAATTGATCCTCTGGTCCAGATAATATCATTTTAGAGATAGGATATTTAAGTTTTTCATCCGCTTTTTTAAAAATCTCTTTTACAATATTAAAATTATCATGTAATTCAGATCCCATGCCAACTATCTGTGAACCTTGACCTGGAAATAATAATGCGTTCATTTTATACAATTATCTTATATAAATATTAGTATTGCTATAATTATTCATTATAGTATAACCCACTTTTTACAATTAAATAATTAAACTAAGTGAAAAATTTATGGCATTTTACGAAAATACAATTATTGCTAGACAAGACCTGGCAGAAAAAGAATTAAAAATTATAAAAGAAAAATACAACGACTTAATTAATGGTTCTGCTGGAAAGGTAATAAAAATTGAAGAATGGGGTCTATTAAATCTTGCTAATAAAATCAAGAATTGTAAGAAAGGCTTTTATATTCATTATAAATTCGAGGGTAATAAAAATACCTTAGGAGAAATAGAAAAAAAAATAAAAGTTGACGGTCAAGTAATTAGATATCTCACTGTAAAATATAAAAAATTAGATACTAAAAATGAATTTTTTAGTAAAAATAATTTAAATGAAAAGAAAAAATAGAAAATTTCAAAGAAAAGGTTCAAACTCATTAAGTAAGTTAAGCTTATTTCAAAAATCTGATGGAAAATTTTCAAAAAAATGTCCTCTATCAATTAAAAATGCTCCAATAATTGATTACAAAAATGTAAGTTTACTTAAAAAATATGTCTCAGATAATGGAAAAATCGTATCCTCAAAAATAACATCAGTATCTTTTAATAAACAAAAAAAGCTAACGCGTGAGATTAAAAAAGCTAAAATTCTAGGATTGATTTAAAATGGAAATTATATTGCTTGAAAATATTCTTAATCTGGGAAGTATAGGAGATAAAGTTAAAGTAAAAAATGGATATGGCAGAAACTTTCTTCTTAGAGAAGGAAAAGCCTTACGTTTCAGTAAGGAAAATCAAGATTTTGTAAATAAAAAAAAAGATGAATTAAATAAGAAAAATACTGAGCTTAAAAATAAATATAAAGAAATAGCTAAGTTAGTGAATAATAAAACTTTTACTTTTAATAGAGAAAGTAAGGAAAATGGTGAACTTTATGGTTCAATAAAACCAAAAGAAATATCAAATCTTATTAAAGAGAAAACTAATGCAGATGTTAGCCCATCACAAATTATAATCAAAGATGAGCTTTCTAAAGTGGGTGTATATAAGGCAAATATCAACTTCCACTCAGAAGTGAAATCAAATATCTCTATAAAAATAGACAAAGTTCAGTCAAAATAACTTTTCCACAGAACAGAAAAAATAGTGTGTAACTTTTTTCTTTAACGAGAATATTGTTAAACTACTATAGATTTGTGAAAGAAATTCAAAATCTCAAAAATAACCAAGAAAATAAACAGCCCTCAAATATCGAGGCAGAGCAAGCCCTGATAGGATCAGTATTAGTAAATAATGATATAATCGACGAAGTCTCTACTATCATTAATCCTGTTATTTTTTTTGATCCTGCGCATATCAAAATTTATGAAGTAATTGAAAATTTGAATAAAAAAGGAATGATCGCAAATCCAATCACTTTGAAAAATTACTTTGAAAAAGATAATATGCTCAATGAAGTTGGTGGAACTGAATATTTAGTTAAACTTACAAGATTTTCAGGCTCAGTGAAGCAAGCTGTAGATTACGCAAAAATTATTCATGAAATGTACTTAAGAAGAGAACTGGTTTTAATTTCAGATAAACTCTCTTCGGATACTTTAAATGCAAATGCTCAAGAGCAAAATGCTGAAAATATTATAGAGAGCACAGAGAGATCACTTTTTGACTTAGCCGAAAGAGGAAGCTTTTCTCGATCTTTTTTAAAATTTAATCAAGCTCTTGACCAAACAATTGAGATGGCTACGCAAGCCATGCAAAGTGATCAAGGAATCGTTGGGGTGCCTACAGGATTAAATGACCTTGATGAAAAGTTAGGAGGATTACATAAATCTGATTTAATTATATTAGCCGGCAGACCTTCTATGGGAAAAACAGCATTAGCAACTAATATTGCTTATAATGCTGCGCAAAATATTTTGAGTAGACAAGAAAAATCCTCTATAGCTTTCTTTTCTTTAGAAATGTCTTCTGAGCAATTGTCTACGAGAATATTATCTGAGCAAGCAAAAATAAAATCAGATGATATAAGGCGCGGAAAAGTTACAGAAGAAGAAATAAACAGATATATTGAAACTTCAAGAAATATTTATAATTTACCTTTGTACATTGATGAAACGCCTGCAATTACAATTGCTACATTATGCAATAGGGCTAGAAGAATTAAAAGATTATTCGGTTTAAGCTTGGTAGTTGTAGATTATATTCAGCTTATGAGAGCAAGCTCTACAAAAAATGAAGGCAGAGTTCAAGAAATCTCAGAAATTACGCAAGGTTTAAAAGCCCTTGCTAAAGAGCTTTCTGTTCCTGTGTTAGCTCTTTCTCAATTATCAAGAGCCGTTGAGCAAAGAGATGATAAACAACCTCAATTGGCTGATTTAAGAGAGTCTGGATCGATTGAACAAGATGCTGATGTGGTGATGTTTGTATATCGTGAAGCTTATTATCTTGAGAGAAAACAGCCTAAGTTAGGTTCAATAGAGCACGCTGAGTGGCAGTCGAAAATGAATGATGTAAATGGATTAGCTGATATAATACTTGGCAAACAGAGACATGGCCCGACAGGCACCATAAAAGTAGAGTTTGAGGGAATTTATACAAAATTCAAAGATTTAAGTAAAAATTAAACCCAAATTTTTCTTTAGTTATAAATAAATTAAGATATATCTGAATTATCCCAATGTGGTCTTATATTTATAAAAAACTTATAATAGATTTTTCCAAACTTACTCTTATTTTGTTATCCACAATTGTGATTTTTTCGTTTTATCAAGCTAAAAATTTTAATTTGGATGCCTCATCTGATGCGTTGCTTTTAGAGGGAGATAAAGATTTAAAATATTTGAGAGAGGTAAATGAAAGATACGGTACAAAAGATTTTTTAGTTCTCACTTATACGCCAGTTTCAAATTTCGAGGAAAAAGAGACCATCCTCAATCTTCAGTTGCTTAAATCGAAAATTGAAAAATTAACTTGGGTGGATAGCGTTATAACTTTAATAGATGTCCCCCTTTTAAAAAGCACTGATGAGGGGCTTATGGATAGATTAAAAAATTATAAAACTTTGGCTTATCCAGAGATTGATAGAAAAAGAGGTTTTGAAGAAATCTTAAATAGCCCTATTTATAAAAATTACGTTATTAGCGAAGATGGTAAAACCTCAGGTATCGTTGTCTATCTTAAGAAAGATGAGAGATTAGCAGAATATATAAAAATAAAAGACAAATATTATAATCAATCTATTGATAGTGGATTAACAAAAGAAGAAGAAATTAATTATAAGAAATTTTTGAAAGAATATGAAGAATATAAAAACCTATATAATTTAAGAAATAGCCAAAATATTGCTGAGATAAGGGATGTGATAAACAAGTACGGAGAGAGTGCTAAAATTCACCTAGGTGGAATTCCAATGATTGCTGATGACATGATGAGCTTTATTAAAAGTGATATAATTGTTTTTGGAGCTGGTGTTTTTATTTTTATAATTTTTACGCTTTGGTTTATTTTTAGAGATTTCAAGTGGGTCGTTATTCCTTTACTAGGATGTGCAACTTCGGTCGTTATAATGGTTGGTCTGTTAGGTTTTATAGGATGGAAGGTAACCGTTATATCTTCGAACTTTATTGCTTTAATGCTTATTCTTAATATGGCAATGAATATTCATTTGACTGTAAGATACTTGCAATTAAAAAAAGAGTTTCCTCACTTTTCAAAAGAAGAAGCTGTTTTAGAGGCATGTAAAAAGATGATGCTCCCAATACTTTATACAGTTCTAACTACTATATGTGCTTTTTTATCTTTAATATTTAGTGAAATAAAACCTATCATTGACTTTGGATGGATGATGACTTTGGGATTAATTGTTTCACTTTCGGTTACTTTCATTCTTTTACCTTCGATGATTAATAGTTTCTCTTCGGAAAATATAATAAATGTTAAGGATACAGAAAAATCAATTATTACATCGCTCCTAGCATCTTTCACAAAAAAAGATAGCTTTATTATTTTGACCATGGCTTCAATAATTTTAATTTCGAGTATAATTGGAATTTTAAAACTCGAAGTTGAAAATAGTTTTATAAATTATTTTGACAAAGAAACAGAAATTTATAAAGGTATGAAAAAAATAGATGATGATTTAGGTGGCACCACTCCTCTTAATATAATTATCAAATTCCCCTCTGCAAAAGTTGAGAGTGATGATGATTTTTCTGAATGGGAAGATGATAAAGATAAAAATGAGGATAAATCAAAATACTGGTTCACGAGAGATAAAATGGACAAGATCATTAAAGTTCATGATTATTTAGACTCCCTTCCAGAAATAGGTAAAGTTCTTTCATTTGGGTCAATTTTAAGAGTTGCTGAAGATTTAAATAAAAAAAAATTACAAAGCTTAGAAATCGCAGTTCTTTATAGTAAAATTCCTGAAGAAATAAAAAAAGAGATAATCTCACCTTACATTTCTGTAGAAAAGGATGAAGCTAGAATTGCTGTAAGAATAAAAGACTCATTAGAAAACTTAAGAAGAAATGAGCTAATTAATAAAATTAATAATGATCTCAATACAAAATTGGGTTTTAAAAAAGAGGAATATAAATTAGCTGGGGTTTTAATTTTATTTAACAATTTACTACAAAGTTTATTCAAATCTCAAATTCTTACTTTAGGAGTGGTTATACTTGGCATTTTTGCAATGTTTTTTATACTTTTTAGAAATATTACTTTATCTTTAATTGGCATAGTCCCAAATTTTATAGCTGCTTTTTTTATTCTCGGGATAATTGGGATGATGGGGATTCCTTTGGATATGATGACAATTACTATTGCTGCAATAACTATTGGAATAGCAGTAGATAATAGCATTCATTATATATATAGATTTAAAGAAGAATATAAAAAAATAAATAATTATAACAAAACTTTAGATAGGTGTCATAGCACTGTTGGGATAGCGATACTTAATACCTCTATTACAATAGTTTTTGGATTTTCAATATTAGTTTTATCTAATTTTATTCCAACAATTTATTTTGGAGTATTTACAGGTATTGCAATGCTTCTAGCTATGATTTCAGTATTAACTTTATTACCAAAACTGCTTATTATTTATAAACCTTTTGGTCAAAATGATAAAAAGCTTACATGATCGATAGCTTATTAAAGGCTTTTAATAACTTAACTATTTTTGACACATTTATTATTTTAATATTTGGTTATTGTATAATTCAGTGTTTCTTAAAAGGTTTTTCTTTAAGCCTTATTTCATTCATGAAGTGGGTTTTGTCTACAATAGTTACTATTATTTTAGTTCCTAAGTTGCAACCATCTGTGAGTGATTATATAGAGTCTGAATTTATTAATAGTGTAGGCCTAGGGTTCGTAATATTTATTTTGACTCTTTTTTTAATTATTTTAATTGGAAAGGCTTTAAGTAGGGCGGTAACTTGGACTGGTGTAGGATCTATTGATAAAACCTTCGGCTTAATATTTGGTGTTTTTAAAGGATACGTCGTTTCAGTATGTTTATTCACAATATTAAATTGGTTTTATCCACATCAAAGTTGGAGTATACCGACAAAAGATGCTATCACATTTGAAATCATTTACAAAGGAAGTGAAATACTATTACAAGAATTTCCTTCAAACGATGATTTTATGGACACGAAAGAAAAAATTGAAAAAATTTAATCTTGATAAGTTACGAGAAGAATGTGGTGTTTTTGGAATAACTGACCACTCTGATGCCTCTGCTTTAGTAGCTTTAGGCCTTCATGCTTTACAACATAGAGGTCAAGAAGGTTGCGGGATAGTTTCTTTTGATGGAAAAAACTACCATTCTGAGAAAAGACAAGGTTTAGTTGGAGATCATTTTACCAACCCTGAAGTGCTTAAAAAATTACCAGGAAAATCTGCTATTGGTCATAATCGATATTCTACTACGGGTGAAACTTCATTAAGAAACATTCAGCCTTTTTTTGCTGATTTGCATATGGGTGGAGTTAGTATTGCACATAACGGAAATTTGACAAATGCTTTAATTTTAAGAGAAGAGTTGGTCAAAGATGGTGCTATATTTAGAACTACAAGTGATACAGAGACAATTGTTCAGCTAATAGCTAAATCTAAAAGAGAAAAATTTTTGGATAAATTAATCGATGCTTTATTTAGAATTCAAGGAGGCTATTCTTTGATACTTATGACTAATAAAAAACTAATCGGTGTAAGGGATCCTTTTGGTATCAGACCATTAATAATTGGAAAACTTAAAAATTCTTTCATCTTTGCCTCTGAAACTTGTGCTCTTGATATCGTAGGAGCTACATTCATAAGAGAAGTTGAAAATGGAGAAATAGTCACAATTGAAAATAATGAAATTAAGAGTGTAAACCCATTTCCAAAACAAAAGGCAAGGCCTTGTGTTTTTGAATATATTTATTTTGCCAGACCTGACAGTTTAATTGGAGGCAAATGTGCTTATGAATTTAGAAAAAATTTAGGCACAGAACTTGCAAAAGAAGCTGATCTCACAGCTGACTTGGTTGTGCCAGTTCCAGACTCGGGTGTGCCCGCAGCCCTTGGCTTTGCTGAGGAGTCGAAAAAAAAATTTGAACTAGGTTTGATACGAAACCACTATGTTGGTAGAACTTTTATTGAACCCACACAGAACATACGAAGCTTAGGGGTAAAACTCAAATTAAGTTCTACAAGAACTTTAGTTAAAAACAAATGTATAATTCTAATTGATGACTCTTTAGTAAGAGGAACTACATGTCTTAAAATCGTTAAAATGCTTTACGAAAGTGGCGCTAAAGAAGTTCACGTAAGAATTGCTTGTCCAGAGATAAAATTTCCTGATTTTTACGGTGTTGATATGCCAACTAAGCAGGAACTTTTGGCACATAACAAAAACAACAAAGAGATGTGTGACTATATTAAAGCAAAAAGTCTGAAATTTTTGTCCTTAGACGGTTTATATAAAGCATTAACTGGTAAAAATAGAAACAAAAATTACCCTCAGTTTAGTGACCACTATTTTACTGGAGAGTATCCAATAAAACCCTCTGATGATTTACAGGGACTTAAAATTAAACAACTATCTTTATTAAGTGTTAAATCAAATAATTAATTTAATAACGAAATTTTATTTTTTTTATCAAGATAAATTAAAGATTTATCAATAAATATTGGATCAGATTTTATTTTTGTGGGGAGTTTTTTGATATCCTCTAGTCTACCATTTACATTATATTGTAACACAAATGCATTTTCTAAAAAAATTAAAATACTTTTATTTGACATGGCCATACTTTTAAATGAAACCTTTTTTTTTTTTAATTTTAAAAAATCTGAAACTTGCTCATTTATTTCATAAGAATAAATTATCGAACCATTTTCTAAATTAAGTGAAATTAAAAAATTATTCTTTGTTACTATAAAAAGATAATTATTAATTAATAATGGTTTAATCATAGAAGAAAAATTTTTTTTGTGAAGAATAGATCCTGTTTTGTTATCAATAATATATGTAAAATCATTAGTGGAAATTATAATTTTATTTTTTGAACTTACAATTTGGCTCCCTTGAAATAAATTACTTGGATTTAGATCTAGAGATTGATTTAAGTTGATAAACCAGTTGATCTTTGAATTTTCATTTCTTATTGAATAAAGAGAGCCGTATGTATTCAGATATAAAGAAAAATCTTCACTTATAGAAATATTATTAATAAACTTATTTTTAACTTTGGTTTCTTCAGTTGGGATTAAGCTGATTGTTTCACCGGTTTTTTTATTAAAAAAGTATAAATCATTGTTTTGAGATGCGGCAATAATTTTATTTTTGTAAATTTTAAGGTTAGATCTAAAAGGTACTTTATAATTTTTTGCCCAAATTACCTTTTTTTTAAAATAATCAAATGCATATAGAAATCCCAAGTTATCAGAGACATATATAATATTATTCTCAACTATTATATTTAATTTTATTTTAAATTTTTTATATTTTTTTTTATAAAAATTAAACTTTTCGATATCTTTATTTTTATCTAAAGAAAAAATAATTAAATTACCGTTGTCATCGCTAGTGATAATGTTATTATTTTCAAATAAAATATACTGACTAACTTTTTTGTTTGAAATTTTCTTACTTTTGAAAATTAGTTGATTTGAATTTCCATAATTAAAATTATCGAAATTATTAGATGGACTATAAAAAATATCTGTCCATTTAAAACTCGATTGATTGTTTTTGATATTAAAATTAAAATTTTCGTTTAGAGGTATAATTTTATTAAAGGATTTTTTAGAAGAAGAGAGTGTTTTAAAATCACTAAATATGTCTTTATCTTTTGTTGTAATATTGTTGTTATTTTTCCAAATTCCTGATTTGTTATCGAATGAGCAACCAGCTAAAAAAATTAAAGTAAAAAAGATTATAAAAAACTTCATAAGCTCTAAATTTAATATTATTTCATAAGCAATTCTTCGGCGATATTTTTAAGTTTCGACTCGGAGTCAATTAATTTATTAAATAACTTATTACCTTCTTCAATATTAGAGATCTGAATCAAATACAATCCCTTTTTAAAAACAATCAAATCTTTTTGATCCTTGCTAGTAGAAAGTTTTTCAATATAATCAAAGTATTCAAGAATTTTTTTTTTATCTTTTTCTAAATTTTTTTCTAAAATAGTGTTTAGCGCCAAGATTGAATAAAAGTTATTTTTTGAATATATGATTTGTTCAAATAATTCTTTTGATTTTTCTTTGTCAGTAGAAAGTAATAATCCAGCTTGTACATATTTTTCTGAGATTTTTGAATTTTCATTTTCTTTATAATTTTCAAGTAAAATGATTGAAATAATTAATAAAATAATAATAATTATAATGATAACAAATTTTTTTTTATTTTTATTTAAAAAAGTGGCTACTCTGTCTTTGAAATCTATTTTGTTATCTAAATTTTGGTCCATTTAAAAAATTTTTTGTTGATGGAAACTTGTTTCCTCTTACCTCTGTAGTATATTTTTTTACAGCTTTTTCAATTATTCTATCTAATGCTACGTATTTTTTTACAAACTTAGGATAAAAACCGCTAATTCCTAACATGTCATCAGTAACAAGTATTTGGCCATCACAATAACTTGAGGAGCCTATCCCGATTGTTGGTATTTTCAGGTTTTTTGTAATTAATTTTGATGCCACGGGAGCAATACATTCAAGCACAATAGAAAATGCGCCTGCTTTTTCAATAAGCAGTGCTTCCTTTAGGAGTTCATTTATTTTTTTTTTAGTGTCACCTTCGATACCAAATTTTTTTTTAAATTGAGGTGTATATCCTATATGGCCCATTACTGGAATTTTAGATTTGACCATTTCATTAATAATATCAAAATTTTTTTTGTTGCTTTCAATTTTTATAGCATCACACTTTGTTTTGTTAATTATTAATTTTGCGTTTTTTTTAGCGACAAATTTATTTTTATATGATCCTTTAGGCATATCGACAACTAAAAGAGAATTTTTTATTCCTTTTTTTACACTCAACGTATGCTGAATCATATTTTGTAAAGTAATTTTATGAGTATTTTCAAAACCATATAAAACATTTGCCATTGAGTCGCCTACTAAAATTATATCGCAATATTTATCCAGAATTTGAGCAATATTTTTTGAATATGCCGTTAAGCTTACAATTTTGGATTTATTTTTTTTATTTATTATTTTTATAATTTTTTTGTTCATTTTTATATTACTCAAGTTCTATAGTGCTTGGAGGTTTTGATGTTATATCATACACAACCCTATTTATACCTTTTACATTATTAACAATTTTATTAGATATTTTGTCTAAAAATTCTTTTGGAAATTTAAAATAGTCAGCTGTCATTCCATCTTCAGATGTTACTGCTCGTAACAAACAAATATATTCGTATGTTCTTGAGTCACCCATTACTCCAACAGATTTTACAGGTAGTAAAGCTACATATGCTTGCCAAATTTTGTCATAAAGATTATTTTTCTTTAGCTCATTGATATAAATGTGATCTGCCTCTTGCAGAATTTTTATTTTTTCCGCATTTATATTTCCAATTATTCTTATCCCAAGACCTGGACCTGGAAAAGGATGTCTAAGAGAGATGTCTTTAGAAAGACCTAAGGATTTACCTAAAACTCTAACCTCGTCTTTAAAAAATTCTTTCAAAGGCTCTAACAACTTTAAATTCATCTTTTTTGGTAAACCGCCTACATTATGATGAGATTTTATTTTTGATGATTTGCTACCAGATGAAGATCTGCTTTCAATAATATCAGGGTAAAGTGTACCTTGAGCAAGATATTTTACATTTTTAATTTTTTTTGCCTCTTTTTCAAAAATTTTTATAAATAGGCCTCCAATTATTTTTCTTTTTTTTTCAGGATTAGAAGTATTTTTCAATTTTTCAATAAATATTTTAGAAGCGTTTATTAATTTTACATTTAATTTATATCTATCTTTGAATATCTTATATGTATATTTAAATTCATCTTTTCTCATCAATCCTGTATCTACCATAATGCAAATTAAATTCTTTTTTATTGCTTTGTTAACTAATAAAGCAACTACACTACTATCTACTCCTCCAGATAATGCGCAAATAACTTTATCTTTTTTTACAACTTTTTTAATTTCACCTATGAGTTTTTTTTTTTGAGAAACAATATTCCATTTTTTTTTTACTTTACAAATTGAAAATAAAAAGTTTTTAAAGATTTGCTCACCCTTTTCTGTATGAGTAACTTCAGGATGAAATTGAACACCATAGATTTTTTTTTGAGCATTTTCTATTATCGTATATTTTGAGTCTTTAGTGAAAGCTATACAATTAAAATTTTTTGGTAATTTAAATACTGCATCCTCATGACTCATCCATACTACTTTTCGTGAAATAAGAAAATTTTTTATCAGCTCAGAATTTTTTTTTTTGTAAAGAAATGCTCTTCCAAATTCTCTCCTTTTTTTTGAAGACTTTATTGAGCCACCATATAATTTTGAAATTAATTGTAATCCATAGCATATGCCAAGTATTGGAATTTTCTTTTCAAACAAATCTTTTGAGATCGTTTGATGTTTATCTTTTGTTACAGTTGATGGTCCACCAGATAGGATAATACCCTTGATTAAACTTAAATTTTTTAATTTTTTTTTTAATTCCTGAGGTGGAACTATTTCAGAATAAACACCTAAATCTCTTATTCTTCTAGCAATTAATTTTGTAACTTGTGATCCAAAATCAATAATTAATATTCTTTCCTTATTATTTTGAAATTGCATTTATTTTTTAGATAAATTTTCAATTTCTGATTTTAATTTTTGACTTTTTTTACAAAATTTATCACACAAATTAATCAATCTTTCATTTAGTTCTTTACTTTTTTTATAGTCAGAGGACTCTAATTTTAGCTTTGCCAAATTATAAATAGCTTCCTCATTTCGAGGATTGAGCAATATAACAGTATTTAAGTTTTGCTCTTGTAAATCTTTTTTTTTTAAATTTTTAAATATTTTTGATAAATATAAATATGACATTTCACTTTTTGGATTAAAGACAATATCTTGTTCAAATTTAAATTTAGCTTCATTAAATTTTTTTACCTTATATAAATTAAGGCCTTCTTGAAAATATTGAGTATTTGCGTACAGTGGTTTTGTTAGTAAAATTAATAAAAAAATTATTTTTAAAATTTTTATTGTCATAGTTTATAATTAATTGTTTTTTGTGTCATTTCAACACTATGCACCATACTTTCGTAGAATCCAGCTTTAGTAATTTTAATAAACTTAGCATTTTTTGGAATTTGATCCAAATTTTTTGCTCCAATATATCCCATAGATGAACGCAAACCACCTTTGAGTTGATAAATGATTTTAGACACATTTCCCTTGTACTCCACTCTACCTTCAACCCCTTCAGGCACAAATTTAGATTTATCCTTAAAATTTTTTTGAAAATATCTATTTGCAGAACCTGATGACATAGCGCCGATAGATCCCATTCCTCTATAAACTTTAAAAATTTTACCTTTTGCTTTGAATTTTTTCCCAGGACTCTCATCAGTTCCAGCAAAAATTGATCCCATCATAATTGCATCGGCCCCTGCAGCCAAGGCTTTAGCTAAATCGCCTGAAAACTTAATTCCCCCGTCTGAAATTATTTTAATTTTTTTTTTGCCTAAAGCATTTTTAACTTCCATAATCGCTGAAATTTGTGGAACTCCAATTCCAGCAACCATTCTAGTGGTACAAATTGATCCGGGTCCTATTCCTACTTTAATAATATCAGCACCCGAATTATATAATCTTTTTGCAGCCTCACCTGTTGCGATATTTCCAACACAAATGGGAATTTTAGTATTAATTCTTTTTAACTTTGAAAGTGTTTTCAAAACTTTTTGACTATGACCATGAGCAGTATCTATGACTATCAAATCACAACCGCTATCGATCAATTTTTTTGTCCTATCAATATCCTCATTATTAGTTCCCACGGCAGCCCCAACAACAAAGTTATTATTCTTAACTTTTAATACTTCTTTTGATTGGTTGTTAATATTCAAATTTCGATGAATTATTCCAATACCTCCGGAGTTTGCCATTGCAATTGCCATTCTAGACTCAGTAACTGTGTCCATTGCCGAAGATAAAAATGGGACCTTAAGAGAGATTTTTTTTGTTAATTTTAAAGAAATATTTGTTTCTGAAGGTAGCACATTAGAAAATCGCGGTAACAACAGTACATCGTCAAAGGTTAAAGATTCTTTAATTGATCCCATATATACTTATAAACAATTTTTAAAATTTATAAAGTCTTTAAAAATTTACAATGTATATAAGTCTCCTTAGATTCATTTCTACTCGACTTAGGTTTAAAGAAATTGACTTCTTTAAACAATAATTTAGCTGAGTCTTTTACTTCAATAAAATCATCACCAGTGAAAAGCTTCGAAACAAACACGCCTTTAGGTTTCAGAATTTTCAATGACATATTTAAAGCTTCTGAGCAAAGTTGATTGGTCCTGATAGAATCAAGAGATTTATTTCCAGTAGTATCAGCAGCCATGTCAGAAATAATGACATCTATTTTTTCTTTAAAAAAACTTTGAACTTTGTAGTGTGTATTTTGATCGAAAATATCACAATTAAAAAATTTAACATTTTTAATAGGCTCCATGAATTTAGTATCAATAGATAGAATCTTTCCGTTAGTTATTATCCCGCTCACAATCTGAGACCATCCCCCGGGGCTAGAACCAAGGTCTAAAAGTGAGCTATCTTTTTTAATAAATTTAAACTTTTGATTAAGTTCTATTAATTTAAAAGATGCTCTTGATCTATATCCAAGAGTTTTTGATTTTTTGAAAAATTGATCTCTATGTTGCTTTATTTTCCATGAATTACTTTTCTTAACTTTTTTAGATTTTTTCATTACAAAATATCTTCATGATCATCCTCAGATATTTTTGTCAGAGATTTTTCTTTCTGTTTTCTAAAAATAAAAATACTTATTGGGATTGAAATAAGGTAGGCCAAACCAAATATTAAAAGTGTCTCAAATGTATAAAACAATAAAGCAATAAATATCATTCCTGCTGAAAGTAGTAAAAAAATTGTAGCCTTAGGAGGAGTTGAAATTTTTTTTAATGACAAGGTTGGAATTTTACTCACAAGAAGTACAGCAATAAAAATTGTCAAAAAAGGTGTTAAGTCTTTTGCAACAAAATTGTATCTTAAATCACTGAGCTCTAAAATTAAGGGCATTAATATAAGTAAACCGCCAGCTGGCGATGGTATACCCTCAAAAAAATTATTTTTCCATTCTTGATGATTTTCATTTTTGGTCAAATTAAATCTGGCTAATCTTAGAACACAACAAACAGAATATATTAAAGCTATCGCCCATCCTAATCTTCCATAATTTTTAAGTTCCCAAAAATATAAAATAAATACTGGTGCAATTCCAAAACTTACAAAATCTGTTAAAGAGTCTAATTCTTTTCCAAATTCAGAGGTTCCTTTTATTAATCTAGCTATTCTACCGTCCAGTGCATCTAAAATAGCTGCAAATAAAATTAATATGACAGCGAGACTAAAGTTACCGTCGATCGAGAATTTGATTGAACTTATTCCTAAGCATACTCCTCCTAGAGTAAGTATATTCGGTAAAAGATATCTTGTTTTTTTTGAGGAAACTAATTTGAATTTTTTATTTTGTTCCATTATTCAGATGCTATTAAGCTTTCTCCAGCAACAACATTTTGTCCTAGTTTTGCTAAAACCTTTTTATTTTTAAAATATAAATCAACTCTACTTCCAAATCGGATCATTCCGATTCTATCACCTTGTTTAAGTTCTTGCCCTTGTTCTACTTCACAAACAATTCTTCTGGCTATAAGTCCAGCAATTTGAACTATTATGATTTCCTCATTGTTAACATTAGATTTTATTTTAAAATAGTTTCTCTCATTTTCCTCACTGGCTTTATCTAAAGAAGCATTTAGAAATTTTCCTGGCTTATAGTATATCTCTTCAATCTTGCCTGATGTAGGAATTCTATTTACATGACAGTTAAATACATTCATGAACACACTTACTCTCGTGTATGTTGTGTTTTCTAATCTAAGTTCTTCCGGTCCAGATCTCTCTGATATATCCGTAATCAAGCCGTCAGCAGGACTAATTAAATAATTGTCATCGTTAATCGAAAAGCGCTCTGGATCTCTAAAGAAATAGTAAACCCACACTGTTACTAAAATAAATATTAAACCCAAAAATTTGGAGAAAAATAAAATTATAAAAGTTACAATAATAGAAATGGCTAGGAATTTATAGCCTTCTTTATGTATCTTAGGAAAAATTGTGTTAAACATAATTTTAAGTTTGCTTAATTTTTCTTAATATGTATAAAAATCACAGTTTATCAATCAATATTTTTATGGCAAAAATTAAAGTTAAAAATCCAGTAGTTGAGTTAGATGGCGACGAAATGACTAGAATTATATGGTCATTTATCAAAGATAAGCTTATTAAGCCATATCTTGAGATAGATCTCAAATACTATGACCTTGGTATGGAAAGTCGAGATAAAACTGATGACCAAATTACAGTAGATGCGGCAAATGCAATAAAACAATATGGAGTGGGTGTGAAATGCGCTACCATAACACCCGACGAGGCTCGAGTAGAAGAATTTAAATTAAAAAAGATGTGGAGGTCGCCTAATGGGACCATTAGAAATATCTTAGGTGGAACGGTTTTTAGAGAACCAATTATCTGTAAAAATATTCCTAAATTAGTCCCCGGTTGGACTCAGCCAATAGTAATTGGAAGACACGCTTTCGGAGATCAGTATCGAGCCACTGATTTTTTAATACCAGGTGAAGGAAATTTAGAGGTTAAATGGACTTCAAAAGATGGGAAAAATAAGAAAGAGTTTAAAGTTTTTGATTTTCCTGGATCTGGTACTGCTCTTACTATGTATAATTTAGATGATTCTATTAAAAATTTTGCTAGAGCATGTATGAACTACGGTCTTGGAAGAAAATGGCCAGTTTATTTATCTACTAAAAACACAATCCTTAAAGCTTACGATGGTAGATTTAAAGATCTTTTCCAAGAAGTCTTTGAAAAAGAATTTTCAGATAAGTTTAAAAAAGCAAATATTACTTATGAACATAGATTAATTGATGACATGGTTGCATGTGCTATGAAATGGAATGGTGGATATGTTTGGGCGTGTAAGAATTACGATGGCGATGTGCAATCAGACACTGTTGCTCAGGGATTTGGTTCTTTAGGTCTCATGACTAGCGTGTTGATGACACCAGACGGTAAAACAGTTGAGTCAGAAGCTGCTCATGGAACTGTTACTAGACATTATAGAATGCACCAACAAGGTAAAGAAACTTCTACAAACCCAATAGCATCTATATTTGCGTGGACTAGGGGTTTAGCTCACAGAGGAAAACTTGATGAGAACGAGGAACTAATTAAATTTTCTAATAATGTTGAAGAAGTATGTGTTAAAACAGTTGAAAGTGGTTCAATGACAAAAGATTTGGCAATTTTAATAGATAAATCAAATAAATATCTAACTACGAATCAATTCTTGGAAGCTATTAATGGAAATTTAAAAAAGAAACTTAACTGATTTTTTTAGATATTTCTTTAAAAGCTTCCTCAATTTTGTTTTGATCTACTCCACCGGCTTGGGCAAAATCTTTTCTACCACCACCGCCTTTGCCACCTAAAATAGTAGATGCAGCTTTTACTAAATCGACAGCATCATATTTTGATGTTAAGTCTTGAGAAATTCCTACAGCTAAACCGACCTTATCTTCAAACGTCGAAATGCTAATTATTATTCCAGATTTAATATCTTTTTTTCCTTGATCAATTATACTTCTTAGTTCTTTTGGAGGAAAATCTTTTAAAATTTGTTCTCGAATTAATATATTCCCAATTTTTTTATCCTTGATAATATTTTTACTTTTATCTTTCTTGATACCTTCAATTTTTACTTTATTAAGTTGTTTATTTAGATTTTTCAAATTTTCAGACAAATCTAAGTCTTCATTAAAATTAGGTTTAATTTTCAATTTTTGCAGTTCATTTTTAATTAATCTTATATCTTTTTTTAGATTAGATTCTTTCAGGGATTTATCTTCTTTTTGTGTTTTTTCGTATTCGTCTAATTGCTTGTCCCTTAATGCCTCAACCCTTCTAACTCCTGATGCAATAGATGATTGACTTATTACTTTAAACTTACCAATTTCTCTGGTGTTTTTAACATGAGTTCCCCCACATAATTCTGTTGAGAAGAAACCATTATTTTCTTTTCCCATAAACACCACTCTCACTTCCTCGCCATACTTTTCACCAAATAATGCAAGAGCACCCATGCCAACTGCCTCCTTTGGGGTCATTATTCTTGTTTGTACATCAGAAGAACCCTCTACTATTTCATTAACTATATTATCTATTTTAGTCATTTCCTCTTTTTCAATAGGTTTATTATGACTAAAATCAAATCTTAATCTTTCAGGAGAGACTAATGATCCTTTTTGTGTCACATGCTTTCCCAAGGTTCTTCTTAATGACTCATGTAATAAATGAGTTGCTGAATGATAAGCTTTTGAATTATTTCTTTTTAAAATATCAATTTCTAAATTAACGCTTTGCCCAATAGAAATTGAACCCTTTTCAACTTTTCCATAATGAACAAATAAATCTCCCATTTTTTTTTGGGTATCACTCACTTTAATTTTACAATCGGAATTAAAAATATAACCCTGATCACCTACTTGACCACCTGACTCTCCATAAAATGGAGTTTGATTTGTTATGACTTCTATTTCATCTTCAGTACTAGCTGAGTCTACAAATTTACCCTCTTTTGAAATTTTAATTATTACACCTTCAGCTTTATCAAATTCATAACCTAAAAATTCAGTAGGACTTAATTCCTCTCTAGCTTTAAACCACCTTTCCTCAACAGACTTATCTCCTGATCCTTTCCAATTCGCTCTCGCTAAAGTTTTGCTTTTTTCCATCTCCCTCTCAAAACCAACATTATCTACTTTAATATCTTTACCTCTTAGGATGTCAGCAGTAAGGTCCAAAGGAAAACCATAAGTATCATATAATTTAAAAGCTTCAAAACCTGGAAGAATTTTATTTTGGACTTTGTTTAAATTTTCATTGAGTATTTTCATGCCACGCTCTAAAAGAGAAGAAAATTTCTCTTCTTCATTTTTAAGAGTTTCGACTATCAACTCTCTACCACTTATCAATTCTGGATAACTGTTTTGCATCTCATTTAATAAAACTTCAAAAAGTTTATAAAAAACAGGATTTTTGCTACCTAAAGAATGAGCGTGTCTCATCCCTCTTCTCATAATTCTTCTTAAAACATATCCGCGTCCTTCATTTGAAGGTAGTATTCCCTCAGCAATTAAAAAACTACTTGCTCTTAAGTGATCAGCGATAACTCTGTGGCTTGCTATTGTTTTGTTGCTGATTGAAGTCTTTGTTATATCAGATGAAGCAGCCATTATTTTTTGAAAGTGATCAATTTTATAGTTATCGTGAGTACCTTGTAAAACTGCTGTCATCCTTTCAAGCCCCATACCTGTGTCAACTGAAGGTTTAGGTAGTTCAATTCTTTTTTGTTTTGATATTTGTTCGTACTGCATAAATACAAGATTCCAAATTTCTATAAATCTGTCACCGTCTTCGTCAGGACTTCCAGGTGGACCACCTTTTAACTTGTCACCATGATCATAAAAAATTTCAGAACAAGGACCACAGGGTCCCGTGTCTCCCATTGACCAAAAATTATCAGATGTCGAAATTTTTATTATTTTGCTTTCATTTAATCCAGCAATTTTTTTCCAAAGATTGAATGCATCATTATCTTCATGAAAAACAGTAACTAATAATTTTTCTTTAGGTAAACTAAAGTCTTTAGTTAAAAGATTCCAAGCATGATGAATAGCTTGTTCTTTAAAATAATCTCCGAAGGAGAAATTTCCTAACATTTCAAAAAAAGTATGATGTCTAGGAGTGTAACCAACATTTTCTAAATCATTATGTTTTCCTCCTGCCCTTACACATTTTTGAGATGTTGTAGCTGTTTTATAATCTCTTTTTTCTAATCCTGTGAAAACATTTTTAAATTGAACCATACCTGAGTTAGTAAACATCAAGGTAGGATCATTGTTTGGAACTAAGTTGCTAGAGTCTACGATCTTATGATTGTTTTTTTTAAAATAATCTAAGAATTTTTTCCTGACATCGGTAAGTAAAATTTGGCCCATATTTAATTAAATACAGATATTTTAGAGCTTGTCTATAAAGAGATTAATTAGTCTGCTTTTTATCGTTGTCTACAACAACGCATATTTCAGATTTTGTAAGAAATCTTTGTCCCGTACCATTATCTAATGAAAACATCCCTCCAATTCCTTTAACTGCATCAATTGTAAGATCTGTGTGTTTCCACTTTTCGTATTGATCCTCGTTCATATAAAAAGGGGTTCCATCTACCTCTCCCAGTTTTACATCACTGTTACCTACTTGATATTCTTTGGCTGGAAAACACATAGGCGCACTACCATCACAACATCCGCCTGACTGGTGAAATAAAAGATCATCACCGTGAACTTCTTTAATTTCATTTAATAGTTTTTTTGCTGATAATGTAAATGATACTTTCATTTCTATATTTCGGCCCATGATTTAGAATCATGGGCCATTATATATTATTGGTTAAAAGAAGCCTAATTTTTTCTCACTGTAAGACACGTGCAAGTTCTTCACTTGTCTGTAATGATTTAACATCATTTTGTGAGTTTCTCTTCCGATTCCAGATTGTTTGTATCCACCAAATGCAGCATGAGCTGGATATGCATGGTAACAGTTTGTCCAAACTCTACCTGCTTCAATACCTCTACCCATTCTGTATGCAATGTTTCCGTCTCTAGTCCAAACACCTGCTCCTAATCCATAAAGAGTGTCATTAGCTATTTCTAATGCTTCTTTCTCATCTTTAAAAGTTGTAACTGATACAACTGGTCCAAAGATCTCCTCTTGGAATATTCGCATATTATTTTTACCTTCGAAAATTGTCGGTTGGATATAGTTTCCTTTTTCTAGACCACTATTAATTTTAGCTTCACTCCCACCGCATAGAACTTTGGCACCCTCTTTTTTACCTAAGTCTAAATAGGACTTAATTTTTTCCATTTGTTCTAATGAAGCTTGAGCTCCAATCATAGTTTCCATTTTTAAAGGATTGTCTTGTTTTACAGCTTTAGTTCTTGCAATCGCTTTCTCCATGAATTTATCATAGATAGATTTTTGAATTAAAGCTCTACTTGGACAAGTACAAACTTCTCCTTGGTTAAGCGTAAACATAGCAAAACCTTCTAAACATTTATCAAAGAAGTCGTCATCTTTAGCCATTACATCTTCAAAGAAGATATTTGGCGATTTACCACCTAATTCTAAAGTAATTGGAATTAAGTTTTGAGATGCATACTGCATAATCAAACGTCCAGTCGTAGTTTCACCTGTAAAAGCAATCTTCTTAATTCTTTTTGAAGAAGCCAAAGGTTTACCTGCTTCAAGACCATATCCACTTACAACGTTAACAACACCTGCTGGTAACAGATCTCCAATAAGTTCCATTAAAAGCATAATTGATGCTGGTGTTTGTTCAGCTGGTTTCAAAACTACACAGTTTCCAGCTGCTAGTGCTGGAGCTAATTTCCATGTAGCCATTAGTAATGGGAAGTTCCATGGTATAATCTGACCAACTACACCTAATGGCTCAGGTATATGGTAAGAATATTCACTGTTGCTGATTTCAGCAACTGAACCTTCCTCTGCTCTTATTACTCCTGCAAAATATCTCCAATGATCAATTACCAAAGGTAAATCTGCAGCCATACATTCTCTGATTGGCTTACCATTGTCTAAACATTCTGCTGTAGCTAAAACGTTAAGATTTTTCTCTATAACATCAGCAATCTTTAAGAGTATATTTGATCTCTCAGTGATTGATGTTTTTCCCCAAGCAGGAAATGCTGCGTGGGCTGCGTCAAGAGCAAAATCAACGTCTTTTTCATTCGATCGTGGCACCTTACAGATAACTTCATTAGTGATAGGAGTAGTATTATCAAAATACTTTCCTGATTTAGGTTCTACAAATTTTCCGTTAATGTAGTTTCCATATTTAGCTTTAAATGGAAATTTAACCTTCAAATGAGAGGTATCTAAAGATGATGACACTTTCGAGCTTGATGCTTGTTGTGTACTCATTTTTCCCCCTTTTGTTCTAATTCTCAATTAAAACCAATCTGAACTAAATTGTACACATGTATTTTTGACACTTTTTTTTTATCTACTAAATATAGATTAAGTCAATCTTAAGTTGATATTTCATGAGAAACGGGAGATTTTAATTAAACCTCCCGTTGAAATGATGGCTGAGAAATTATTCTTCCTCTTTTTTATCGCTAATTTTTTCGTTTGTTGAAGGGTTACCCTCTAACTCCTTGCTTATTGCTAAAGCTTGATCTCGAATTATTTTTTCTATTTCTGTAGCAATATTTGGATTTTTTTGAAGGAAAACTTTTGCGTTTTCTCTTCCTTGGCCTATTTTTTCGCCTTTATAAGCGTACCAAGCTCCTGATTTTTCTACAACACCTGCTTTTGTACCTAGATCAATGAGCTCACCTAATTTGCTTATTCCTTTTCCGTACATTAAATCAAATTCAACAACTTTGAATGGAGGTGCTACCTTGTTCTTAATCACTTTTACTCTAGTTGAGTTTCCTATAATTTGATCTTTTTCTTTAATAGCTCCTATTCTTCTTATATCCATTCTAACTGATGAATAAAATTTTAGTGCATTTCCGCCTGAAGTAGTTTCAGGATTACCAAACATCACTCCGATCTTCATTCTTATTTGGTTTATAAATATCACCATTGTGTTTGATTTAGACACTGATCCAGTAATCTTTCTTAAAGCTTGACTCATCAATCTTGACTGTAAACCAACATGATGGTCTCCCATTTCACCTTCGAGTTCTGCTTTTGGTGTTAGTGCAGCTACTGAGTCTACGACTAAAACAGATATAGAACCTGATTTTATTAATGTATCAGTTATTTCTAGCGCTTGTTCCCCAGTGTCAGGCTGAGAAATTAAAAGCTCCTCAGTTTTAACACCTAATTTTTTAGCATAAACTGGGTCCATCGCGTGTTCCGCATCAACAAAAGCACATATACCTCCCGCTTTTTGAGCTTCAGCTACAACCTGCAATGCCAGTGTTGTTTTTCCAGATGACTCGGGTCCATAAATTTCAATTATCCTACCCTTTGGTAAACCTCCTATTCCCAAAGCCAGATCTAAGCTTAATGAGCCTGTTGAGATTGCCTCAACGTCCAAGGCTTGTTGTTGTCCAAGTCTCATTACTGAGCCTTTTCCAAAATTTTGGTCAATTTGGCTTATTGCTGCCTCTAAAGACTTGTTTTTCTCTTTTAATTCCTGTTGTTTTTTATTGTCGGTTTTTACGACCTTTAAGTTATTTTTTGTCATTTTATGTCCTTTTTTTAGTTCGAATCATTACATTAAATGTACACATTTTGTTCTTTTTATCAAGGATTTTAAATGACCCCATAATCCCAATTATTTAGTTATTATTTCAGATAATGTTCCCACTTGTCTCGCCAGATCAAACTGGGAGACCAAGAAATCTCTCTCGGCCTTAGCGAAAGCGATTCTAGCATCCAACAGCAAGCTTCTAGACTGGATAACTTCGAGAGTTGATCGGGTATTTCCTGAGTCATATTCCAATGTAATTCCCTCATTTGCTATTTCAGCTGCTTTCAATTGTGCTTTTGTAGCCTCCAAAACGCTTTTTGAAGATTGGTAGCTGGACCAAGAATTTGAAGTTTCCGTTGAGATTCTATTCTTGGCGTCTTTTAAAAGAAGTTGTGCGCGTTGTTTATCAAAGGAAGATTTTCTGATTGCAGAAATGTTTTCGCCACCTTTAATAATCGGCCAAGTAATAGTAGCTTTAACAGACTCATCCTCTTTTTCATCAATTGATGAACTAAAGTCTTTACTTTCAGACTTTGAAATTTTTATTGAAGCAGTAGGCGAAAGCCTTGATCTTTCAATATTTAATTCTTTTGCGGAAATCTCATATTCAAGTTTGGAAATTAAAAGTTTTAAATTTTTTAAATTTGATAATTTAAGAGAATCATCTAAAGATTTTGGTAATTTTAAAGATACTTGCTCATCCAAGGTTTCTGTATTAGGTATATTTTCTCTTGTTACTCTTTCAAAATTTGTTTTTGAAGAAAGTAACTCAGTTTTTGCTTTAATTAAATTTGCTCTAGCACCAGCTAAAGAGGACTCTGATTGTGCTAAATCTGTTAAAGTAATTTCACCCTTTTGTAATCGTGCGTTATCAAATTCTACTTGTCGTTCAAATAAAGTAACATTGGATAAATTAAATGACTCATTTTTTGATTTGTAAATAAAGTCAAAATATGCAGATGCCACTTCTAAAATAGTTTGATGTTCTACTTGTTTTAATTCTAATTTAGCTTTTTGTGTTTCAAGTTCCGTTTTCTTGAATGTATTTAATCCTTTAAATCCAGAGAATATTTTTTGTTCAAGTTCTATGTTGGTGCTTTCTAAGTCTGAACTGTATTCCGGCAAAGTTGATCCACTTTGATCAGTTCGATTTGATGAAGTTGTGCTCGTTTGATTGCCAGAGATTGTAAGATTAGGTAGAAACTCACTTCTTGATATTCTTTTATTCTGTTTGGTAGACTCTAATTTTTTCCGTTCTGCATTTAGAATTAAGTTGCTATCAATTGCTTTATTAATATAAAAGAAAACATTAGTTTCAGCACTTAATGGAGGGCAAATCAAAAAAATTAGTATGAAAAACAAATTTTTTGTCATTAATTAAATCTTATTGATTTTAATCTATGTTTATTATCTATTTTAATAATTGAGTCTGCCTTATTATCAAAATTTTTTAACATGTGTTTTGTTAATCTTTCGTAAAACATTATAAATCTTTTTATTTGATTATCGCTCATAGTTTTTTTGCCTTTTCCGGTCAATCTTAATTTTTTTTCTTGTAGCAATCTCCACTTGTATACGTGCTTGAAACTTGGAACTTTTAAAAAAATAAATTTATCAACTAAGTTAAAAATTTTTTTATAGTCATTTTTCAGCTCTTTGTTAACTCTATTCCTCCATATTTTTTTTTTATCTTCCTCTTTTTCTAATGTATTTATTGGAGATAATAAATCCTTATTTTTTTGGGGACCAACACCTATACACCAACCTTCAAAAATTATTATATTTGGCTTTAAATTAATTTTTTGCCATTTATTTTTTGACATCCTATTATCTGTTGATTTATCAAATCTAGGTATTTTTAATCTTTTGAAATTTGATTTTGTAAGATTTTTAAGGCATCTGAAAAGAAGCTTAGTATCATGAGTTCCTGGTACTCCTCTCGTCAAAAAAAGAGAGCTAACTTTTTTTGACATTTTTTCCCTTTCATCAAAAGTTTTATAAAAATCGTCTATTGAAAATATTACAGTATTTAAACCAAAGCCTTGTTTCAGAATTATTTTTAATATCTTAGAGATGGTAGATTTACCTGAACCTTGACCTCCAGTTAAAGCAATAATTTTAGTTTTTTTATCTTTATAATGTTCTCTAAAAATTCTTTGGCTTATGGGTATATAAAAATTTTTTAATTGCTCAATTTTATTTCTAAATGGCTCAGATAAAACCTCTTGAGACTTCAAAAAATTTAAATATCGATTTTTTATCTTTTGGTAATTGATCTTAATATAAAACATTTGATTACTTTTTATCTAAGGGATGATTTAGTCCATCATTTAATGAAATATTCTCTAATTTAAAAATATCAATCTCATCAATACATCCAAGATTAAATCCAGTCATGGAGGGATTTGATCTTGGGTTGTGATGTGTATAGATACCGCAAATTGAGCAAAAAAAATGTTTGGCCACATTTGAGTGAAATTGATATAGTTTAAGCTTATCAGCTCCTTTAATAATTTTAAAATTCTCATTTTTAGTTAAAGACATAATTGCGCCTTTTCGTTTACAAATAGAACAATTACATCTTAAAATTTTATCAAAACTGTTAATTTTAATTTCTGCTTCAATCTTTCCACAATGACATTTTAATTTCATAAAATTATAAATTTTAACATTTAAGAGTACTCATGTTCTTTATTATCCACAATAGCTCAAATTGTATGATAAATGTTCACCTTTTGATTCATTTTTGATTCTATTTGGGACTCAAAAAACAACTATTTAGTGTGTCAAATCTTTTACGCTATCCAAATTTTCTTGACACTTAAGTAATTCCTTTTCTTTTTCTCTAAAAGAAACTAGAAAAATTATAAAATTGAATGCAATAATAGCCATCATCAGTATGTCTATTGGTATTCCAATGTATTTTTTTAATAATCCAAGAATAAACAAAATCAATAGCGATCTAAAAACTACTTGATATTTAAAAACAGCTATTATTGAAAAAGAATGTATAATTAAGTTTAATAAGGACATTTTAGATGGTCCAAAATATCTTGTTCCTCTTATAGAGTCTATTTCGCTATAATTTATTATGTTTTTTTTAAAACTGCCTGAGTAACTGCTCCACAAACTTTTTTTTGTAGAGAGATTTTCTGCATCTTTTATTGTCAAACAACTAAAATTACCAAAATTAATTTTTTTTCCCGTAAAAATGAAAGTTATTATTTTATGTATCTCGTATAATGATTGAAAAATAAATCCTTCAGACCTTTTTATTCTCTTAGCAACCACTGAAGTTTTAGGATTTTTGAAAGTTTCACTTATCAAACTTTTTAACTCAATAGGTCTATCTTCCCCATCACCATCCATCAAAATTAGATAGTCAAATTTTTTATTTTGAAGGGCATATCTTATTCCGAAAGCATTACATCTAGCGTGGCCAAAATTTTTTTTCATATTTAGAATTTTAATAGCCTCAATATTTTTTGGCTTTAAGATTTTAGGTTGACTAATAGTTGACGCGTCATTGACCACCAAACACTCTATCGCAATATTATCTATTTGATCAAAATTTTTACTTATCTCATCGATTAACTTAATTAAAGACTCCCAATCGTTAAAAACAGGTATTAAAATAATTACTTTTCTCATTTTTTCCCAATCATACAATATCCGACAGGTTTAATTGTACCAAATACTCCAGGACAAACTCTTTTTAATATTTTTGAATTTCCTGTATATATTACGCCTTCCTGCTCCTCTATATTGATAGCTTTATCTTTTAAATCATTAAACCACATTGGTCGTGATGGTAAATGGTAAGATAAATTTCCAGCCGACCACTCATCTCCAACAACTATTCTTATTTCATTTATAAAATTTTGATCCCATTTATCTTGAACTAATCTCGCTATTTCTTTTCCTGGGTAGTCAGTTCGCTTCGTTTTATCTATAATTGACACTGCTAAATAGACTCCCGGTGAGAGAAAAAAGAGAAATAAAAAAGTTATGAAAAAGGTTTTTAATTTCTTAAAATTAATATTTTTTTGATATAAATTAATTAGAAAAACTCCAATAAATAAATAGAATGGTGTCATCCACATTGTTCTTATATTTGCCCCTGATACTATAGAAGTTATCAAAATTAAAAGAATGGGAACTATTGAAATAAAAAATAAAAAATTAAATTTTTTATTCTTAAATGAATAACTTGTTTTGAATTTTTTTAATAATATTAAAAATAACACCAATAACGGAATTAATATTATTGTTTGTTTAAACATAAAAATTAAAGGATTAATTATATGATCAATGAAACTATTTTCATTTATATCTGATCTATTAAAGGCGTATGAAATTGTAACAAAATTATTTTCATACAACCAAAAAAAATGTGGGGCTAGAGCAACCAAAGATACAAAAATAGATAAAAGGTAATTTGATAATAATTTTTTTGTATCTTTAAAATTAAAGGCTATAAAAAGGAAGATTGAAAAAAGAAGATAAATAAATAAATATTTTGATAAAAATCCTAACGCAGAAAAAATACCAAAAAGTAGCCAGTGTATAATTTTATTTTGATTAATGCTTTTCCAGAAAAAATAAACTGTTAATGCCCAAAATGGTAATTGGCTAACATTCACATTAAATTCTGGAGTAGTAAAATTCAGAAAAAAAATGCTTTCTAAAACAAGAACAGATATTAAAGCATATATTTTTTCTTTAAAGATCTCATTTGATAATTTCCATACATATAAAAATGCAGTTATAACAAATAGCTGACTTAAAAGATAATAAGCCCAATCATTTGATTTAAATATAATAAAAAAGAATTCCGTTGCAAACGCACTTAGTGGAGGATGCTTGTCAAAACCCCAATTTAGGTTACTTCCCCAAGCTAAAGCTTCAATGGTATCTAGAGGTAAATTTATGTTTGAAAAACTTGGAATTAAAACCCACAAAAGTAAATGGGAAAAGATAAATAAATAATAATTTTTTTCTATGTTTTTTTTAGATATCATAACCTGAAATATTACAATTTATAAGCTATTGACACGAGTAAAATCAAACATATACTCCCCAAATTCGAAAAATGGTTAAAAAACCTACTACTAAAAAAAAATATACACCTAGCACAAAAGAAAAATATATGTGTGCAAAACACAAGAAATTTTTTACAGATGAACTATTAAATTGGAAACGAGATATAATTAAAGCCAACAATTTAGGAAATATTTTAAATTCATCTGATGATAACGTTTCTTCAGCTGATATAGTTGATCAAGCGTCTTCTTACACAGATAAATCTGTAGAAATAAAAGCGCTGAATAGAAGTAGAAAGCTTATATCTAAAATCAATTCTGCATTACAAAGAATCAAAGATGGAACTTATGGTTATTGTGAAGAAACGGGCGAGCCAATAGGGTTAAAAAGGTTAATGGCAAGACCAGTTGCAACCCTCTCAATTGAAGCTCAAGAAAAACATGAGAGAGATGAAAAAATTTTCATAGATGATTGATTAAACTTTAGGAATTTCTTCTCCATTTTTAAATAAATCATAGCCTTTAACAACACCTTTTCTTTTTGAAATTTCTGTGTACCATCTTGTTAAATTTAAAAAATTTTTTAGTCCAATATCATGCCAATCATGTCTTGCAATCCATGGAAAGGTGGCGATATCAGCTATTGTATAATCATTTCCAGCTAAATATTTTGA
The DNA here is from genome assembly GCA_902619675.1 of uncultured Pelagibacteraceae bacterium. Classification (GTDB taxonomy): domain Bacteria; phylum Pseudomonadota; class Alphaproteobacteria; order Pelagibacterales; family Pelagibacteraceae; genus Pelagilacustribacter. The sequence continues at coordinate 109,018 of CACNFA010000001.1, forward strand.
AACTGATAATCGCGTATCGAGTTCTTGGTAAATTCTTTTTGAAATTTTAAAGTATCTCTTTTCTCCAAACTCACTTTTTCCCGGATTATAATGATGAAACTGATGATGTTGACCTAACATCGGTCCAACATAGGCTATTTGGCCCATGAGCCATTGATTAATAATATTTCTTTGGGATGTTTCATAAAACTTTCCACTTTTTTCAGCTAAATAAATCAAAATAGCTCCTGTTTCAAAAATACTATGATCGGTGTCATGATCTATTATTACGGGCGTCTTACTAAAAGGGCTTATCTTTTTAAATTCAGGCTTAAATTGTTCATCTTTGTATATATTAATTTTAGTAACTTTATAATCAAAATGAATTTCTTCCAACATTATGGATATTTTCTTACCGTTTGGAGTATTAGCGGTAAGTAGCTCTATCATTTTTTTCCAAGTCTTTCCTGTATCGCTTTTGAAGATGTTGTAAATTCAAATCTATATTTTTCGTTTGGTCTAGCTCTCTTAAAGCATTCAACTGAAGCTAAAGCCACTTCATGAAAACCTGATAAAATTAATTTAAGCTTACCAGGATAGTTGCAAATATCTCCAACAGCATAAATCCCATTTTTATTTGTTTGAAAGTCTTTAGAGTTCACTTCGATAGTTTTTTTATCCATATTTAAACCCCACTCTGCTATTGGACCAAGTTTCATAATTAGTCCAAAAAAACTTAAGATAATATCAGTCTGAATTTTTTCAATTTTTCCATCATCGTATTTTATAGAAATAGATGTTATATATTTTTCACCTTCAATGGAGATTATTTGACATGGAGTTTTTATAGAAACTTTTCCCTCATTTTCAAGTTTTTTGAGCTGTGATAAAGTATGTGGTGCTCCTCTGAATTCATTACGCCTATGAATGAGAGTAACTTTAGAATTCTTTGATAACTCCAAAGCCCAGTCTAATGCAGAGTCTCCTCCACCAAAAATACTTAAATTTTTATTTTTAAATTTTTCTTTATCTCTCACTGCATAAAAGAGGGATTGATCTTCAAATCTTTCTGCGTCTTTAATGGACAATTTTCTAGGTTCAAAAGAACCAACACCTCCAGCTATAATTATATTTGGAGCTACAAATTCATTTTTTTTACTCGTTTTTACGGTCCAATCTTCATTAACTTGATTAATTTCTTCAACTCTCTCATTTAAATAAAATTCTGCTTTAAAAGGTTTTATTTGCTCAAGTAATTTTTTCGTTAATTCTTCACCAGTGCATTCTGGAACTGCTGGTATATCATAAATTGGTTTGTCTGGATAAAGTTCAATACACTGCCCTCCTGCTTTATCTAAATTATCTATAACGATTGATTTTAAACCTTTAATCCCCAACTGATGAACAGCGAAAAGTCCAACAGGTCCAGCTCCTATTATTATAGTATCAGTTTTTTTCATTATGCTTGTTTAGGCGGAGTAGTAACTATAAGACCGTCTAACTCTTCCGAAACTATAAGTTGACAGCTAAGTCTACTATTTTTTTTTGGCTCATATGCCATGTCAATCATATCTACTTCTGCGTCTTCTGCTTTTGGAAGTTTATTGTACCATTTTTCCTCGACATAAACATGGCAAGTTGCGCAAGCCATGGATCCTCCACAATCAGCGTCTATACCAGGTATATTGTTCTGGATGGCTCCTTCCATTACAGAAAGTCCATTTTCAACCTCTATAGTTTTTGTATTTCCGTCGTTATCTTTATAGGTAACTTTTGTCAAAAATATTTCCCCTTAATAATATGCTAAATAAATTGAAATGATCACTACCCAAAAAAAGGCATAATATATAATATAGCCTTTAACAGTAAACGGCATTTTTTTTATCTTTCTTTTTCTTTTTCCTTTATACGGTTTTGATAATTCCATTATTTTAATATAAAGATCTAAATAAAAAGGGCAAGTATGCAAAACATACCTGCCCTTTTCTTTATAAGTTATCTATTATCTAGATGATAATCTTGTGTTCTGCATTGCTGCTGCCCATATAACTAGACCAAAAGCGATCTTGTTAATAAAGTCAGCTAAATTGTATATTACGTTTAAAGCATTTGCATCTACACCACCAGTAAGGTAACCAAAAATATATCCTAAAGGATATATCGCCCAACCGATAGTTACGATTATTCTCATAGCGCTGAACGCAGTAGACATAGCTTTGTTTCCAGCTTTTGCCGCCATTGTTCCAGCTTCTCCAGAGAATATTTCAAACAAGATATAAATCCATCCAGCCATTCCAATTACGAAACCTACAAATGGTTGAATATAACCAGCTTCACCTAGGTATCCACCGATTAACATTACTAATGAACCAATTAATAGCTTCCAGAATATAGAAGTTGGCACCTTTCTAACAGCTGCCAAGATTAGATAGAATTCGATCATTTGAAGTGGCACCGTGATTAACCAATCGATATATCTGTATACCGTTGGCGAGTCACCTGTAGTCACCCAAACTTCTCTCATGTACATGTAGTGAACAAATGCAACACCAGTTACAAGTCCAGCTACTGTTAAAGATGTTCTCCATGATGCCGCAACAGTTCCTCTTTCTGCAAAGAAAAACACAGTTGTTGCAATCATTCCCATTGATACAAGCCAAAATGAAATTCCTACGAAATCATTTGTTTGTAACATGGCAGTCGCTGCATTAGCTGAGCTAGTAATTCCTAAAAAGGCAACAGCTGCTAAAGCAAATAGACCTAATTTTCTCATGAAAACCTCCCTCGTTTGTTTAGTTTTCGTTTAGTTTATATATAAACTACTCGGACAAATGGAAAAATTACCCACTACCGAATAACTTGTCGGGAACCATAGTAAAAAAAAAAGTTACAGTGAAGTCTTTTTTTCTTCAAAAAAGGCCATTTTTAAGGGTTTTTTTATTTTTTTTTGGGGATATTTGTGAAATACTCTCAAAAATTAAGGAAATTTGAGGGGGAGGCATTGAGTCGAAAATATAGTGAAATTTACGAAAAATCTATTGTAAACAGAGAAAGTTTCTGGAAAGAAGTTTCAGAAAATATCTTTTGGTACAAAAAACCGTCAAAAATATTAAATTCTGAAAACCCCCCTTTTTATAAATGGTTTGAAGATGGGGTTACAAACACTTGTTATAATGCTTTAGACCTTCATATCGACAATGGAAAAGGTGAGAAACTTGCCATCATCTATGACAGCCCGATAACAGGAACAAAAAAGAATTTATCTTACAATGAATTAAGAGAGAAAGTATCTTTATTTGCTGGTGCTTTAAAAAACCAAGGAATAAATAAAGGCGATAGGGTTATAATTTATATGCCAATGATTCCTGAGGCTGTTGTAGCAATGTTAGCATGTGGAAGAATAGGTGCGGTTCACTCTGTTGTATTCGGTGGCTTTGCTGCGAACGAATTAGCAAGCAGGATTGATGACTCTAAAGCAAAAATTTTAGTAACAGCATCTTGTGGTTATGAACCTGGAAGAACAGTTCATTACAAACCTCTAGTTAATAAAGCCTTAGAATTAGCAAACCATAAACCTGAAAAGTGTATTATCTTTCAAAGAGAGAAGGATAAAGCTGACCTTGATCCAAAAATTGATATAACTTGGGAAGATGCTCATAAAGGCGCAAAGCCAACTGAGTGTGAAAAAATGAACTCTAACGATTATGCGTACATACTTTACACTTCAGGAACTACTGGACTTCCGAAAGGTATAGTAAGAGATATAGGTGGTCACATAGTTGCATTAAAGTGGACAATGAAAAATATTTACAATATTGAACCAGATGACGTCTGGTGGTCAGCTAGTGATATTGGCTGGATTGTAGGTCATTCTTACATCGTTTATGCACCTTTATTTTATGGATGCACTACAGTTTTGTTCGAGGGAAAACCAGTTGGTACACCTGATGCAGGAGTTTTTTGGAGAATTATTTCTGAACATAAAGTCAAATCTCTTTTTACTGCGCCAACTGCTATTAGAGCTATTAAAAAAGAGGATCCAAATGGTGAATTTTTTAAAAAATATGATTTAAGCAAATTTGACAAACTTTTTCTTGCAGGGGAAAGAGCTGATCCGGACACAATAAAGTGGTTTGAAAAATTATCTAACTCTCCTGTTATTGATCATTGGTGGCAAACTGAAACTAGTTGGGCAATTACGTCGGATTGCACTGGAATAGAGTCATTCCCTGTAAAATATGGTTCAGCTTTTAAACCAGTACCAGGTTATGATTTAAAAGTTTTAAATTCTGAGGGAAAGGAAGTTGGAGCAGGAAAAATGGGGGATATTGTAGTTAAACTTCCATTACCACCTGGGACTTTTCCGACTTTATGGGGTGCTGATAAAAGATACAAAGAAAATTATATGACGACTTACCCAGGATACTACCAAACTTATGATGCTGGTCATATTGATGAGGATGGATATGTTTGGATAATGTCTAGGACGGATGATATAATCAATGTTGCAGGACATAGGCTTTCTACTGGAGCAATAGAAGAAGTGTTAGCGGAACACCCAAATGTCGCTGAATGTGCAGTAATTGGAATTGCTGATAAACTTAAAGGGCAACTACCAATAGGATTGCTAGCCCTCAAAGCAGGAGTTACAAAAGAAAAAAAAGAAATAATTGACGAATGTGTAAAAATGGTAAGAGAAAAAGTTGGGCCTGTCGCAGCATTTAAGATAGCTATTGTAGTAAAAAGATTGCCAAAAACTCGATCTGGTAAAGTATTAAGAGGAACTGTAAGAAAAATTGCTGATAACGAACCATACAAAATGCCTGCAACGATAGATGATCCAGCTATTTTAGATGAAATTAAAGCAGATCTAATTGAAAATAGAATATTAAAACTCTAGAGGTTTTCCTTTAGACTCGATAAGGATTTTCCCATTAGACATTACTAAAATTCCATTGACAATTGTTCCCACTGGAAAACCTTTAACTTTATAATTATGAAAAGGGGTCCAGCCACATTTACTAGCGATCATTTCGTTTTTAATAATAACTTCTTTTTTCATATCAACGATTGTTAGGTCTGCATCAAAACCTTCTTTAATAAAGCCTTTATTTTTAATACCAAAAATTCTGCAAGGATTTTCACACATTAAATTTATTAGTTGGGTTAGAGTAAGTTTTCCACTATTTACGTGATCGATCATAACTGGAAATATTGTTTGAACGCCAGGCATACCAGAGGGAGTTTCTGGGTATACTTTATCCTTATTTATCTTTAAATGTGGGGCATGGTCTGATCCAAGAACGTCAACAATATTATTTTTTATTGCTACCCATAATCGATCGTAATGTTCTTTTGATCTTAATGGTGGATTCATTTGAGCATATGTTCCTAATTTATCGTAACAGTCAGGTGCATATAAAGTTAAATGTTGAGGGGTAGTTTCAAAAGTTACATTTTTTTTATGCATCGCCAAAAAATCTACTTCTTCTTTCGTAGTAACATGCAACACATGAATTTTCTTATTATATCTCTCTGCAATTTTAACTACTCTTCGTGTCGACGACATAGCGCATTCTACATTTCTCCATTCTGGATGTGAGTGAACATCACCTTTTTTGATAAATTTTTTCCTTAATTTAATTATATCTTCATCTTCAGAATGAATTGAAATTATTCTATCGCTACTGGAAATTACTTTTTCAATATCAGATTCTTTATCAACTAATAAATTTCCAGTAGAAGAGCCTGCAAAAAGTTTTACACCACAACATCCCTCAACATTTTTTAATTTAGCTAGTTGATCAGTATTATTAGGGGTAGCTCCAAAATAAAAGGCATAATTGCTATGCATCCTATTTTTAGCTGCTTGTAATTTTTTTTCAAACTCAATCAAATTTGCTGTAGGTGGATTTGTATTAGGCATTTCAAATAAAGACGTGACTCCACCAAGCACTGCCGCTCTACTACCACTTTCTAGGTCCTCTGCATCAGTAGATCCTGGTTCTCTAAAATGCACTTGTGTATCAATTATACCTGGTAAAACTACTTTGTTCGTAGCGTCGTAAACTTTTGAACTATTTAGTTCTATATTTCCCACTTTTTTTATTTTATTTCCAGATAAACCTATGTCAGTTTTTGTTAATTTTCCATTAACATAACATGAGCCATTTTTAATAATGAGACTATAATTATCAGACATATTTTTTATTTATATTATAATGTATAAGTAACAATTATGAAAAAAGATCAAGTAGTTATTTTAGAAAAAAGAGGAGTGATCTTAATAAGTGGTAACGACGCTGATGATTTTCTTCAAAATATTATAACAAATGATATTAAAAAAGTTTCAAATGAAAATTCTATTTTTGCAGCTTTGCTAACGCCTCAAGGAAAATATTTAAACGATTTTTTTATCGTAAAAAATCGAAGGGGATATTTGTTAGATTGTAATGAAAATTCTACTGAAGAGCTTATTAAGAATTTATCTAAATATAAATTAAGATCAGATATTAAAATTGAAGACCTTTCATCGGAGTTTGTAATTGGAGTTGTGAGCCCTGAAAAGTTTATGGAATTACAAAAAGAAGTTAAATCAGGTTTAAATACTATTCATTATAGGGATACTCCTATCTTTTCTGATCCGAGAAATAAAAAATTAGGAGCTAGAATATTTTCAAATTTAGAGAAACTTTATTTAACAATAAAAAAATTAAATCTCAAAATTGTAGATGTTTCAGAATACTATTCTCTTGCTCATAAATTGGGTGTGCCTGAAAAAGGTCTGATAAACTTAAAAGATCAATTATTTGGTTTAGAGGCAAACTTTGAAAAACTTCAAGCTATTGATTTTAAAAAAGGATGTTTCATAGGACAAGAGAATACTGCAAGAATGAAATTAAAAAATAAGTTAAGAAGAAGATTGTTGCCTATATCATCAAATGAAAAACTAAATATAGGTGATGAAGTTATTTATAATGATATTAAAATAGGAAAAATACTTATAGATAAACCTTACCCTTTTGGATTAATTAAAATAATCGACCCTCATCTTGAGGAGTTTAAAAATAAGAAATTGCTTGCAAATAATAAAGAATGTAAAATTTTACAAAGCCCTTAGTAACCTAGATAGTGAGGCTAATATTCCATAACCGCTCAATTCAATAAAAGCTATTACTAAAATTATAAGAACAATTCTTTTGTGTTTTCTCAAATATTCAATCATAATTCCACCTATGGTGCGGTCGGAGAGACTCGAACTCTCACGGGAAACCCACACGCCCCTCAAGCGTGCCTGTCTACCAATTTCAGCACGACCGCTTTAATAATGCGACAATAAATGAATGACAATTTAATCTCAAGTTGGTAAATTGGAATTAGTATGTCTGTACAACAACGAAATTTAAGCAGTTCACAAGAGATTTACAAAAAAATCTCAAAATTTGTGCCTGAAAATGAATGGAAAATTCATGCTCCTTTAATTGAAAAAATTAATAAATTAAAAAAAGAAAAAAATGCAATTATTCTTGCACATAATTATCAAACTCCAGAAATTTTTCATGGAGTAGCGGACATAGCAGCGGACTCTTTGGCTCTGGCAGTTGAGGCTGCAAAAACTTCCGCTGATAAAATTATAATGTGTGGAGTTCACTTTATGGCAGAAACAGCAAAACTTATGAACCCAACAAAAAAAGTTTTTTTACCAGATATGCAAGCTGGTTGTTCGTTGGCAAGTTCAATTACTGGAAAAGATGTAAGGTTATTAAAACAAAAATATCCTGGTGTTCCGGTAGTTTCATATGTCAATACATCTGCTGATGTAAAAGCAGAAACAGATGTTTGTTGCACTTCTGCTAATGCTGTTAAAGTAGTTGAGTCTTTAAACGTGGACAAAGTAATTTTTCTTCCAGACCAATATTTAGCAGATTATGTGGCGAAAAATACAAAAGTAAAAATTATTTCATGGAAAGGAACTTGTATTGTTCACGAACAATTTACCAGTAAAGAGATTGAAGATATAAAAAATCAAAACCCAGGTATCAAAGTCATTGCTCACCCTGAGTGTCCACCAGATGTGATTGCGGCATCTGATTTTGCTGGATCAACTTCAGGTATGATTAAATACGTAAAAGATAATCAACCTAAAAAAGTGATGCTAGTAACTGAATGCTCAATGAGTGACAACGTCGAAGCTGATAATCCAAACGTATCTTTCATAAAACCGTGCAATCTTTGTCCTTATATGAAAAAAATTGATTTAGAAAAAATCTTGGATTGTTTAGAAAATGATACAAATGAAATACTTCTAGATGAAAAAACTATAGAAGCTGCGAGAAAATCTGTAATTAGAATGACCGAAATTGGTCGTTAGATCAGTGCAAAATTTAAATCAGTCTTATATTAAAAAAGTTGTAATGAAAGCCCTAGAGGAAGACTTGAGGCCCAGTGGTGACATAACTACTAATCTTGTAAATTCGAAAAATAAAATAATTAAAGCTAAGATCATAGCTAAACAAGATGGAATAATTGCTGGATTAGAATTCTGCAAAGCAGCCTTTCAATTAATTGGAAGAGAAACAATTTTTATCAAAAAAATCTCTGATGGCAAAAAGATTAAAAAAAATAAAATGATTGCTGAAATAAGAGCAAAAACAAAAACAATCTTAGTAGCTGAAAGAACTGCGCTTAACTTTCTTAATCACGCTTCAGGTATCGCAACGTTAACTAGTCAATTTGTAAAAAAAACTAGTAAAAAAACCAAGATATGTTGCACCAGAAAAACTACACCTAATTTGAGAGCTCTTGAAAAATATGCTGTTAAAAAAGGTGGGGGATATAATCATAGATATAATTTAAGTGATGAAATCCTAATTAAAGATAATCATATAAGCGCATCGAAAAGTCTTAAGGAATTGGTTAAGAAAGCTGTAAAAACAAAAAAAATAGTTACGGTAGAAATTGAAAATATTAATCAGCTTAAACAAGTTTTAGGTTTAAAATTTAAAAGAATACTTTTTGATAATATGAACACTTCACAAATAAAAAAATGTTTAAAACTTTGTAAAAATAGATATCAAACTGAGTATTCAGGAAATGCATCGCTAAAAAATATTAAACATATATCAAAAACAGGAATTAATAGAATATCTGTTGGTACAATTACACATAGTGCAAAATCGTTTGATACAACTTTATTATTTAGATAACTCAGCTTGAGCAGCAGCCAATCTTGCAACTGGAACTCTAAATGGAGAGCAGGAAACATAGTTTAGTCCTGTTCTAGAACAAAACTCAATACTCTTTGGATCGCCACCGTGTTCACCACAAATTCCTAACTTTATATTTTTATTTGTTTTTCTCCCTCTTGAAGAAGCAATTTCTACTAGCTCTCCTACTCCATTTTGATCAATACTTACGAATGGATCTACATCAAAAATTTTATTGTCAATATAGTCATTTAAAAATTTTCCTGAGTCATCCCTGCTTATTCCAAAAGTCGTTTGTGTTAAATCATTTGTTCCAAAACTAAAGAAATCAGCATGTTTTGAAATAGATTTAGCTTGTAAAGCAGCACGTGGTAATTCAATCATAGTGCCTACCATATACTCAAGTTTTAATTTATTTTCTTTTTCTATTTCTTTAGCTATTTTATTAACTAAAGTTCTTAAAATTTTTAATTCAGATTCAGTTGATACTAAAGGTATCATTATTTCTATAAAAGCTGCTTTAACTTTTTGCTTTTTTAATTCGACTATAGCCTCAAATATTGCTCTACATTGCATCTCGTAAATATCTGGGAAAGAAATACCAAGCCTACATCCTCTATGCCCAAGCATAGGATTTTCCTCATGCAGTTCTGCTATTCTATCTTTAACCTCTTTCGCTGATAAATTTAAAGATCTTGCTACCTCTTCTATGTCTTTGTCGGCTTTTGGTAAAAACTCATGAAGTGGTGGATCTAATAACCTTACTGTAACTGGTAATCCTGACATAATTTTAAATATTTTTTTAAAGTCTTCTTTTTGATGAGGTAGAAGCTTATCTAGCGCGCTATTTCTATCCTCTTTTGATTTAGACAAAATCATTTGTCTGACAGAAAGAATTCTCTCTTCATCAAAGAACATGTGCTCAGTTCTGCATAAGCCTATTCCTTCAGCGCCAAACTCTCTTGCTGTTTTGCTATCCGCTTCTGTTTCTGCGTTTGTTCTTACTTTTAATTTCCTAAATTCATCAGCCCATTTCATTATTGTAGAGAAATAACCAGAAATTTCTGGTTGAACAGTGGGGACTAACCCTTTCATAACTTTTCCACTTCCTCCGTCTATAGTAATAATATCTCCCTCTTTAATAATCACTTCTCCAGCTTTGAATTGTTTTAACTCATAATCGATTGTTATTTCACTTGAGCCTGAGACACACGGTCTACCCATTCCTCTTGCTACTACTGCAGCATGACTAGTCATTCCTCCTCTTGCAGTTAGAATACCTTTAGCTGCATGCATACCGTGTATATCTTCTGGTGAAGTTTCTAGTCTCACTAATATTGTATCTTGCATCATCCCGTTTAATTTCTCTGCTTCATCAGCAGTAAAAACAACTTTACCACTTGCAGCTCCTGGTGAAGCAGGTAATCCCGAAGCGATTACCTCTCTTTCAACTTTTTCGTCTAAAGTAGGATGTAATAAAGTATCTAAGGTATTTGGATCAATTCTTTTGATTGCTTCTTTTTTTGAAATTAATTTCTCTTTTACCATATCAACTGCAATTTTAATTGCAGCTTTAGCAGTTCTTTTTCCAGATCTTGTTTGAAGCATCCAAAGTTTATTATTTTCAACTGTAAATTCGATGTCTTGCATATCTTTATAGTGCCTTTCTAACTTAAGAAATACTTTTGTAAGTTCTTTGTAAACATTAGGCATAGCCTCTTCCATTGAAGGGGCTTTAGATCCTGAGTCTTGTTTTGCTTTTTTTGTGATGTATTGAGGAGTTCTAGTACCTGCTACAACATCTTCACCTTGTGCATTAATAAGGAATTCTCCGAAGAAAGAATTTTCTCCTGTCGAAGGATTTCTTGTAAAGGCAACACCTGTTGAACAATCATCTCCCATATTACCAAAAACCATAGCTTGAACATTTACAGCTGTTCCCCAATGATCTGGAATTCGATTTAATTTTCTATAAGTTTTTGCTCTTTGGCTATCCCAAGATAAAAATACTGCATTTATTGCTCCTAATAATTGTTCTTTAACGTCCTGAGGAAAATTAATTTTTTTTTCTTTTTTTACTAACTCTTTAAAATTAATAATTAGACCATCCCAATCACTCTCGTCTAGATCTGTGTCTAGTAAAACTCCTTTGGTTAACTTATAATTGTCAATAAGTTCTTCGAACAAATGCCCTTCCACACCTAAAACCACGTTGCTATACATTTGTATAAATCTTCTGTAGCTGTCTTTGGCAAATCTTCCATTAGATGTTTTCTTTTTTAAAGACTCTACTGTTTTATCATTTAGGCCGAGGTTTAAAATTGTGTCCATCATTCCAGGCATTGAAATTCTAGCTCCTGATCTAACTGAGACCAGTAATGGATCCTTAAGATCACCAAATTTCTTTTTAGTTTTCTTTTCAATTCTTTGAAGCTCTAATTCTATTTTTTTAATTACTTTTTTTGGTAGTTTTTTTTTATTTTTGTAAAAAAGATCACAGACATTTGTAGTGATGGTAAATCCAGGTGGAACGGGCAAACCTAATCTTCCCATCTCTCCGAGGTTTGCTCCTTTTCCGCCTAAAATACTTTTTTTATTTTTTAAATATTTGGCGGATTTGTCGTCAAAACTAAATACAACTTTTACCATTAAAGACCTTCTAATTTTGAAAAATCAATAAAATTATCAAAAGTATTACAAAACATTTTTAACAACTCTAGTCGATTATTTTTAATATCTTGATTTTCATCATTTACAACCACATTGTCAAAAAAATTATCTGTAGATTCTTTGGTGTCAGAAAGCTTAATCAACAAGCTTTCGTAGTCTTTATTATCATCTTTAACTGTAAAAGCTTTCCGAATCTCATTTATTTTTTCATGAAGTATTTTTTCTTCATCTCTCCTAAATAAAACAGCATCGGGTCTACCAATGATTCTCTTTCCAGTTTTATCTAAGATGTTTGAAGCTCTTTTGTACGAGCTAATTGCATTTATACCAATATCTTTATTCTTGTATTTATTCATTAAAATTGTTTTTGCATAAAGGGCCAAGAAATTATCTCCTGCATGAGAGCTAATTGATGCTTCAATAATATCAGTTTTAATATTTTTTAATTTTAAAACATTTCTCATTCTTTCTTTTATAAATTCTAGAACTTGTTGTTCTACTTTCTCATTTTTAATTTCAACACCTTGTTCCTCATAAAGCCTTATAGCGTAACTAATCAAATCTCTTAATTTAAATGATAATTTATTTTCAATAATTATTCTTAGCAATCCTATTGCAGCTCGTCTTAAAGCAAAAGGATCTTTTGAACTCGTTGGTTTTTCATCAATAGCAAAAAAACCAACTAAAGTATCTAATTTATCTACGATTGAGATAGAGTAGCTAAAAGGTTTTTTTGGTAATGCTGAAGTAAGTCCTGCTGGTAAATAATGGTCACTTATTGAATTGGCTATATCTTCCTCAAAACCCTGTGTTAATGCAAAATATTTTCCCATAATGCCTTGAAGCTCTGGATATTCTCCTACTAGATCCGAACATAAATCAGATTTAGAAATTGAGGCAGCAACTTGAATTTTTTCTTTATTAATATTTAGGTCGTCAGACAATAAAGCTGCCAATTGTCTTAATCTTTGAGTTTTGTCATAAATAGTCCCAAGTTTTTCATAAAATGTTATCGATTTGAGATTAGCTATTTGTTTGATCAAATTTTTTGATACATCTTTGTTCCAGAAAAATTTAGCATCTGCTAGTCTTGCCTCAACAACCCTTTTATTTCCTTGTGTAATTAATTTTTTTTCATCTTTTTTATTTGCAACTACAAAAAAATAATTAGTTAATCGGTTTCTGCTATCAAAAATTGGAAAATATCTTTGATGTTTCTCTAAAGTAGAGATTATAATTTCTTTGGGTATTTCTAAATATTCTTTATTAAAAGCGATATGAAGTAAATTTGGATCTTCTACAATATTAACAACTTCTTCTAAAAGTTTAGGATTTAAGATCTCTTTATACTGCTTAGATTTAGTAAATGATTTGATTTTTTTTAGAATAATCTCCTCCCTTTCATTGTGATCAATAATTATTTTATTAGTTTTCAAAAAACTCAAGTAATCTTTAAAATCCGTTATTTTTTTCATTTTAGTAACTAGATCTTGTTCAATAATTACTTCTTCTTTTGCATCGAGGTGTTCATATTTAAATGGTAATTTTTTATTATTATACTTTGCAAAGATTGATCTAAGAGGTCTTCCCCACATCAAATTATGATTTGACCATTTCATCGATTTTTTCCAGTTAATTGACGCTATCGCCTTTGGAATGATTTTAATTAACAAATCCTCAACTAAGATTGATTGGGATTGTGTTTTAATATAATAAAATTTTCCGTTATTAGTATCTTTTTCAATTAAATCTTTATCAGAAACATTTTTTGCTCTTAGAAACCCTTCAATTACTTTTTCAGGAGAGCCCACTTTAGGACCTTTGATTTCTTTAGCGTCTAACTCAACTTTTTCTACAAGATCTTTTATAAATAGTGTTAATCTAGTTGGAGAAGAAAAAATTCTTAATTCCTTATATTTTATGTTGTCCTTTGAGAGAGAGTTTTCAACATATTGTTTTATTTGAGATCTTGCTGCTATTTGTAATTGTGGTGGAATTTCCTCACTATATAATTCCAATAAAAATTCTGCCATAATTTAACTTTGTGAGCTTAACCACAACGCTCCACAACCTTTTGCGAGTTCTCTAATTCTAGTTATGTAACCGGTTCTCTCCGCAACACCGATGACTCCACGGGCATCTAATAAATTAAAAATGTGACTTGCTTTTAAGCATTGATCATAAGCTGGTAATGATAGTTTTTTTTCAAGTAATGATTTGCACTCATTTTCTGAATTTTCAAAATTTTTTAAAAGAGTTTGTGTATTTGCAAATTCAAAATTATAAGCTGAAAATTCTTTTTCAGCTTGAAAAAAAACTTCTTTATATTTGACACCCTCACTATTCCAATCAAGATCAAATACATTGTTTTTGCCTTGAACAAACATGCACAGTCTTTCGAGCCCATAAGTTATTTCAACCGGAACTGGCTTACATTCAAGTCCAGTCATTTGTTGAAAATAAGTGAACTGAGTAATTTCCATACCGTCACACCAAACTTCCCATCCTAATCCAGCCGCGCCAAGCGTTGGGCTTTCCCAATCGTCTTCAACAAACCTAATATCGTGATTTTTTACATCAATACCGATTGCAGCTAAACTTTTTAAATATGTTTGCTTAATATTTTTGGGTGATGGTTTTATAATTACTTGATATTGATAATAATGTTGTAATCTATTTGGATTTTCACCGTATCTTCCGTCTGTAGGCCTTCTTGATGGTTGTACGTAAGCGGCTTTCCAAGATTGGGGCCCCAAAGATCTTAATGTAGTAGCAGGGTGAAAGGTTCCTGCGCCGACCTCTAAATCATAAGGTTGTAAAATTATACATCCGTTTTTGCCCCAAAATTTTTGGAGATTCATTATGATGTCTTGGAATGAAAGAGTAGTAATTTTTTTTTTGACTTTTTTTTTAGCTGGCATTTATAAACCAAATTTTTGCCACATAGATTTTTCCTCGATTACACTTGCAAGTTTTTCAACGGGGTCTTGAAAAGATGAGGATAGTTTTCTTGCAATAAATCCTTTTGGTTTTTCAAAGGTTTTAATAATTAATTTATCTCCAAATTTTTCTTTTAAAACTTGATCGGCATTACCAATGCCATCAACCAGTCCTAATTTGAGTGATGCTTTACCAGTCCAAAATTCTCCTGTAAAGATATTATTTTTTTCAGGATCTTTAAGCTTTGTTCCTCTACTCTTTTGAACAATCTTAATAAAATCTTCGTGTAATTCTAATTGAATAGTTTTTAATCGTTTTATGTCATCTTCTTTCTCCTCTTTAAACGGATCCAGTGTACTTTTATTTTTCCCAGCGGTATAAACTCTTCTTTCTACTCCAATTTTTTGAATTAAATCTTTGAAGCCGAATGAAGCTGAAATTACCCCAATTGAACCAATAATCGAGCTTGAATTTGCATAAATTTCATCTCCAGCACAAGCAATGAAATATCCACCGGATGCCGCTACATCCTCAGCAAATATAATAACTTTTACTTTATTTTTTTCAGCTAATTGTCTTATATAACTATAAATCAAATGTGATTGAACAGGTGATCCACCAGGGGAATTAATTGATATTGCTACGTGAGTAATTTTTTTAACTGAAAAAGCTTTTTTTAATATATCTCTTTGATTAGCCAATTCCATGCCTTGTTTAAATTTACCAGCTGAACCGATTACTCCAGTAAGTCTAACGTGTGGAACTACCTTCTTTTTTTTAAAAAACGAAAACATATTTTTACGATGGTTATTATTCTTATAACAGTAAAAATTTAAATTTTAATTAATAAATGCGCTACTTATAGTTGAATTATAGGTGCGTCACCACGTTACCATTTAAAAATTTATTCTTTTTAAAAAACATATAAGTATTGCTTATGGGATTAGTTGTACCTCTAAAAAAATCAGCAAATTCCGCTTACTTAGAACTGAAAAACCTTTTAAGCGGTAAGCTTCAAAATGTGGAAACTCTCATTCAACAGAAGTTAAAGAGTGATGTCAGTCTTATTGAAAAAATGAGCAATCACCATTTAAGATCAGGTGGAAAAAGATTAAGGGCTTTATTAACGTTAGGGTCTGGAAAGCTTACTGGTTATAAAGGAGAAAAAAGGGACATTAATTTAGCAGCTTGCGTCGAACTTATACACTCAGCAACTTTATTGCATGACGATGTGATAGATGAAAGCGCATTAAGAAGAGGTGTAAAAACAACAAATTCTATTTGGGGTAATCAATCATCAATTTTAGTTGGAGATTACTTGTTAAGTAGATGTTTTGAGATGATGGTTGAAGATGGTGATTTAGAAATTTTAAAATTATTATCATCTACGTCTTCAAAGATTGCTCAAGGTGAAGTATTACA
This sequence comes from uncultured Pelagibacteraceae bacterium, assembly GCA_902619675.1. Lineage (GTDB taxonomy): Bacteria > Pseudomonadota > Alphaproteobacteria > Pelagibacterales > Pelagibacteraceae > Pelagilacustribacter. The sequence continues at coordinate 125,235 of CACNFA010000001.1, forward strand.
ACTCCAACACAAAGGAGAAGCTGACTTACTTGAAGAAACATACATAGATATTATTAATTTAAAAACTGCATCTCTTTTCTCCGCTGCAACTAAAACTGGGGCTTGCTTGTCCAAAAGAAATGAAAAAGAAAAAAAAGCGTTAGAGTCTTATGGTAGAAATCTTGGTTTAGCATTTCAAATTGCTGATGATGCTCTTGATTATTATGCAAAAGAAAAATTATTTGGTAAAGAAATTGGTAAAGATTTTTTTGAAGGGAAAGTAACTCTTCCTCTTATAATAATTTTTCAAAAAGGGAATAATGAAGAAAAAGTTTTTTTGAAAGAAATTATGAAAAAAGAAAATAGAACAGAAGAGGATTTTAGCGAAATACTTGCATTAATTTATAAATATAAGGCTGTTGAAGCAACTTTTAAAAAAGCAGAATATTTTGTTAATGTTTCTTTTGATGCTCTGGCTATTTTTCCAGACACAGAAGATAAAAAAATTTTACAGAATTTGACTAGTTTCAGTCTTAATAGATCTTTTTAAGGGTAAAGAAGTTCTTTTTCCCATTTGTCATTATTTTTTCTATAATTTAATCTTTCGTGAATTCTGCCTTCACCGTCCAACCAAAATTCAATTTCATCTGGCAATAATCTCCAGCCAGACCAGTGGGGAGGCCTTGGAACTTTTTTGTCGTCAGGATATTTTTTTTCATACTCTTTAATATTTTTTAAAAATGTTTCTCTTTTATCTAATATTTTTGATTGTGAAGAAGCCCATGCTCCAATTCGATTTTTGTATGGTCGTGAATTAAAATAATCATCTGCTTCTTGCACTGAAACTTCTTCAACTCTTCCAATAGCCCTGACCTGACGCCTTAAGCTTTTCCAATGAAAACACATTGAGGCTTTTTGGTTTTCTTTTAGTTCATTTCCTTTTTTACTATTAAAATTTGTATAAAAAACAAACCCTCTATCACTTAAACCTTTGAGTAGAACCATTCTGACATTTGGTTGATTATTTTTATTGGAAGTTGCAACTGCAACGGCATTTGGGTCGTTAATTTCATTTTCCTCTGCTTTGGAAAACCATTTTTTAAACAATTCTATAGGATTGTCCAGATCTTCGAAGCAAATATCGATACCAAGTGAATTTTTGCCATTTTTTTGATTCATAAATTCTATAAAATAATTTATACATTAAATATCTATGTCTTTTAATACTTTTGGAAAAATTTTTAGATTTACCACATGGGGGGAATCGCACGGACCCTCTATCGGCTGTGTTATTGATGGTTGTCCGCCAAATATACCTTTATCCGAGAGGGATATTCAAAAAGATATGGATAGAAGAAGGCCTGGACAGTCTAAATTCACTACACAGAGAAAAGAGTCTGATAAAGCAATAATTTTATCTGGCGTATTTGAGGGAAAAACAACGGGTACACCAATCTCTATAATTATTCACAATGAGGATAAAAGATCAAGAGATTACGAAACAATAAAAGATAAGTTTAGACCTGGACACGCTGATTATACTTATTTCAAAAAATATGGAATAAGAGATTTTAGAGGTGGAGGGAGACAGTCTGCAAGAGAGACTGCTTGTAGAGTAGCTGCCGGGGCAGTAGCAAAAATTGTTTTAAAAAAATTAATTGGTTCAAAATTTAATGTTATTGGAGCGGTGACTCAATTAGGATTAATGTCTTGTGATAAAACAAATTGGAACGATAGCGAAATTAGAAAAAATCCTTTTTTCTGCCCTGACAGAAATTCTGTAAAACTTTGGGAAAAGTATTTACTAGCTGTAAGAAAAGCAGGCTCCTCTTGTGGAGCTATAATTGAATTAAGAGCAACTGGAGTTCCTGTTGGCTTAGGTGCTCCTATTTACTCAAAATTAGACACCGATATTGCAGCTGCGTTAATGAGTATAAATGCAGTAAAAGGAGTAAATATTGGAGCTGGAATGAGTGCTGCGTTTTTAAGCGGCGAAGAAAACTCCGACGAGATGAGTAAAAAATCTGGCAAAGTAAAATTTAATACAAATCAAGCAGGTGGAATTTTGGGTGGAATTTCTTCAGGTCAAAATATAGTAGCATCATTTGCTGTTAAACCTACATCATCTATTCTTTCGAGTAGAAAAACTATTGATAAGAAGGGAAAAAATACAAAAATTTCTGTCAAAGGAAGACACGATCCATGTGTAGGAATAAGAGCTGTGCCTATAGGTGAGGCAATGATAAATTGTGTGCTGTTAGATCACTATTTAATGCACAGAGCTCAGTGTAGTTAATTAGATAATTTATTTTTATTTTTAGCTAAAATTATATTTGAGTTTAAAGTTTCCAATACTTTATTTGTAATTGATTCACTATCTAAACCAGCTACTTCATACATTTTTTCTGGCGTGTCTTGATCTATAAAAATATCGGGTAAAATCATAGATCTAAATTTTAGTCCAGTATCAAAAACTCCTCTGTCAGACAATAATTGCATCACATGTGATCCAAATCCTCCGATAGAACCCTCTTCAATGCTGATTAAAACTTCATGGTTTGTTGCAACTTCCATTATTAATTTTTTGTCTAATGGTTTAGCAAACCTTGCATCAATTATCGTACATTCAATTCCTTTTTTTAAAAGTTTTTCAGATGCAAGCTGGCATTGTTCAAGTCTTGTACCAAAATTTAAAAGTGCTACTTTTTTACCTTCTTTTACAATTCTAGCTTTTCCAATTTCTAAAACTTCAGTGATTGATGGCAATTGAACTCCCACACCATTTCCTCGAGGATATCTGAAAGCCGAAGGTCTGTCATTAATTTCAACTGACGTATTGATCATTTTGACAAGCTCTGACTCATCACTTGCAGCCATCACAACAAAATTTGGTAAAGTAGATAGATATGTGATATCAAAAGAACCTGCATGAGTTGGGCCATCGGCTCCAACTAAACCTGCTCGGTCAATCGCAAACCTCACTGGCAATGACTGTAAAGCAACATCATGTACTACTTGATCATAAGCTCTTTGTAGAAATGTTGAATATATAGCCGCGTAGGGTTTATATCCCTCAGTAGCTAACCCTGCTGCAAATGTAACGGCATGTTGCTCAGCTATGCCAACATCAAAAGTTCTCTCTGGAAATTTTTTTTCAAATAAATTAAGTCCTGTGCCAGATGGCATAGCTCCCGTGATACCAATTATTTTTGTATCTTGCTCAGCATGTTTAATTAAGGTTTCTGCAAAAACCTTTGTATAAGAGGGCGTATTTGTCTTGCTTTTTGACTGTTCTCCAGTTGACACATTAAACTTGGAAACACCATGATATTTATCACCCGATTCTTCTGCGGGTTTATACCCTTTGCCTTTTTCAGTTCTTACATGAATTAAAACTGGACCTTGATGATTAGAGTTTTTAACATTTTCAAATATTTGTACTAAATTTTCAATATCGTGACCATCTATAGGACCAACATAATAAAAACCTAATTCACTAAATAATGTTCCTCCTGTAACAATGTTCCTTAATAAATCTTCAGCTTTTCCAGCTTTATGACTAAATCTCTTCGAAAAGGACGAAATAATCATTTTAATTGTCTCTCTGAAGCTGAAATATAATTTGCCTGATAAAAGATTAGCCAAATATTTACTCATCGCTCCAACTGGTCTAGCTATAGACATGTCATTATCATTCAATACAACGATTAAATTTGATTTAAGTGCTCCAGCATTATTCATTGCCTCGTAAGCCATTCCCGCGCTCATTGCTCCATCTCCAATTACAGCGATTACATTGTTTTTATTGTTAGATAATTTTTTTGCAACGGCCATACCAAGCGTAGATGAGATAGAAGTTGAGCTATGAGCTGCTCCAAATGGATCGTACTCACTTTCAGATCTTTTTGTAAATCCCGATAAACCACCACCTTTTCTTAAAGTTTTAATTCTATCTCGTCTACCGGTTATAATTTTATGGGGGTAACATTGATGACTCACGTCCCAAACTAATTTATCTCTTGGTGTATCAAATACATAGTGTAATGCTACTGTCAGTTCAACGACTCCCAAACCAGCTCCTAAGTGTCCACCAGTTTCGGATACCACATCGATTAATTCTTCTCTTAATTCATCTGAGATCTGTTTCAAATTTTCTTTTTTAAATAATCTTAAATCTGACGGAAAATTGATTTTTTTTATTAATTTTGTCATTAAAAATTTCTACCTTGTATAAATTCTATTGTTTCAATTAGATCATTTGCATTTTTTCCATGTTTTTTTAATTTAAGCAATATTTTTTTTTTAAGTTTCTTTGCATATCTAAGTGCCCTTTTACTGCCCATAAGATTAATTAAAGTTGATTTTCCTTTTTTTTTATCCTTTTTGATTGGTTTGCCAACTAATTTTTTATTACCTTTTACATCCAAAAAATCATCTGCTAATTGAAATAATAAACCAATTTCTTCACCTAAATTTCCAAATGATAATTTATCTTTTTTACTTTTATTTCCAATAATTGATGCGGATTGTAAACAAAAATTAAATAATTTCCCTGTTTTTTTTCTTTGCATATTTATAATTTGTCCTAAAGTTTTCTTTTTATTTTCAAACTTTAAATCTAGTTCTTGACCTCCTGCAATCCCAGTATGGCCAGCGCAATTTGATAGTAATTTGATAATTTCATTTTTTTGTTTATATGATAATGAATTTTTTTCGTCTGAAATTATTTCAAAAGCTAGAGTAAGCAATGAATTTCCAGCTAACACTGCTGTCGCTTCTCCATATTTTTTGTGTGTTGAAGGTTTTCCTCTCCGCATAGAGTCATTATCCATACATGGCAAATCGTCATGAATAAGAGAATATGAATGAATGCATTCAACTGCAGCACAAATATCTAATAGCTTTTTTTCTTTAACTTTAAATAATTTTCCTGCATCAAGAATTATTTTTGATCTAATTTTTTTTCCACCAGATATTAGGCCATATTTCATAGGAGCTACAAGAATTGTTTTTTTTTGTTTTTTTAAAAACTTTAATAAAAATCTATCAATTTTTTTAGCGTTGTTATTAAGTTTAATCGTAATCATTTCTTTTCATGTTCTTATAAATCTGAAATCTCTTTGGATTTAATTTTAAAAAGATTTTCTACGTGTTTATTCAAGTTCATCAACCTTTTATAAGCATCTTCAACGTTGTTTAAATCTAAATTTTGACTTTCAAGCTTAATTAATATTTCGTTAATTTCATCTCTAGCCTCTTTTAATGATTTACTTTTGATATCAGCTGGAATATTTTCAGATTTCATAAATTAAATAATAATTACATTATGAAAAACATCTATTCAAATATTTATTCTTTTAATAAAAAGGTGCTCAAAAAAACTATTAAATCTCTTAATCGTGGCAATTTAGTAGGTTTACCCACCGAAACTGTTTATGGTTTGGCAGGTAATGCATATTCAAAAAAAGCTGTAAAAGGTATTTATAAATTAAAAAGAAGACCAAAAAAAAATCCCTTGATTGTTCATTATTACGATATAGCTCAAGCGAGTAAAGATGTAATTTTGAATAAAAATTTTTTTAAATTGCATAAAAAATTTTGTCCAGGTCCTATTACTTTTGTTTTAAAAAAAACCAAAAGTTCAAAAATTGTTAGTTCTGCAACCTCAAATTTAAATACGGTCGCAATTAGATTTCCTAATCATAAAATTATTAAAACTATTCTTAAGTTATTAGATTTCCCTCTTGCGATGCCAAGTGCTAATTTATCCTCAAAATTGAGTCCTGTTAATGCGGTAGATGTATTTGAGAATTTTAAAAAAAATTTAAAAATCATAATTGATGGAGGTCAATCTAAAATTGGAATTGAGTCAACAGTAGTAGACTTGACGAAAAAACTAAAAATCTTGAGACCAGGTATAATTGACTCAGAGGAAATAAAAAAAGTTTTAAAAGTAAATTTATCTAAAAAAGGATCAAAAATTAAATCTCCAGGTATGTTAAAAAAACATTATTCTCCTGGTATACCAATAATACTTGGTCGAAAACCAAAAAACTCCAGTCATGCTTACATCGTTTTTGGAAAAAAATTTAAAAATATTTACAATTATTTCAATTTAAGTAAAAAAGCAGACTTGAAAGAAGCTGCCTCTAACTTATACAAAACTATGAGGAGAATAAAAAAAAAAGGATTCAAAAAAATCTTTGTTGCTAAAATTCCTAATTTTGGCCCTGGAGTAGCAATCAATGATCGTTTAACTAGAGCTTCAAGATAATGTTTATTCAAATTAAAGATCTTTCAAAAAACTATAATAATTATTTAGCGGTAAATAAAATTAATTTTAATATTGAAGAAAATAAAACTGTCGGTTTATTAGGACCTAACGGATGCGGAAAAACTACAACTATTGGGATGATACTTGGACTAGTAACACCATCTAACGGAAAAATAATTATAGAAAATAAAGATATTAGTAAAATGAATAGAGATCAAATTTTAAATCGTTTTAATTTTGCATCTCCATACGTAGAGTTGCCAAAAAAACTTACAGTCAAACAGAACCTAGAAATTTATGGTAGGCTTTATGGAATTAAAAATCTTAACAAAAGAATTGATGAAATTTCACTTGATTTAGATATTAAAAATTTTTTTGATAGGAAAACTGGAGAATTATCCTCTGGCCAAAAGAATAGAGTTTCTTTAGCTAAGTCATTAATTAACAAACCAGAAATCTTACTTTTAGATGAACCAACAGCGAGTCTGGATCCTGATATAGGAGATTTTATTAGAAGTTACATACAAGATTATAAATCAAAAAATAAAGTAACAATTTTATTAGCCTCACATAATATGAATGAAGTGGAAAGACTTTGTGACAGTGTGATAATGATGAAAAAAGGTAAAATTATAGATAGAGGAACTTGTGAAACACTGATAACAAAACATGGAAGAAATAATTTGGAAGAAACTTTCCTCAAATTAGCTAGGAGTAAAGATGAATTTTAGTAAAATATATGCTTTAGGATTAAGACATCTTTATTTGATCATGAATTCTTTTCCAAGAATTTTAGATTTAATTTATTGGCCTACAGTTCAAATTTTTCTTTGGGGGTTTATTTCAAAATTTTTTACTCTTAACTCAGAGTACTATAATAATACTGTTGGTGTTATTTTAACTGCAGCTATTTTGTATGATTTTTTGTTTAGGGCTAGCATAAGTTTTAATATGATGTTCCTTGAAGAAATATGGAGCAGAAATTTTACAAATTTATTTATCGCACCAATTAGGATTAGAGAGATTATTGCTGCATTAACTTTGACAGCGATACTTAGAACTTTAATAGGTTTAGTGCCTGCTGTAATCATTGCTATTCCTTTATTCGGTGTTTCAGTTCTCTCGTTGGGCATACCTTTGATTTTTTTACTAATTTCACTTTATTTATTTGGGATTACTTTAGGACTTCTTGTTACATCAGGGCTATTGCGATATGGCCCTTCATTTGAAAATATTGCTTGGGCAAGTTTATTTTTTTTGGCGCCACTGGGATGCATCTACTATCCAATTGAAATATTACCAGATTTATTACAAATAATTGCAAAAGGACTTCCTCTCGTTCATATTTTTGAAGAGATGAGAAATATTCTTATGACAGGCTCAGTAAGCTATTTAAATATTTTTAAATCTATTAGTATTTCTATCATCTATTTTATTTTTGGAGTTATAGTATTTTACATTTCGTATTTTGGTGCAAAAAAGCGTGGTACTTTAATAAATATGGGAGAATAAATGCATAAAAATATAAAAAAAATTCAAAAATTTGAGCAAAGGCCTTTTATTATAAAAAACTTTATTAATCAGAGAGATATTGAAATTTTTCAAAAATTATATGATGAGCTTCCAGTCGAAATAAATAATACTAGACAACAAATTAAAAAAAAGAAATGGACCGTGAATTATTATCCAGAATTTCAAAAAAAATATCATGAAGATTTAAAAAAAATTATTGGTGACTTTTGGATGGATAATCCTAAATCTAAAGAAAATTTAGAAAGTCTAGGACTTTTTCAAGAAAGTCTAAAACCAGTATCTTTACATGTGGATACTGGTTTTGATTACAAAAATATTTTGTATAAACAAACTCTTCTTGCTTTATCAGAGGGAAGTGAAACAATAATTTTTAAAAACAGATTTTATGGCTGCTCTACTACCTTTTCGATAGATCCAGCAGAATTAAGTGCAACAGGTTACAATAAAAGGTCATCAGAACACCTTGCTTTATATGGGGAAAAAAACTTTGATAAAAATTTTCATAAAAAATATCTTAGTCATGAAAATATAGATAATTTGAGAGGACTTGAAGTTGACTTAGTTTTTGAGTGGAAAATTGGAGATTTATTAGTTTTTGATAGAACTGCTTTACATTGTTCCTCAAAAAATATAATTGAAAAAAAATTAGGGTTTACGACTTCGACTGTAAAAATATGAAACTTATTGATGCTTTTATGTATTTTGATGAAGATCTTGTTCTCGAACTAAGACTAAACATCTTAAATGAAATGGTTGATCAGTTTATTATTGTGGAGTCTAAAATTGATCACGCTGGAAATAATAAAAAGTTAAATTTTCAAATAGATAAATTTAGTAAATTTAAAGATAAGATTAAATACCTTGTGGTAGAAGAGTTACCAGTCAAAAAAAAATTATTTTCTTATTCTTGGAGAAATCAGCCATCTTGGTTAAGAGAAAATTTTCAAAGAAATTTTTTACATGAGGGATTTAAGGACTCAGATGATAATGATTTAATTATGATTTCTGATATTGACGAAATACCTAATCCTAAAATTATTAAAAACTTTGATAGAAGGTATAAATATGGTTGCTTTGTTCAAAAATATTTTCAAACAAAAATAAATTTATTAAATATTTCTGAGCCAGAATGGTATGGAACAAAAATTTGTGTTAAAAAATATTTAAAATCACCTCAGTGGCTTAGAGATATTAAGATTAAAAAAAAGAGCTTCTGGAAGTTTTATAAACCAAACCTTCCTCAAATAATCTATGATGGAGGTTGGCACTTCAGTTTTTTAAAAAATTCAGTAGAAATTTCTCAAAAGATAAAGTCATATGCACATCAAGAATACAATAAAGAGAGATTTAATGATGTCAAAACTATAGAGGAAAAATTAAGTGCTAGAAAAGATATTTTAAATAGAGGTTTTGATTACAGGAAAGTAGAAGTAGATCAAACTTTTCCTGATTATATTTTGCAAAATAGAGAAAAGTACAAAGAATGGATTTTATAGTTTTTTTATCAATTAAATTGCAATAGCCTCTTCATCATTTATAAAAATATCGTTAGCTTCTACTTGATCTTTTTTTGTATCCTTTTTTACTCTATTTTTTCTATTAAGAAGTTGATTATTTTTATACTCTTCCATTAAAATCTTAAATTGATTATCGTCTGTTTCAGCTTTTTTGATCTCTGCCCATCTATTTTTCGGAAACGTAACATAAAAGGCAAAAACTTTTCGGATATTTTCGAGTTCGTCAGATGTAAGAGATCCATTATTAAATGCACCGTAGGCTCTGTTGTCCTCTGCTCTTTCCTCTTTTGGTATTAAACCTTTTTCAATACAAATTTTTCTTAATTCTGTGCCTGAATAAGGTCTAAACGCGTTAACTACAACACTATCAGGATTTATTTTCCTATTTAACTCTATAGTTTTCATAATGTCCTCTCTTGACTCAGTCGGAAAACCTATAATGTTATTAGCTGATATTCTAATAGATGTGTTTTCAAACTCTTTAAAAGCTTTCACAATTATTTCATCCGGCATTCTTCTTTTTAATAAAGTTTTTCTTAATTCTATACTTCCACTTTCTACGCCCATTGCAACTCCTGCACAGCCGACACTTTCAAGTCTTTTTGCGTAGCCTGGTCTTACTGTTTCTACTCTAGACTCAATGAAGAAAGGAATTTTAATTTTTTTATAAGCATCAATAAATTGATCAAACCTTTCAGGTCTCATTGATAAAAAACTTTCATCAGTAAAATAAATAAAATCTAAACTATATTTTTCTTGTGCATTTTTGACTTCCTCGATAAATTTCGGAATAGGTTTTTCCCTATGATAAGGATCATTTGCGGCTCTTAGCTCTTTTTTAATTCCCGCAAATTCCGAGTATTTTTCTCTCGCAGATTTATGTTGGTGCTGTTGCATAGGAACACAACAAAAAGTACAAGTGTAAGGACATCCTCTGCTTAACTCCATTGCTACTGAACGAACAGCTTTACCTCCCATTTTTTTCCAAAATCTTTTATCGTCATAAATAGTATAGTCAGGTGGTAGTAAGGTTTTTGCCATATTTGTTTGTGGTCTTCTCAATCCAATCTTTTCACCATAAATATTATCACCCGTTGGCAAGTCTTCAATTGTACATTCGATGCCTGATCGAAATATTTTTCCGTCTTTTTTCAAAGTTAAATTTAATATGTTTTTTATGTCCTCTTTTTTTTCTAATTTAGTTGCTAGCTCAGCAATCATTTCTTCGCCTTCTCCCTCGCAAATCATATCAATAGATTTCTCTTTTAATACAATTCTAGGTGCGAATGTAGGATATATTCCTCCAAAAATTACTGGGATATTTAAATCTTCTATACCTTTTGCTAATTCTAAACCTTGATCATAAGTTATTTCTAAAACTGAGAAACCAATTAAGCCTGGTTTGTATTCTAAAACTTTGTTTCTGAAATCTTTTTGAAGATCGTTAAGTTCAATCTTTTCTCTCGTTACTCCAAATTTTGTTAAATCTACTGGTATTACTTGTCCCATTTGCTCACGAAACGAATCTCCAGTAGCTTTTCCTGTGTCGTAAAAAGTAGTATCGTAAAGCTTAACATCATGGCCGGCATTTTTTAAATGGGCTGACAAAACAGATACTCCAACAGAGATTAAACCATCCATTCTATCATTGGGATAAACTAACATTACATTCATAATTTATTTGTTATAAACTAGTTTTCTTTTCTTTCTACCTTAAATTATGTCATATTTTATTTGATTTATTGGCCCTTTGAATTGCGCCCGGAAGGATTTGAACCCTCAACCTCCTGATCCGAAGTCAGGCGCTCTATCCAGTTGAGCTACGAACGCATATGTTATAATTAAAGTAATTTTATGAATAACTCAATAAATTATTTAGTTGATGTTTCGAACGATAAAAAAAGACTAGATCTTTTTTTGTGTAATAAAATAAATAAATTAACTAGATCAAATATTAAGAAAATAATTGAAGCTGGGAATGTATTTATTAATCAAATTATTATCAAAGCTCCCTCTAGAAAGGTAAGATTTAACGACTCTATCAAAGTAATTTTTTCAATTCCTAATTCTACAAAAAAAATAAAACCTAAAAAAATTAAATTATTAATTGTGTATGAGGATGAAGATATCATAATTATAGATAAACCTAAGGGAATGGTAGTTCATCCGGGCGCTGGTAACTATGAAAATACAATGGTAAATGCATTAATTTATAAATATAAAAAACTTTCTAGTTTAAATGGTGAGCAAAGGCCAGGTATTGTTCATAGAATTGATAAATCAACTAGTGGTTTACTAGTAGTTGCAAAAAATAATATCTCTCATGCCTCTCTAGGTAAGCAATTTAGTGAGCATTCGATAGAGAGAACTTATTTATGTCTAGTCTGGGGTGTTTTAAGGCCACTTAAAGGACGTATAGAAACATTAATTAGGAGAAATAAAAAAAATAGAAAAATTATGTCAGTAAGCGAAATAGGAGGAAAAAAAGCAATTACAAATTATAAAACTATTAAAACATTCTTTTCGAAAGATATTCCGAAAATAAGTTTGGTCGAATGTAAATTAGAAACAGGGAGAACACATCAAATTAGAGTTCATTTAAGTCACAAAGGGTCATCTATTCTCGGTGATTTTCAATATGGTAAAAAAAACTTAAAATTTAAAAAAATAAATTCTGATTTTTTAACAAATTTAAAAAAATTCAATGGTCAAGCTCTTCACGCGCAGACTTTGGGATTTATTCACCCAACAAAAAATATTCGTTTGAATTTTAAATCTAATTTACCTTCTGACTTTAAAGATATGCTTAAATTACTTGAAAATCTTAGTAGTTGAAATAGGGCAAATTATATATAAATTTATAGAATGATTAAAAAAAATAATTTAAGTAATTTTCCAACTCCCTCAGTTGGTGGTTTGTCAGTATATCTTTCGCAAATAAAAAAATTTCCAATGTTAGATGCGGAAGAAGAATACATGTTAGCAAAAAACTGGAAAGAAAATGGAAATCTTCAGTCTGCACATAAGCTTGTGACAAGCCATTTGAGATTAGTTGCAAAAATTGCTATGGGTTATCGAGGGTACGGGCTACCAATAAATGAGCTTATTTCAGAAGGAAATTTGGGTTTGATGCAAGCTGTAAAAAAATTTGATCCTGACAAAGGATTCAGGTTAGCAACTTATGCTATGTGGTGGATCAAAGCTGCTATTCAAGAATACGTTTTAAGATCTTGGAGTTTAGTAAAAATGGGCACAACAACTGCTCAAAAAAAACTTTTTTTTAATTTAAAAAAAATTAAAAATCAAATCGCTCCGGGTCAAGATGGCGACCTTAGAGAAGAACAAGTCAAAGAAATCTCCAAAAGACTTGATGTTGATTCTAAAGAAGTAATCAATATGAATAGAAGATTGATGGGGCAGGAAAAATCATTAAATGACCCTATTAAAAGTGGAGAAACTGATGAGTGGCAAGATTGGATACCGGATGATGGTTTGGATCAAGAGTTGCTTGTTTCACAGCGTCAAGAATATGACGATAAGAAAGAATTATTAGATCAAGCGCTAAAAACTTTAGATAGTAGAGAAAAAGAGATAATTATTGCTAGAAGACTTTCAGATGACCCAATTACCTTGGAAGAATTAAGTAAGAAATATAAGATTAGCCGAGAACGAATAAGACAGATTGAGACAAAGGCATTCGAAAAATTACAAAAACTCATGATCAATGCTAGCAAATCAAAAAACTTACTACCGGCTAATTAGTTCTTAAAAGGGTCTTCTATTAAAATCGTATCGTCTCGCTCAGGACTCGTGGATATACTTGACACTTTAGCACCAATGAAATCCTCAAGAGCATATATATACTTTTTTGCATTTTCAGGTAAATCCTTCATATTTCTTATTCCTTGAGTTTTTATCTTCCACCCAGGAAAAGTTTTGTAAATAGGTTTAATTTTAAACTGGTCTTCTGCGGAAGCTGGAAGGTAATCAATTTTTTTTCCATTTAATTCGTATTGAATACACATTTTAATTTCATCTAATTCGTCTAAAACATCTAATTTAGTAAGTGCTATTCCGCTTATTCCAGAAATTTTGATAGTTTGCCTCACTAGAACTCCATCGAACCAACCACATCTTCTTTTTCTCGCTGTGACTGTTCCAAACTCTTTACCCCTTTTTCCAAGATTTTCACCAATTTTGTCTTTTAGTTCAGTCGGGAAAGGTCCGCTACCTACTCTTGTTGTATATGCTTTAGTTATTCCTAAAATATATCCAATTTTATCAGGTCCTGTGCCTGAGCCAGTTGCTGCCATTGCCGGTACAGTATTAGATGATGTTACAAAAGGATAAGTGCCATGATCAACATCTAATAATATACCTTGTGCGCCTTCAAATAATATTTTTTTTCTGTCTTTTTTAAACTCGTCTAATTTAAGCCATACAGGATTTGCGTATTTTAAAATATCAGGAGCAATACTTAATAGTTTTTTTTTAAGATCATTTTTTTTATAAATTTTTTTTTTTAAACCTTTCCTGATAGCATTATGATGCAAAAGAACGTTCTCAAGTCTTTTATCTAGATTGCTTTCTGATCTTAGATCCATCACCCTTATTGCTCTTCTTCCAACTTTGTCCTCGTAACATGGGCCGATTCCTCTTCTAGTGGTTCCAATTTTTCCCTTGCCTGCTGAATCCTCCCTAATTTCGTCCATTTCTTGATGAAAAGGAAGTATTAGAGACGCTGACTCGGAAATCATAAAATTATTAGGATTTACATCAATTCCTTGTTTTTTTATATCTTTTATTTCTGTTAATAATGCCCAAGGATCTATAACCACTCCATTCCCTAATATCGATACTTTTCCTTCTCTAACTATTCCTGATGGTAAAAGTCTCAATTTAAATATTTTTTTATCAATTACTAAAGTGTGCCCAGCATTATGGCCACCTTGAAATCTAACTACAACGTCAGCTTCACTAGAAAGCCAGTCTACTATTTTACCCTTACCTTCGTCTCCCCATTGAGAGCCTACAACAACTACATTTCTCATTTAATATATTTTCTTATCATAATTGAATTTAGGTGATTTATAGGTCCATGCCCCTTTCCTATAATTAGATTTGTTTTAATAGCTTGGTTTACATATTTAATTCCAAGCTCACAAGATTTCTTTATAGGTTTTCCACATGATAAAAATGTTGCTATAGCGCTTGACAAGGTACAACCTGTTCCGTGAGTATTTTTCGTATTAATCTTTCTATTCTTAAAAATTTTAAGCTCGTTTCTATTTAAAAAAATATCTTTCACAAAATTTGATTTTCTATGGCCACCTTTTATTAAAACATTTCTAGCACCTAGCTTAATCAAAATTTTTCCAGCTTGAATCATATCGCTAACACTTGTAATTCTAGTATTCGTTAAAACCTCTGCCTCTGGTATATTTGGAGTAATTAAAAAAGATTTTTTTATTAATTTATTTTTAAGATTAGATATAGCTTTATCATTTATCAATTTTGTTCCACTTTTGGCAACCATAACTGGGTCTAAAACTATTCTTGAAAAACTCAAACTTCTGATAGCGTCAGAAATCGTTTCTACTACTTTTGATGAGTGCAACATACCTATTTTTATTGCATCTGGTTTTATATCTTTACATGTGTAGAAAATTTGTTTTTTAATTTCAATTGGTTTTATTGGCACTACAGAATAAACTCCTTTTGTATTTTGAGCAGTTACTGCAGTAATCGCTGTCATTGCATAACTGCCTAACGCAGTAACTGTCTTTATATCTGCTTGAATTCCAGCTCCGCCAGAAGAGTCTGAACCTGCAATAATTAAAATTTTCGATTTTGGTTTCAAATTATTTTATTGATTTCTTAATTAAATTTATACATTTAAATATATGAATTTTATTATTCGACTCTGCCATTATTCGAATTTTAGGCTCAGTTCCAGATTTTCTTACTAAAATTCTACCTCTGCTCCCCATTAAAATTTGTGCTTTTTTAATTGCTTTTTTACACTTAACTGTGTTGATTACATCTTTGTCTTTTACAGTAATATTTTCCAAAATTTGAGGTAGTGGCTTAAAAACACTTAGTAACTTACTTGCTTTTTTGATCTTCCTTAAAGAAAATAAAACTTCTAGAGCTACTAATAAACCATCGCCTGTAGTTGCAAATTTTCCTAAAATTATGTGACCAGATTGCTCCCCTCCTAAATTAAAGTTCAATTTTTTCATTTTTTCTTTCACATATCTATCTCCAACTTTAGACCTAGTAAATTTAATTTTTTCTTGTTTTAAAAATTTTTCTAATCCATAATTTGACATCAGTGTTCCAACTACCCCACCTTTTAATATTTTTTTTAGTTTCCATCTTTTTGCAAGCATAGCTATTATTTGATCTCCATCGATTATTTTACCATTCTCATCGCACATAATAATTCTATCTGCATCTCCATCAAATGAAATTCCAACATGTGCTTTATGCTTTTTCACAGCTGATTTAATTTTTAATGGATTTGTTGAGCCACAGTTATTATTGATATTTAAGCCATTAGGACTAACCCCTATGGGGATAATTTTAGCTCCTAATTCTTTTAGTAATTTTGGAGCTGCTTTATAACATGCACCATTTGCACAATCTAAAACAATCTTTAATCCTTTTAAATTAAAATTTTTTGGGAAATTATTTTTTAATATCTTTATATATCTTTCATTCCCATCTTCTAGTCTTTTTACTCTACCTAAATACTTAGGGTCTGTAAGTTGCTTGGTGTTTTTTGCGTCTATTAATTTTTCAATCTTCTTTTCAATTTTATCAGAAAGTTTCAAACCATCAGGGCCAAACAGTTTTAAGCCATTATCATAGTATGGGTTATGAGAGGCTGTTATCATTATACCCATATTGGCTTTCATAGATTTAGTCAGCATTGCTAATCCATTTGTTGGTAGAGGTCCAAGTGTAAAAACATGCATCCCGCCTGATACCAAGCCTGAAACTAAAGCCGGCTCCAAAGTGTATCCTGAAAGCCTTGTGTCTTTAGCGATAATAGCTATTTGTTTTGATTTTTTTTGATTTTTAAAAAAATTTCCAGAAGCTAATCCAAATTTAAAAAATTTTTCACCAGTTATATTGCCTCTGTTTACAGTGCCTCTGATACCATCTGTTCCAAAATATTTATTTTTCATTTTTTTTGAAGTATTTTATCAAATACTAAAATCCCTTGTTTTATCTCTTTAACATCATGAACCCTAAAAATTTGTACTCCTTGAGATAATAAAAAAAGTACTGACGCTAAAGTACCACCTATCCTACTTACGGAGTCATATTTACCAGATACTTGCCCAATAAATCTTTTCCTTGAAGTTCCAACTAAAATAGGAAAACCTAGACTATGAAACAAAGAAATGTTTGAAATTAAAGTCAAATTATGTTTCAAATTTTTACCAAATCCAATTCCTGGATCTAATATAATATTTTTATCTTTAATCTTATTGATATTTTTTTCAAAAAAATCGTAAATATCTAATAATACGTTTTTATAGTTAGGATTTTTTTGCATATTGTTAGGTGAGCCTTGCATGTGGTGTAAGACTTTAGGGACATTATATTTGTTTAAAAATTTATTAGAGTTTTGATCAAATGTAAATGCGGATACATCATTAATTAAATTCACACCATACTTTAAACTTTTAGTCATAATATCAGATTTTCTTGTATCAATTGATAAACATGTACTTTTGTATTTTTTTTTAAAATTTTTAATGACGAATTCAATTCTTTTCCATTCAATTGATGGTTTAATTGTTTTTGAGCCTGGTCTAGTCGACTCTCCGCCAACATCTATAATTGTTGCACCAGACTTTATCATATTTGATATTTGCTTGAATGATTTATTTTTTTTATTAAATTTTCCTCCGTCTGAGAAACTATCAGGGGTTAAGTTTAAAATACCCATTACTGATGGCTTAGAGAAATTAACACCTTTTAAAAAATTTCTTTTTTTCGACGTAATTTTTTTGAGATTTCTTTTTATTATTTTTTGTTCAAGAATGCGTAGTTTTTTGATGTCTCTAATATCAATTGTTTTTTTTTTTATTCTTTTATTTTTCCTTTGAATTAGTTCAAGATTGCCAAAAGCAATTTGCATATTTCCACATAAGGGCAGTGCTCTTTTTTGATGAATTAGTTTAATTGCCTGATTTCCAAAATAAAAATTACACGCACGAGTGTAATATTTAACCATTTAATTAAATAGCAGGTTTTGGTTTTAATCCAAGTGATCCAAGGGCTGATGAAGATTTTTTGTCATCATCATCTTCTTTAAATGATCTGGTAGGTTTTATATCTTTTAGAATCAAATCTCTTATTTCGTCGCCTGATAATGTTTCATAAATTAAAAGTGCTTTAGAAAGTTTATGTAGGTCATCAATTTTTTCCGTAAGAACTTTCTTTGCTCGCTCGTAACCTTTGTCTACAATTTTTTTAACCTCAAGATCGATTTTTTTCGCAGTTTCCTCAGACATATTTTGTTGTTTTGTCACCGATCTTCCTAAAAAAACTTCCTCCTCATTCTCTCCATATGCAATGGTTCCCAGTTCTGAACTCATTCCATATTTTGTTACCATGTTTTTTGCCATTTTAGTCACCATTTCAATATCCGAAGACGCCCCTGATGTTACTTTGTCGTGACCAAAAATTATTTCCTCTGCAATTCTTCCTCCCATTGCAACTGCTATATCTGCGTGCATTTTTTCTCTTGTTACAGATAGTTGATCTCTTTCCGGAAGCCTCATTACCATTCCTAGTGCTCTACCTCTAGGAATAATTGTGGCTTTATGAATAGGGTCAGAAGCTTTTTCATTCAGTGCGACTATTGCGTGACCACCTTCATGGTATGCTGTAAGTTTTTTTTCATCTTCAGACATCACCATAGATCTTCTTTCAGCACCCATCATCACTTTATCTTTTGCTTCCTCAACATCTGACATCGTAACAACTCTTTTATTCTTTCTTGCCGCAAGTAAAGCTGACTCGTTGATTAAGTTTGCTAAATCAGCGCCTGAAAATCCAGGTGTTCCTCTAGCTATAGTTCTAAGCTTAACGTCAGGACCTATATTAATTTTTTTTACATGAACCTTAAGGATTGCTTCTCTTCCGATTATATCAGGGTTACCAACAACTACCTGTCTATCAAATCTCCCGGGTCTCAATAATGCAGGATCTAATACGTCTGGTCTATTAGTAGCTGCTATTAGAATAATACCTTCATTTGTATCAAAGCCGTCCATCTCAACAAGTAACTGATTAAGAGTTTGTTCTCTCTCATCGTTCCCACCGCCTAAACCAGCACCTCTACTTCTTCCGACTGCATCAATTTCATCGATAAATATTATACACGGTGAGTGTTTTTTACCTTGCTCAAACATATCCCTCACTCTAGATGCTCCTACACCAACGAACATCTCTACAAAATCTGATCCTGAAATAGAAAAAAATGGTACGTTAGCCTCGCCTGCAATCGCCTTAGCAAGTAAAGTTTTACCTGTTCCAGGAGGACCAATTAAAAGTGCGCCTTTAGGAATTTTTCCACCAAGACGGCTAAATTTTTTTGGATCTTTTAAAAATTCAACAATCTCCTCTACTTCCTCTTTAGCCTCTTCAACTCCGGCTACGTCATTAAAAGTTACTTTACCTTGAGCTTCGTTTAACAACTTAGCTTTTGATCTTCCAAAACCCATCGCGCCACCTTTACCACCTTGCATTTGACGCATAAAAAATATCCAAACACCAATAAGTAAAAGCATTGGAAACCAGGATAATAGAATCCCTAAAAGTGATGGCATTTTATCTTCTTGAGGCGCAGCAACAATGCTTACTCCCTTTTCAGAAAGTTTATCAACCAACTCCGGATAATTTGGTGAGTAAGTGCTAAATTTTTTTCCATCTGCGAGGATACCATTGATGTTGTTGCCTTGAATTTCAACTTCTACGACCCTGCCATTATCTACCTCATTTAGGAAATTTGAAAATGGAAGGGTGTTATTTTGTGAATTTATTTTATTTGGATCTTGAAACATATTAAATAGACCTACTGAAAGAAGGACTATAATCACCCACATAACTAAATTCTTTAAATTCATATCTTCTAAATAATCATTAAATATTAATTAACAAGTATATAGTAATCGAAATTAAGTTGTAAATAAGACAAAATATATCAGTATTTACTATAATTTTACTTATTTTCTGCTGATAGGCTTAAATGATCTCCTTTTTTAATAAAAATACATCCCCCTAGAGTCGCTTTCTTAAATTTTTTAGTCTCCAAATTTTTTATCAAAGCAACTACTTTTTTTGACCTTGGATTATAATAATTTTTTTTAATTAATTTAATAGACTTATTAATTGTTCTAATTTTAATTTCTTCATTAAGTCCATGAAATTTAATAAGGTTGATCTTGATGTCTTTTTTTAATTTTTTAGTTATATTTGCAAAGGTTTTTTCAAAATAATAGTCTAAAGTTGCTCTGCTAGATGCTAAATTATTAATCGATTTAATTATCTGATCATATTCTATACCGCTTTTTTTGAGAGGTTTTTTTAAGTTTCTTATTTTTGTTCTTAGAAATTTATTATCATTATTAGACGGATCTTTTATATAATTTCCGAAAATATTCTTTGAAATTTTTATAAGATCATTTTTTTTGGTATCTAATAAAGGTCTATACAATCTAATATCTTTTTTGAGTTTAAGTAATGGTTTCATCGCTGATAAACCCACTAATCCGCTTCCTCTTGATAGTCTAATTAAAAAGGTTTCAACTTGATCTTCTAGGTTGTGCCCAGTCAAAATTAGTTTTACTTTTTTTTTAATACAAAAACTTGAGAGCATATCATACCTAATTTTTCTTGCTGTGCCTTGAATATTGTTATTTATTTTTTTTTTATTAACTAAAATTGTAAGATTAATTTTATGTGTTTTTAATAATTTTTTAACTTTAGTAGCTTCTTTTGATGAATTTTTTCTGATGCTATGATCAACTAAAACATAATGAAATTTTAACTTTTTTTCTAAGCTGTAAAATCTGCAAAGTGAGGCGAGCGCAAGACTGTCTGGGCCTCCCGAAACAGCAACAACTATAGATTTATTTTTTAAATTACTAAGTTTTTTTTTAAAATTTTGATAAAGCTCAGGCGAGTCATCAAAAAATTTAAAACTATTTTTAAGTTTTACACTTGAATTTTTTTTGCTCATATTGAGCTTTTTGTAGCACAGACTTGCTCGCTTTTGGGTATTCTTTTTTCAAACCTAATATCATTTTACAACCCTGATCTTTTTCTCCAAGTTGAACCATGGTTATTCCAAGTTTTAAAAGATTATCAGCAGCTTTTTTACTTTTAGGATAATTTTGATAGCCATCTAGATAAGCAGTAGCGGCGTCTGAGTATAGTTGTCTAATTCTAAATGTCTCACCGTACCAGTATTGAGCACTACCAGCTAAATCATGATCTTTATTTTTATCTATAAACTCTCTAAGGGCAAACTCTGCTGTTTCATAATCTCCAATTTTCATAAAACTTACAGCGAACTCATATTGCTCTTTAGCAGGTTTATCTGGTAACAAAGATTCCTTTTTTTCTGGCTCCTCAGTAATTACTGTCTGGGCTGTTTCAACAGAATTAATTGTTTGTTCTTTTGGCAAATTAGTCGTTTGATACCCCGGACTAGCACCAAAGTCTTGGGGTTTGCTTGTACCCGGTAAATTTGTTTTTGCCTCTTTAGATTTTGTTACAGTTCCAGTTTCTAAATCAGAAAACCTTAATTGTGTATCGGATTGTATCTTTGTTACTCTACTAGATAATTTATCCAATTTAAAATTTACTTCTTCAAATTTGTTTGTTAACTCTCTAAACTGGTCTTCAATCTCATTGAGCTTAAGAAGATGTTTGGTTAAAATATCTTCATTTAAACTATCTGATTTAAATTTAGGTGAGCTTGAGCTCACAGCTAAATCAGATTTTTGATAGACTGCTTTCTCTAAAGTCTTTAAGTCTTTTGTTATAACTTGAATTTGATCTGAAATCGCTTTTAAATATATCTCTTCCTCCTCTGAGTTTACGTTTAAAATATTTAGAGAATAAATTGATATAATTATAATAAAATTTATAAATAACTTTTTTACTTTTTCCATGATTCTTTTTTTATTTTGATATAGTGGCAAAAAAAAGACCCTTTAATAAATATGAATATTAAAGGGTCTTTAATTAATTTAATTAAACTTTATTAGTTTACTTTAACAGTAACTGATCTTCTGTTTTGTGACCATGCTAAAGGTGAAGATTTTGGGTTTACAGGTTTTTCTTTTCCATAACTTATAACAGAAATTCTTTTTCCTGAAATTCCATATGTCATCAAATAATCTCTAGCTGCGTTAGCTCTTCTTTCACCTAATGCTAAGTTGTACTCTCTAGTACCTCTTTCATCAGCGTGACCTTCTATCGTCACATTAAGATTTTTGTTCTTTCTCAAAAAAGTTGCTTGTTTTCTTAATGTAGCTCTTGAAGCTGTTGTAAGAGAAGATTTGTTTGTAGCAAAGAATACTCTATCAGGAACTCCTGTCGCTAAATATTCAACTGTTTCCTTACCTGTGTATACGTCACCATCTATATCACCAGATTTTTTTGCAGTTGAACATGCGCTAAGAAGTAAAGTAGTAAAAACTACTAGTAATATGTTTTTTAAATTCGTGTTTAATGTCATTTTATCCCCTAGGTTTATTGTGGTTATTTCAAATTATTAGAAATTATTCAAGTATATTTTACATAAAATGCAACCTCACTTAGATAATAAAGAGGACCAAGATGGGTCTGAAGCGTCAGTTTTAGTGGAAAGCTTCCTTTCATTGTAGCCAGTTATATCTATTGACCACAATTTAGCTGTAAATCCCTCCCCTTTTTCCCCGGCTTTAGTTTCTCTATAAAATACAAGAACCCGACCATTAGGAGACCATGATGGTGCTTCTTGATAATAATTTTCGGTTAGCAGTCTTTCACCTGTTCCGTCTATCCTCATTACGCCAATATAAAATTTTCCTTTATGCATTTTAGTAAATGCAATCAAATCACCTCTAGGCGACCATACAGGTGTACCGTATATTCCTTTTCCAAAAGTAATTCTTTTTACACCACTACCATCACTTCTCATTACATAAATTTGTTGAAGTCCACTCCTATCAGAATTAAAAGCGATAAATTTTCCGTCTGGCGAAAAAGAAGGAGATGTGTCAATTGATGAATGTTCTGTTATTCTCTCCACAACTCTAGATTCTAAATCCATAGTATAAATATCTGAGTTACCGTCTTTAGCAAAACTCATTATAATTTTTTTTCCATCAGGAGAAAATCTAGGCGCAAAAGTCATCCCCGGAAAATTGCCGACGACTTCTTGCGTACCTGTTTCAATATCAAGTAAATAAACTCTAGGCATATTTCTAAAATATGACATGTAAGTTACCATTTGATTTGTTGGATTAAATCTTGGAGTTAATACTAACTCGTTACCAAGTGTCAAATATTTTGTATTAAATCCATCCTGATCCATAATTGCCAATTTTTTTACTCTTTGGTTTTTTGGTCCACTTTCAGCAACATAAATTATTCTTGTATCAAAATATCCTTCCTCACCTGTCAATCTTTCATATATTTTATCCGAAATGATATGAGCAACTCTCCTCCAATTTGAAGGTGTAGTAGTAAAAGCTAATGCAGTCATTTCTTGTGCAGCTGTTAAATCCCACAATCTAAATTCAACTTTTAGTTTTTCGTCTTTAACTAAAATCTTTCCCGTAACTAGCGCTTGGGCTTTGATCAATCTCCAATCCTCAAATCTAGGTTTTAAGTGTGCAATATCAGGTTTTTGAACAAAAGCTTCTTTTTTTAATGGATTAAACAACCCTGTTCTTCTAAAATTATTTTCAATAATTTTTGATATATTAATTCCTAAGTCTCTCACTTTAATGTCTTTTTGTTCTTCAGATTTAATATCAACATGAAGCGGTGAAACTGCAATAGGTAAAGGATCTAAATTACCTCTAGTTATATCAACTTCTATTAAAGCATTTAATTTTGAGAAAATTATGAAATTAATAAAAATAAAAAAAAATACTTTTCTCATCTTATCCTTTAAGCATCTCAGTTGGATTAAAATTTAATTGTAATTCTCTCCATTTTTCGTATCCTGTAGGTGGTACCTTTAAAGGTTGGCACAATCTTACAGCTCTTAAAGCGCTTTCAGCTAAAACTTTATAAAATTTTTGACCTGGTTTGTTCATACGTTCGTGATCTAAAATTTCAGATTTCATGATTGTTCCATCTTTTTTTAACTGTAACTTAATTCTGACTAATAAATTTTCATTATATGGCAGACCTAAAGGAATACTCCAACAACCAAATATTTGAGCTCTCAATGCATCTTCCTCAGATAAAGTTAATCCAGAAGCAAAAGAATTTTTTTTACTACTTTGCGTAATCTTTTCATTTTTTTCTTGCTCTACTGCTTCAATTTCTTTTGCTTTATCAATTAGCGCAGCTATCTGATTTGTGTCTATGATTTCTTTTTTTTCAAATTCTGACGATTGTCTTATTTCTGGTTTAACTTCCTCAGGATTTTGTTTTTTTTTGGTTATCTGTTTTTCTTCATTTTTTTCATTAGGAAGTGGAATTCTGTCCGGTTTTTCTTTTGCTTTCGCAGCTGGAGGAGCTTGTTCTGATACCACTCTTTCCTCTTCCTTTTTTTTCTTCTCTTCTATTATTTTTCTTGCCTTAGGTGCATAAGGAATATTAGTTTTGTCTGAAATTTGAATTAACTCAACTGATACAATAGGTGGTAAATCTATAGGTTCTCTAATCATAAATGGCAAACTCAATACTGTTAGCACAATCATAAGCGAGTGAAAAGTTAATGAATAGACTAAACTTCTTATCATATTTCATCCTTAATTTTTGTAAGGCTCGGAAATTAAAGCTACTTTTGAAAAACCTGCTCCAGATAAAGTTCCCATTACCTCGAGGACCCGTCCATAATTAATATTTTTATCGCCCCTTACATAAATTCTTGTGTCCGTTCTATTTTTTGCGATAGCTAATAATTTTGGAACCATTTTTTGATATGTGACCTGATGTTCTTGGATATATATTTCGCCTTTTGAATTAATGCTTATAGTTAATGGTTCCTGATCATCAGGCAAAGAGTCAGCTGATGACTCTGGTAAGTCTACTTGCACGCCAACGGTTAGAAGTGGTGCGGTTACCATAAATATAATTAAAAGAACTAACATCACATCAACAAATGGAGTAACGTTAATCTCACTCATAGGTTCATTTTTTGAGCGATTAAAATTATTAAAGGCCATGGTTAAATTATAGATAAGAATCGTTTAGAGAAATTTTCAACTTTTGAAAAATATCTTCTAGAGTCACTATTGAATTTATTATAGGCAACTACAGCTGGTATTGCTGCCAATAAACCAAGTGCGGTTGCGAAAAGTGCCTCAGCTATTCCTGGTGCAACAATTGCCAGACTTGTATTTCTAGAA
>CACNFA010000002.1 GCA_902619675.1 uncultured Pelagibacteraceae bacterium
CTTTTACATCTAAGTTATTAACTAAGCTTCTACTAAATTTATTTGAATTATATATAATATGTTTTTGAATATTAAATCTTTTAATTAATTCTTTTTGAGTGAGTAAAGTATTTATATCAAATCTTTTTACTATGTCAGAGTTAATACTTTTTATTTCTGAAGTGAGATCTGCTTGAAAAAAAGGGTTCAATTTAAAATCTCCCTCGCTGTCAAAAGAAAGTTTTTTATCTCTAAAAATAATATTATTTAATCTTAATGTGTTAGTGTCAAAAATAAAATCAAACTTGAAATTTGATTTTAGCACTTTACCTTTTAAATTTCCTATTATTTTTGAGTCTTTATCGTATTCTTGAATATTTAAATTCGCTGATACTCCAGTTTCTAGAAGTTTGAGATTAAATGAATTTAAATCCTTATCAAAATTAATTTTTAACTTTCTTCCAAAGACTTCTCCAACGATTTTCCTTTCTTTATATCCATAATTTAATAAAATAATTTTTTTAAAATCTATTATATTTTTTCCATCACCTTTGATCTTAAGGTGTAAATTGTTTAAAGATATTTTTTTGTTTGCAGAAATGATATTTTTTATAAAAAATTTAGCATTATTAAAATCTGTAACAAGAACATTTTTTTTTAACTTGATTTTTCTTACTTCCAAATTTTCGTAATTATAGATATTAAATAGTTTAGGATATAATAAGAGTTCTTCACTTTCTAAATTAATATCATCTTTATAAAAATTAGAGGATAAATTACTTAACTGCAAATGAGGAACTGGAAAAGGCCGGAATTTAATATTATCTATCCTTTGAATGTAATAACTATAATTCTGAGATAAATAATCTTTGATAATATCTTCCTTTTTTTTGTAATCGAAAAAATGGGGAATAGTTAAAAATAAGACTGTTGAAATAAAGAAAATTAATAATAAATATCTAAGAAAAAAAACAAATTTAAAAACTCTTGAAAATTTGTTGTTAATTATTTTCTTAAAATTATTTATCATTTTTTTTATTTTTGTAACTAGTATATAAATGAAATTTCTTTCTTATGAATAGTATAGATAAATTAATTGATAACTTAAACAAGGAGCAAAAAGAGGCGGTACTTAGTACAGAGGGTCCTAACCTAATTGTTGCTGGAGCAGGCTCAGGCAAAACAAGAGTTTTAACTACAAGATTAATTCATATCATTAATAAAAAAAAAGCTTTTCCTAATCAAATATTGTGTGTGACTTTTACTAATAAAGCTGCAAAAGAAATGCAAAGTAGAGTAATGCAATACATCAAAGGAAACTCAAATGCAGTTCCATGGCTAGGTACATTTCATTCCATTAGTGTAAAATTTTTAAGAAGGCATGCTGAGGCTCTAGGATATAAAAGTAATTTTACGATTTTAGATACTGATGACCAAAAAAAGTTAATCAGAAATATAGTAAAAGCTGAGGACCTTGATGCTAAAAAATTCTCTCCACAATTAATAATATATCATATCGATCAATGGAAAAATAAAGGTCTATTACCTAAAGATGTCAAAATAAAAAAAGAAGGTTCAATAATTAAATCAATATTAAAAGTTTATGCAATATATCAAAATAAAACAAAAGATCTAAACGCATTCGATTTTGGAGATCTTATTCTTTTTTGTGTGAAATTATTCGAAGATCATAAAGACATAAAAGAAATTTATAATAATAATTTTAAGTACATCCTTGTAGACGAATTTCAAGATACTAATTTTATTCAAAATAAATGGCTAAATTTATTGGTTAATGAAAAACAAAATATTTGTTGTGTCGGTGATGACGATCAATCTATCTACAGTTGGAGAGGTGCTGAAATAAAAAATTTCTTAACATTTGATCAAATTTATAAAGATTGTAAGGTATTTAAGTTAGAACAAAATTACAGATCTACAAAGAATATTTTAGATACTGCATCAAACTTAATTTCTAATAATTCTAACAGAGTAGGCAAAAAATTATGGTCCTCCGCTGTCCAAGGTGAATTAGTAAAATTAAATTGTTATAAAACTGGGAAAGAGGAGGCACAAGGGATAAGTGATATAATTGAGCAAAAAATCAAAAAAAAGTATTCTTTAAACGATGTTTCAATTTTAGTAAGAGCAATTTATCAAACAAGAGAATTTGAGGAAAGATTTCTTCAAGTTGGTATTGGATATAGAGTGCTTGGAGGAATTAAGTTTTATGAAAGAGCAGAAATAAAAGATGCTGTTTCGTATTTAAGAATTATTAATCAAAAATTTGATGACCTTGCTTTAGAAAGAGTAATTGGTTCACCTAAAAGGGGTATCGGAGAAAGCACTCTTAATCAAATTTATATATTTGGTAAAAATAATAAACTTTGTCTAGAAGACTCTATAATTAAAATTTTAGAAAAAGGAAATTTTAGGCCAAAAATAAAGACGACACTTCAACAATTAATAAACATGATTCAAAAGTGGCGTAAAGACTCCTCAAATATGAAGCATTACGATTTGCTCAAAGTAGTTCTAGACGAGTCAGGTTACTCCTCAATGCTTAAAAATAAAAAAGATTTGGAAAATGAAAATAGATTAGAAAATTTAAAGGAATTATTAAGAGCCATGAGGGATTATGATAGTTTACAAAGTTTTTTAGAACATGTTGCTTTAGCCACTTCAATTGATCAAGAATGGGAAGGTGCTAAAATAAATCTAATGACGATGCATGCTGCAAAAGGATTAGAGTTCGAAGTTGTTTTTTTACCCGGCTGGGAAGAGGGATTATTTCCTCATCAAAAATCATTAGAAGAAAAAGGTGACTTTGCATTGGAGGAAGAGAGAAGACTAGCTTATGTTGGTATAACAAGAGCAAAAAAAGAAGCTTATTTGTCATTTGCGATGCGGAGAGCGTATCATGGTGACTGGATGGACGCGTTGCCCTCAAGATTTTTAAATGAAATACCAGATGAAAGTTTAGAAAAAAATGAGGTAAGCGTCACTGAAATTGATGATTTTGAATTTAATCAGGATAACTCAGTAGAATTTGATGATGAATATAGAAGTCCAGGTTGGGATCGATATAAGAAAAATAAAATACTTAAATGGAAAAAATAAAAAAATTAAAGAAAATTTTTGAAAAAGAAGAAATTGACGGTTATTTAGTACCAAAAAATGACGAATTTTTTGGAGAATATATAGACAAAAGAAATGATAGATTAAATTATATTTCTAATTTTTCTGGCTCATTTGGCTTTGCCTTGATTTTAAAGAATAAAAATTATTTATTTGTAGATGGCAGATATACTTTACAAGCAAATAAACAAAGTGGAAAGTTTTTTAAGATAGTTACATTTCCAAAAAAAATGCCTAGTTATTATTTAAAAAATAAGAAATTATTAATTGGTTTTGACCCAAAATTATTTACCAAAAATACAATAAAAAAATTTTTTAAATGTGATAATTGTACATTTAAACCCTTATTCAATAATTTAATTGATAAAATATGGAAAAGAAAATTAACGAAAAATAAAAAAATTTTTTACTGCTTACCCAAACATTCTATAGATAATGATTATAAATTCAAAATTACCAAGATTGTAAATAGTCTTAAGCAAAAAAAAGCAGATTTTCAATTTATTACAGCAAGTGAAAATAATGCATGGTTGCTTAATATAAGGGGAAAGGATGAGAAATATAGTCCTATTCCATATTGTTATATTTTAATTGATAAGTACAAAAATTTAAATTTTTTCTGTGATTTAAAAAAAATATCTCATTCTTTGAAAAAATATTTTAAAAAAATAAAATTTTTAGACATTGACTTAGTAGATCAAACGCTTCTGCAAATCAGAGGAAAAAAATTTATAATTGATAAAAAAACGTGTTCTATTCATTTTGAAAATATTATTTTGCAAAATAATAAAATATTAAATGAAGAAGACTATATCTATAATTTTAAAGCAATTAAGAGTAGGAAAGAAATAGCAAATATACAAAAAGCACATATAATAGATGGTGCGGCTTTAACAAAATATTTATTTTGGCTGAAAAATAACTTTTATAGAAAAAAAATTACGGAAATAAGTGCTTCACAAAAATTATATACTTTTAGAAAAAAAAATAAAAAATTTAAATTTTTAAGCTTTCCTACTATCTCAGGAACTGGGCCAAACGGTGCAATTATACATTATAAAGCAACAAGAGAAACAAATAGAATTCTAAAAAAAGGCGATATCTATTTAGTTGACTCTGGTGGTCAGTATGAGTTTGGCACAACTGATGTTACTCGAACTATTTCCTTAAAAAATAGAAACAAAAGAATTATAAATATCTTTACTAGGGTTTTGAAAGGACATATTGCTGTTTCAAATTTTAGGCTTAAAAGCACTACCTCAGGTTCAATAATTGATAATAAAGCGAGAAAGTTTTTGAGGCAAATTGGCTTAAATTATTTACATGGAACTGGTCATGGGGTTGGTTACTTTTTGAATGTTCACGAAGGACCTCAAGCAATTTCTTATAACAATAAAGTAAAACTTAAAGAAGGAATGGTGATTTCTAATGAACCAGGCTACTATGAGAAAAATAATTTTGGGATTAGAATTGAAAATCTTATTTATGTCCGAAAAAAGAGTAATAACAAATTTATCTTTGAAGATTTAACGATGGTGCCTATTGATAAAAATCTCATTAATAAAGTTATGCTAAATAAAAAGGAAAAAGATTGGCTCAATAATTATCATAACAAAGTTTATAAAAACCTTAAAAATTTTATGAATAAAATAGAAATTGATGAGCTAAAAACAGCTTGCTCAGCTATTTAAAATTTTACTCCATTCGTTTTCTGTAATTATTTTAATTTTTAATTCCTTGGCTTGATTAATTTTTCTTTTTGTTGGTTTAGTATTTCCTACAACTAAAATATCTAATTTTTTTGAAATTGAACCAAGTACTTTAGCACCATTATTTTCTGCAATGGCTTTAGCCTCAGATCGACTCATATTTTCAAAACCTCCAGTAAACATAAGTTTCTTATTAGAGAACTTTCCGTCTGTATTGATAATTAAATGATCATTTATTTTTAGTTGATCAATTAAGTTCTTTGTTATTAAGACATTTTTGTCGTTATTAAAAAAATTATTAACTGCCTCAATCTGCGTTTCTCCTATGCCATCTAACTCTCCTAAGTTTTTTAAAATATTCTCTCTTTTTTTGTATTCAAATAAGTTTGAGAATTCTTTAATTGTAATAAAAAAAGATGAAAGAATTTTTGCATTCTCTTGACCTATATGTCTTATACCTATTGAGTAAATAAACTTATCTAAATTTACAGTTTTTGATTTATTTATAGCCTTTCTTAGATTTTCTATTGATAAATCTCCCCAGCCCTCAAGTTTTTTAATTTTGTTATAATCCAACTGAAATATGTCCGAAGGCTCTTTTATAAATTTTAATTCCCAAAATTGATCAATAACTTTTTTTCCTAAACCATCTATGTTGAATGCTTCTTTTGATACTACATGCTTAAGTTTTTCTTTTGCAATAAATCTACAATCATATCCTCTTAAACATCTTCTAACTGCGTCCCTCTTTTTTGTATTTTTGCTTACTTCTTTTTTTGTAATTGCACCACATAAACATTTTTTTGGAAAAATAAATTTTTCACTCTCTTTTTTTCTTTTTGTAGTGTCTACTGAAACTACTTGGGGAATAACATCACCTGCTCTTTGTATTTGAATAACATCTCCCTCTCTTATATCTTTTCTTTCAATTTCATCTTCATTATGTAAAGTTGCATTTGATACAACCACACCTCCCACAGTAACAGGTTCTACTTTTGCTACTGGAGTAATCGCTCCAGTTCTACCAACTTGAATTGTTATTTTTTTAATTTGTGTAACTGCTTTTTCTGCAGAAAATTTATAAGCTATTGCCCATCTAGGTGAATTCGAGGTATTACCTAATCTCTTTTGTAAATTTAAGTCATTTACCTTGTAAACAAGTCCATCAATATCGTAATCCAAAGATGATCTTAAATTATCAATTTTTTTATGAATTTGCTCTATTTCTTCAATACCATTTATTTTTTTAGATAAAGGGTTAATTGAAAAACCCCATTCACTTATTTTTTTTAAAAAATCTAACTGTGTTTTAAATTTCATTGGCTCAATCATTCCGAAACCGTATGCAAAATATTTGAGAGGAATTTTAGCAGTTTCTCTTGGGTCCTTTTGTCTTAGTGATCCACCAGCTGCATTTCTAGGATTAGCGAAATCTTCCTCGATCAATTTAAAATCATTTTTGCCGATATATATCTCACATCTTACCTCAAGTATTTTTGGCACATCACCTTTAATTATTTTTGGTAACTTTGATATTGTTTTGATATTTTGCAAGATGTCTTCCCCTGTTATACCATCCCCTCTGGATAAGCCTTTATTCAAAATTCCTTTCTCATAAATTAATGTAGCTGAAATTCCATCTATTTTTGGCTCGCAAAATAAATCAATTTTCTCTGTTTTGATATTTAAGAAATTTTTCAATTTTTTTAAGAAATCAATCATATTTTCTTTATTAAAAGCATTAGACAAAGAAAGCATTGGTCTTAAATGTTTTATTTTTTTAAATTCATTTGATGGAGGTGCCCCAATAATTTTTTCCACTGATCTTTTTGATTTTAAATGGGGATTTTTTTTCTCTAAATTTAAAGCCTCTTTCTTTAATTTGTCGTATTCAGCATCGGAAATCTGGGGATTATCGTCTTTAAAATAAAAATTGTTATGTTTTTTTAAATCCTCTAAGATTTTTTTATGTCGATTATAAATATTTCTATATTTATCTTTCATTAATTTATTTTAATTATATTGATCATCTTTTTTAAAATACTCTCATCCTTTTTTTGGTCTTTACTTAATGACTTAATTTTGTAATTCTTGTTAAAAACTTGATAAGATTGCTCAAACCATTCGCTTGAATTATAGTTATATCCTAAAATTTTTGCATAATTTTTCGCCTCTTGTTCTAGTCCCAAATGATAATGAATTTCTACTAGTCGATGAAGTGCTTCCTCGACAAATATTGTTTTGTCATATTTTGTCACAATTTCTTTAAGCCTATTAATTGCAGGTATCCATTTTTGAGTGGTAATATAATGTTTAGCTATAAACATTTCCTTTGCTGCAATTTGATTTATAATTAAATCTTTCTTAAATTTTAAATCTGTAGTGTAATCAGATACTGGATATTTTTTTATAAAAAAATTTATTTTTTTATTGGCTTTTAATAAAGGCTCAAGGTCTTTTTTTTCATCACTTATTTGCTCAAAATAAATTATAGCTATTAAGTAATGAGCATAGATATTATTTTTATCAGACGGATAGGTTTTTAAATATCTTTCTAAATTTTCTATTGCCTCGTCATAAAAGTTAATTGCATAAAGAGAAAAACTTGACATTATAGCTGACTTTGCAGCAAGATCTACTTCTTCAAAATTTAACTCTGCCTCAGAAAATTTTTTTTCTGCAAAGAAATAATCATTTTTTTCGAAGGCATCTAATCCTTCTTTGTATAAAGTGTAAGGATTAGATTGATCAGTAGGAAGATAAATTGCTTCATCTTTTTTATTAGAGCAAGAATAAAGTAAAAGTGAAAAAAAAATTACAATTAGTAATCTAGTTAACATTATTAACTAATAACAGATTAAACTAAAAATAATATGGTAAAATTAGAAATTAAGCGTTTACAGCAATTTTTACTTGATGATCTGAGCTAGGTTTTTTTGTTATGATAATATCCTTTAACTCAAGAATAGTAGTTTTTGACTTCGAGCTTAGTAATTTTTTCAAAAACATGTTAGTCAGTTCGTGGCCTCCTTGGTAACAATTAACTTTACCAAGTATTCTGTGACCAGATAACATAAAATCTCCAGCCAAATCTAGAATTTTATGGTTAACGAATTCTTTTTCATTTCTCAAACCACCTTCATTTAAAACTTTATCTTTTCCAACAACAATCGCATTGTCTAGAGAACCGCCCTTAGCTAGTCCCATTTTTTTAATTTTTTCAATATCTTCATATAAACAAAATGTCCTAGCCTCCACTACTTCATCTAAATTTTCTGTTTGAAAATTAATTGATCTTTTTTGTTTTCCAATTATTTCATTAATATAATTTAATTGGAATTGCACTTCCAAACTTCCGTTACTTTCAATTGAAATTTTTCTACCACCATCATTAAATTCAAAATAATCTGTAACTTTTAAATATTTTCTTCTTTTATTTAATTTTTTAATCTTTGCTTTTTGAAGAGTTTCCATAAATATTTTAGCTGAACCATCCATAATAGGAACTTCCTCATTATTTATTTCGATCAACGCATTATCTATTTCTGATAAGTAAAGTGCTGCTAATAAATGTTCCACAGTTGAGACTTTAACACCGTGTTTGTTTTCAAGCGTTGTGCAGAGTTTTGCAGAAGATACGTTTCTATAATTTGCTTTAATTAAATTTTTTTCAGCTAGATCCGTTCTCTTAAAAATTATTCCAGTATCTGATTTAGCAGGTAAGACCTTTATAGAAACTTTTTTACCAGAGTGAAGACCTTTTCCCTCAAAATTTACAGGGTCACTAAGAGTATATTGATATATCTTGAGCATCGAAATGTTATACAAAAATATGACGATTTTCTTAAAACAACTAATGTTTCTGAAAATAACAAAAGTTATTTAATTAAACAGTAAATCAAAGATCCTTGATATAATTGATTTTTTCTCTAGCACTATTGGAATAGCCTCTTTTTTCCACCCATATTGGACAATTTTTGATGCATTTTTGAAAAAGTTTTCCTTATTTAAATTCTCAGAAAAATAAAATTTAAAATAATTGTTTTTAGAAAAAGCTTTTTCATGAATATTGTCTAAACACCTAAAATAACTTTTTTCTCTAATTTCTAAGATGATTGGGATGTTTTTTTTAATTAGAGTTGAAATATTTATATTTTTAAAAACTATTATCTCTGAAATCTCTTGTATTCGTGCATCTGCAATATCTAAAATTAGTTTTTTTTTAATTTTTCTAAAATTTTGTTCTTCAAAAAATTGCTTTTCTACAATTTCATCCTCAAAATTTTCATTTGAAAAATTAGAATTTCGTAAAATTTTAATTATTGTTTCATTTTTGATAGCAGTAACTTTTGAAATATCATTTAAAATAAGTTTTGTACCAAAATTAAACTTCTCGATATACTTTAATGAGCCATTTTCAAAAAAAAATAATTTGGATTTATTTTCACTTATTTCTATTTTAAAAAAAGTTTCATAGTTTTGATCAGTATTTATCACGTTTACACCTTCTATAAAACTTTTTGAAATAATCTTTTTTAATCTTAAATTACATTTATCGAAAATATTTTTAAGATTTTTAAAATCGTTATTATCGATCAAAAAAAACGCCAATTCATGAGAATAGAAATTTCCGAATAAACCTATAGGTAAATTATCAAATCTTTTTTTATCTAATTCATATGTTGTATTAAATATGTGTAGTATTTTTTTATTATGTTCTGACTCTAAGATTTTAGTTTTTAATGAATTTAATATATAAGTTATATTTTCTTTTGAAAGCTGTAATCCATTAAGTTTTTTAAAGCCGGAAAAATTTATTATTGAAAAATCAAGGTTATCAATTATTAAAATTACATCTTTAAATATAAAATTATATTTTTGCTCTATACTGTAAATATTCTCTTTTAAAGTAGTGCAAACTGAGTCAAAATTTGAAACTTTATTATCTTGAATACCTATTAAAGGAACATTTGTAAAATGAGTGAGATCAAAATCATTTTCATTATTTTCACAAACGGCGAACGTATAGTCGTAATCATTAATTTCTATAAATAAAATTGGAGATTTTATTTGCATCTTTTATTTTAAAATAAGTTGATCTTTAATTCTATAGTCAAAAATTTTGTATTTTTCAAAATTGCCTTGTTTTTTTAAATTCATATAGCTCTTTAAACTTTCTTCAAAATTTTTAATTGGAAGCTTTATTGTTTGATTATTTTTAGTAACCAAGTCCCATCTATTGGACTCAAAATAATAAAATGTTTGAATAGTATCTAAAGGAAAATTCATATTCATCAAATTATCGTATAAATTTTTAAAGTTGTATTTTCCGCCAAAAACTAATGGCAATTTTTCTAATTGTTCAAGATTTGTAAAATTTATTAAACCTCCTTTTTCTGTAATATAAAATTTTTCCTTTTTATCTTGCACAATTGCTATAAGCTTCTTTTCAAAAATTTTAATTTTGATTTTATTAGGGTATATTTTTTTAATTTCAAAACTTTCGACTAATTCTATATTTTTCAATGCTTTGCTTATTTCTTTTGTACTTATAAGTAAAAGATTTTTTTCATATAAAAAAGTTAGATTATTTAAAATGTCGTTTTTTATATTTAAATTAATATTGTTGTGAATAATAATTTCTTCCAGCTTAAATAGATTATTAAATTGAACATCCGTCTTAAGTTTGTATGTACTGAGAAAAAAAAGCAAAATAAGAGCAATAAATAATCTTTTACTCATTTATTAATATTTGCATCTAGCAGAATTTTTTCAACTAGATTTGCGAAACTAATCCCACAAAAACTTGCTATCTCTGGCACTAAAGAAAGATTTGTCATTCCTGGTTGAGTGTTTATTTCTAAAAGATAAAATTTTTTATTGAAATATTTAAAGTCTGCTCTTGTAACACCTTTGCATCCCAAAGAATTGTGTGCACGCTTTGCGATTTTTAATACTAAATTATAATTTTTTTTATTTAGCCTTGCTGGCATTATATGTTTTGTTTTTGCTGATTTAGTATACTTGGCTTTATAGTCATAAAATAACCTCTTTGGTATTAATTCTATTGCGCCCAATGAAGTTTTGTTAATAACTGCGACCTGTATTTCTTGTCCTCCGATAAACTGCTCAAAAATTAATTGATCATATTTACGAAATAAATTTTTAGCGAAACTTACTAGCTGGACTAAATTTTTAGAAATTTTTACTCCTAAACTTGATCCTTCATTTATTGGTTTGATTACCACTGGAAACTGAATTTTTTTTTTAAAAATTAGTTTTTCAAGAATTTTTTTATTAAATTCTCTCCTATAGACTGAAAAATACTTTGGAGTCAAAATTCTATTTTTTAAAAATATTTCTTTAGAAATAACTTTATTCATGCAGTTAAAAGAACTAATTACACCTGAATGTGTATAAGGTATTTTCAAGTATTCAAAATAACTTTGGGCAATACCATCTTCTCCGTCTTTTCCGTGTAAAGCATTAAAAATTACATCGGTTTTATTTTTATCTATTAGATTAAAATTTTTAAATTTCGGGTCAAACTTCGAAACAATATATTTTTTTTTCTTTAAAGCTTTAATACAAGCTCTTCCACTATCTAAACTAACCTCGCGTTCTCCAGAGGTTCCGCCTAAAACAACCGTAACCTTTTTAAATCTTTTATTTCTCACCAATTATTTTAATCTCTAATTCGAGATTAATTCCTGTTTTTTTATTAACTGTTTGTTTTACTCTATCAATCAAATTTTCGATATCTGTTGAATTAGCGTTTCCGTTGTTAACAAAAAAGTTGCAATGTTTATTAGAAATAACTGCGTCTCCTTCATAAAATTTTTCACATCCAGCCTCTTTTATAATCATCCAAGCTTTTTTATCTTTACTAATATTTTTAAAAGTGCTTCCACAAGTTTTTATCTGATTAGGTTGAGATATTTTTTTTTGTTCGATAAAGGAATTCTGCGTTCTTTCGATTTGTTTTTTTTGTTTCTTCTCTCCTCTTAATTTAGCTGAAATAATAATGAAATCTTTAGATAAGTTCGTTCCTCTATAAAAAAACTCAATATCTTTTTTTTCTATTTCCTTTTCAATACTTGTTTTTTTATCAATAACATTTATTGAAACTAATACTTTAGAAATATCAGTTTCATAGCATCCGCTATTCATAATTATGGCGCCACCGATTGAGCCGGGTATACAGGAAAGAAACTCTAGGCCTCCCAATTCTGCCTCTTTAGCAAAATTTGCTACTTTTCGATCAAGGGTCGCAGCACCAACTTTTAAAATATTTTTGCTTAGTAGTTCAATATTAGAAAAATTTGAGCTTAATTTGATAACTGCTCCTTTAACTCCTTTATCTCTGATTAGCGTATTTGAGCCAGCTCCAAGAATTGTAACACCAAATTTATTTTTTCTACATTCATTTAAAAATTCTTTTAATTGGTCTTTGTTTTTAGGTTTAAAAAGAAATTCGGCCGGACCACCTAGGTTGAACCAACTATAATTTGCCAAATTCATATCTTTGGAAATATCTTTTCCAAATTTATCTATTAAATCTTGATTTGATATCATAAATTACTTTTTAAATTTCTCATATATTTTGAAATGGAACCAGCGCCCATACCTATAACAATTTCGTTACTTGTTAAATTTTTTTTAAAATACTTCAAAATTTGATCGTGTTTTCTAATTAAGATTACTTGTGTCTTTGAAAAACTCGATATAAACCTAGCAAAATTTATTTGATTATAAAGAGAGCTTTTCTTTTCTCCTGCAGCGTAAATTGGACATAAAAGCACTAAATCAGATTTAATAAAGGACTTTGCAAATTCTTTTTTTAAAGCTAGTACTCTAGAATATCGATGAGGTTCAAAAACTGAGGTTATTTTTCTATTTTTATAAACGTTTTTGACACTCTCTAATATAGATCTTATTTCAGTTGGGTGATGCGCATAATCATCGTAAAAATCATTCATATTTTTAGAAAATATTTTTGTCATTCTTCTCTGAACTCCTGAAAACTTTTTAAGTGATTTTTTTATTATATTCTGATCAACACCTAAATTTAAACACACAGCAATCGCAGCCGCACCATTAAGAACATTATGCTTACCTAATAATTTAAGTTGAATATTTTTAATTTTTTTTTGTTTTTTGTTGAGATCTTTGTAATTTAAATCAAAAATAGAATAATTTATTTTATATCTAATATTGGTTATTCTATAATGAGCATTTTTATTTAAACCATAGGTGAGAAAATTTTTATTTTTTATTCTTTTAACAATCTTTTTTATATTTTTATTATCAATACAGATAATTGATTTACCAGTCGGTGGAGTTTTCTCTATAAATTTAATAAATGAATTTTCCAAATTTTTAAAATTTTTATAAAAATCGATATGCTCGTAATCAATGTTGGTCACTATAGAATAATTTATAGGTAATTTTAGGAAACTTCCATCCGACTCGTCTGCCTCTAAAATAGCCCACTCGCCTTTTCCTAATCTAGCATTACTTCTTAACGAGTTTATAACCCCGCCATTTATAATTGTTGGGTCAAGTTTTTGATCTGATAAAATTTTTGAAACTAATGATGTAGTTGTAGTTTTCCCATGGGATCCAGTAATGATAATATTCTTTTTTAGAGAGACTACGTCAGCTAATATTTCAGCTCTAGAATAAATTGGAATTTTTTTTTCTCTTGCAAACTTAATTTCGCTGTTGTTATTTTTAATTGCTGAGGATTTGACGAGTATAGTTGAGCTCTTAACATTGTTTTTTGAATGTCCAATAAAAACTCTTATGCCGGCTTTTAAACAACTAATTGTATTTTTATTTTTGTTTTGGTCACTTCCTTGAATCTTATAACCCATATTTTTCATAATTTGAGCTAAACCACTCATTCCTATCCCGCCAATACCAACAAAATGAATAATTTCTTTTTGACCTAAATTAATTTTTTTCATCTATAATTTCTTTTAATATCTTGTCGATATTGTTGTAGACATTTTTGTCAGAATGTTGTCTCTGATTTTGCACAATCTTATTTAAAATTGAATTATTTTTGTAAATATCTGCTATAAGCGAAGATAATTTATCATTTAAATCTTTTTCCTCTATCAAAAATGAGTAATTCTTTCTTTTGTAGTAATAAGCGTTTTTTAATTGATGTTTGTCAGCTGAGGACGGTAATGGAACGGAAATAAATGGAATGTTTGCATTTGTCAGCTCAGCTAGCATTGATGAGCCAGCTCTTGTGATAGCCAGATCGGCTGTTGAAAAGTAATGATTTAGATTATTACTAAAATTGAAAGTTTCAAATTCAATATTTGAATTGTTATAAAATAAGCTTAGTTCATTTTTTTGATTAGGTAAGCAATGTTGAAAAATCTTTAATTTAAACCCTTGTTCTGAACATTTTAAAAAAATTTTTGGCAGACTTTCTGCAAATATTTTTGCCGCTTGACTTCCGCCTAAAACAAGTATGTTTAATTTTTCCTTATCAATCCTCTCATTTTTTTTTGAAAAATCAATTATTTCTTTCTTAATAATGTTTCCTACCTCTATAATTTTTTTACTTTGATTAATTGGTACTCCTTCCAAGCTTTTATTCGAAACGATCATCATATTTGCAAATGGCATTAAATATTTGTTTGCTTTTCCAATTATTAGATTATTTTCATAAATTATAAACTTAATTCTTAAAATAATTGCTGCAATACAAATTGGAAAAGAAGCGTATCCACCCATTCCAATTATGATTTTCGGTCTTCGAAATATTAAATAAACGATTGAGTATAATATTGAAAAAAAAACATAAATTGCCGAAAAAAAAACTGTAAACAAATTTTTGTAAATTATTGGAGAAGAAGGAAGTTTAGAGATTTTTAAATTTTCCTGACTGTCAAGATATTTGCTTCCTCGTCTATCAGTTACAATTTGAATTTCATAATTATTGTCGCTAAGGTGCTTTGCTAAATTTAGACCTGGAAAAACATGTCCACCTGTACCACCGATTGCTATTAATATATTAATTTTTTTATTCATATAAATATGTTCTATTTTTTGTATAATTTAAAATTATGCCAGCAAGAATTGCACTACCAATTAGAGAAGATCCTCCATAGCTTAGAAAAGGTAGTGTCATTCCTGTAGTAGGTATTAAACTAGTGTTCACTCCTACATGAATAAAAGTTTGAAAAATTAATAAGGTTGATAGACCGCAAAGAGAAATTTTGATTAATTGATCTTCTTGATTAATACAATTCTTAATAATTCTAAATGATATATACAAAAAAATTAAGATTATAATTATGGAAATTATTGATCCGTATTCTTCTGATATAATTGCAATTATATAATCTGTATGAGCCTCTGGCACATTATCCTTTAGTATGCCTTCTCCCATGCCTTGTCCTTTTAATCCTCCAAGTTTAATTGCATCTAAAGCAGAATTAGACTGAAATTTATCACCCTTAGTGGGATCAACAAATGATATTAGGCGATGTATAATATAACCAAATTTTTCAGGCATAAAAAAAAGTAGAGAACCCACAGATATTAAAAAGATCGAAAAGAAACTAATTATATATAGTAAACTAACTCCTGAAATAAATACTGTAGCAATCCAACTTCCAACCAATAAAATTGATTGCCCAAGATCAGGCTGGTCTATCAGAAGAATAATTACTGAAGATAATAAAAAAAAACTAAATATATATTTTATTTGTGAATTTTTGAGTTTTTCTAGGGTCAAAATTTTTACTGTTACTAAAATAAAAAAAGGTTTCAAAATCTCAATCGGTTGTAATCTAAAAAAATAAAGATCAAGCCATCTTTTTGCACCTTTTACTTCAATGCCTACTAAAGGAACTAGAGCTAAAAAAATAAAAGAAATTGCAAATAAGGGGACAATAATCTTTTTTAAAAAGGTTGTGTCTATAAAAGAAAAAAATAACATTATAGTCAAAGCTAAAAAAGTATAAGTTAAATGTTTTGAAAAAAAGAAATAGTAATCTTTATCTAATCTTTCACCAGCCAATGATGATGTAGACGAGAATGAGAAAAATAAGCCTAAAAAAAATAAAATAATGAAACAAAAAAAAATTTTTTTGTCTATATTTCGCCAATAATTTATAAATTTAAGTTTAAATGAACCTTCGAGCATAATAATTACATAATTTTTTAAATTTTTCTCCTCTTTTTTCAAAATTCAAAAATTGGTCATAAGAGGCCGCAGCTGGACTAAGTAAAATTGTATTTTTTTTATTTCTATATTTTATGTCTTTCAAAATCTGTAAGATTGATTTTTTTAAATCTTTAGCAATATAATAATTAATATATTTATGTATTTGATTTTTGAAAAAATTAATATTTTTACCAATTATATAGGATCTGATGATGTTTTTTTTTAAATCTTTTAAAATTATTTTATCGTTTTTTTTTGGTAATCCTCCTAATATCCAATAAATATTTTCCGAATTTTTTAATGCACCCTTCGTAGCTTGAAATGAAGTCGCCTTAGAATCATTTATGAAGATACAATTTTTCTGTTTTAAAAATATTTCATATCTGTGAGGCAAACCTTCAAAACTACTTAAAGATCTCAGAAAATCTGCATTTCTTATTTTTAGTGCTTTTGAAAGTGAAAAAACATATGACATATTTTGGTCGTTAATATCCGATTTTAAATAATCATTGTTTATTTTATATTTAATTCTTCTGTAACTTTTTAAATTTGGAATTATTAATTTTCCCGAACCATTTTGTTTCTTAAATTCTGATTTCAAAGAAGAATTTACAAAAGAAAATTGGTTTTTTTTTTGATATTCAAAAATTTTAAATTTTGCATTTATATAATTTTTCATATTGCCATGCCAGTCAAGATGGTCATTTGTTATATTTAATAAAAGCGCATAATCAGGAGCTATAAATTTGGAATATGCGAGCTGAAAGGATGATGCCTCAATAATTAAAAAATCAATTTTTTTGGAGATTAAATTTAGAATTGGTGTACCAATATTTCCACCTAATAAAGTTTTAAATTTATTTTTTCTTAATATATGTTCTATAATTTTACATGTAGTTGATTTTCCATTAGATCCAGTCACTACAATGCTGGTTAAC
Source organism: uncultured Pelagibacteraceae bacterium (assembly GCA_902619675.1). GTDB lineage: Bacteria > Pseudomonadota > Alphaproteobacteria > Pelagibacterales > Pelagibacteraceae > Pelagilacustribacter. The sequence goes on from CACNFA010000002.1 coordinate 16,956, forward strand.
GATTTTTTTATTAAAAAAATTAGATCGATATCTGTAATTATTTTATCTTTATGCTTTATCAATTTATTTTTGTTAACTGATTTTCTTAAGCTTACCCCTGGGCTTAATATAATATAATTGACTTCCTTCATGGCTTTTTCGAGGTTCCGTGGCCTTTTTTTTTTAAAAAGTTTTTTATTTTTATCATCCCATGCCTGATAATTTTCAATATTATTTTTTTTAAAAAAACTTATTACTGATTGACCAGTCAAACCAAGGCCATAAACTAAAAATGATAGTTTTTTTAAGTTATAAATAGAGGCCATCTGTTACCTTAGTTTTAAAGTCGCTAATCCTACTAAAGCTAAAATTATAGCTATAATCCAAAATCGAATTACAATTGTTGACTCATGCCAGCCTTTTTTTTCAAAATGATGATGAATTGGCGCCATTTTAAAAATTCTTTTACCTGTTAATTTAAACGATATGACTTGAATAATTACCGAGACTGTCTCTAATACAAAAAGTCCTCCTATAATTGCCAAAACAATTTCATGTTTAACAATAATTGCTATCGCTGCTAATGAGCCCCCGAGAGAAAGAGAGCCCGTGTCACCCATAAAAATTTTAGCTGGGGGGGCATTATACCAAAGAAAACCTAAACAAGCTCCTACAATTGATCCGCAGAAAATTGATAGCTCTCCCACATCAGGAATATATTGAATTTGAAGATATTCAGAAAAGATTGTGTTACCTACTATGTAGGAAATAAGTGTAAAAGAAAGTGCAACTAACATCACCGGTACAGTTGCTAAACCATCGAGACCATCTGTTAAGTTTACTGCGTTTGATGCACCGATGATTACAAATAAGCCAAATGGAATGAAAAATATTCCTAGATCTAAAATAAAATTTTTTAAAAATGGAAAATAGAGATCATATAAATATTCGTGATCAGTATAATTTATTAAAATAAATAAAGTAATAGCACCGATAACTAATTGTCCTGCGAATTTATATTTAGATTTTAATCCGGTTGAGTTTTTTAATTTGATTTTCATTATATCATCAAGAAGACCTAAGGCTCCTAAAGATAAAGACGCAAATATCAAAGTCCAAACATAAATATTTGTTAAATCTGACCAAAGTAAAGTGCTAGTGATGATTCCAATTATAATTATAACTCCTCCCATAGTTGGAGTGCCAGATTTTTTTATTATATGGTCGATAGGACCATCCTGTCTGATTGGACCTGTTATCATTTTTTCCGAAAAAATTTTAATTAAAGGAGCCCCAATTATAAATACAACGACCAGAGAAGTCATTACGGACAAACCCGTTCTAAATGTTAAATATTTGAATACATTTAAAAATGAGTATTGATCAATAAGTGACGTTAGTAAGTGGAATAGCATTTAATTCTCTTTTATCATTTTTTTTGTTAGATTATTTAAGCCAGTTGCGTGTGATCCTTTAATCATTAAATAATCATTATTAGCTATAATATTATTTAAAGTAAAATCTACATCTTCTTCATGTTGAATAATATTTCCACGTTTACTTCTGACTAAATTTTTATAAGTAACTGGGGTATTAGTGCCTTTAATAAACACTTTGTCTATATCTGAGTTGTTAATAACTTTTGCTAAATCTTTATGTAAATACTCTGAATGATTTCCCAATTCAAGCATGTCTCCAAGGAGTAAATATTTCTTAAAATTTTGTTTTTTAATTGACTTAAAATTTTTGATAGCATTTTTTACTGATAGTGGGTTTGCATTATAGCTTTCATCAATTAATTTAAATTTTTTATTGTATCTTTTAATTTTATGTATTTTTCCCCTGCCTTCTGTAAGTTCATAATTTTTATAATATTTTTTGATCTTGTTTACAGATAGGTTTAACACTTTCAATAAAGCTAATGACGATAAGATATTATATAAATTAAGATCTTTCATTTCTAATTTTAAAATTTGATTTTTAGTTTTTATTTTAAATTTTATTGTTTTTTTATTCTTTGAAATTTTAGTAGGATAAATATCTGATTTTGTACTCATACCAAATGAAACTATATTTATATCTTTAAGTTTGGCCTTCTTTTTTAAGTATTCAAAAAATCTATCATCACGGTTTAAGATTAATGTACCGCCTCGTCTTATATTATTTATAATCTCACCTTTGGCATCGGCTATACCTTTTAAGTTTTTAAAATTTTCAATGTGTGCTTCACCGATGTTTGTGATAATGGCACAGTGAGGGCTTACAAGTTTTGAAAGTGCATTGATTTCGCCTGCCTTGCTCATTCCAACCTCAAATACTGCATATTTATGGCTAGGTTTTAAATCTGAAAGACTTAAAGGTACACCTAAATGGTTATTGTATGATTTTGGAGAGCAAAGTGTTTCACCAAAATTACTCAAGATGTCTTTAATTAAATTTTTTAAAGATGTTTTTCCAGCACTTCCAGTAATTGCAATAATTTTTGCGTTACAATTTTTTCTTTTCTCAAGAGCAAACCTATTCAGAAATTTAGTTTCATTTTCTACTTTAATGACTTTATTTCTATGTTTTTTAATTTTTTTTGATGAAACAATAAAACTTGCACCTTTTTTTAATGCCTCACTCACAAATTTAAGACCATCTGTTTTTTTTCCTTTAATAGTAAGAAATAAATTTTTTTTTTTAATTACTCTTGTATCTATAGAAAGTCCATGAAAATTTTTTATCTTAAAATTTTTTTTAATAGACATAAAAATTTTTTTGTTTTGTATAAAGGCTTGAGTATTTTTTGATAATTTTTTTTTCTTTATTTTTAAATTTTTAATAATTTGTTTATCAGTGTTCAAAATAATTTTATTTCTATATATCTGTTCAGTTTCGTGGCCTTTTCCGGCAATAAGTATTATTTCATTTGGTTCTGAATTGTGAATTGCAGTTTTTATAGCTTTTGACCTATCTCCAATATTAAAACATTTTGATTTTTCAATATGCTTAATTATTTCCTTTCTAATTTTTACTGGATTTTCATTTCTTGGATTGTCATCTGTAACATAAATTTTTCTACAATAAGAGTTTGCTATTTTTGCCATCGAAGGTCTTTTTCTAAAATCTCTTTCTCCACCACACCCAAATACTATAGATACAATTCCGTTATCTAGATTTTTAAGTGCTTTTATAGTTTTTAATAATGCATCAGGTGTATGTGCAAAATCTACATATACTTTTACATTATTAGGAAAAATTTTTACAAGCTCAAATCTACCATCAACGTCTTTAATTTTATGAATTACATTGAATATTTTTTTTTCACCAATATTACATAATTTTGCAGCCTCAATCGCCATTGATAAATTCTTCAATTGAAATTCATAAAGATTTCTCTTGATCTTTTTTTTTAATTTTTCTTTAGTTTTGTTTATATCGATAAGTCGTAATTTTCTTCTTCTTGAAATCTTTTTTAAAATTGAAAATTCCTTATTAGATTTATCGGTTACTATCGATTTATTTGGAGATAAAATATCTTTAAATAATATAAGTTTACTGTTCAGATAAGCTTTCATTGTTTTGTGGTAGTCTAAATGATCTTGACTAAAATTAGTGAAAATTCCAGCTTTAAGATTTAAATGATCTATTCTGTTTTGATGTAATCCATGACTAGAAGTCTCAATAATAACATTATCTATTTTGTTTTTTTTTATTTTTTGAAGTGACTGATGAAGCAAGATGGTGTCAGGTGAAGTCAATTTTGATTTTATTAATTTTTTATCATATTTAATACCGAGGGTTCCGATCGAGGCTACAGGAATTTTATTAATACTTAAGATTTGATAAAATAAATCAGCTACTGATGTTTTGCCATTTGTTCCAGTCACTGCCAAAATGTTTTTAGGTTTTAATTTGAAAAATTTTGAGGAAACTTCACTAAGTAAAGCCCTAATATTTGATGTTTTTATTACCTGGATATTTCTATTAGTATATTTACATAATTTAGAACAAACTATTGCAACTGCTCCTTTTTTAACTGCTTCATTAATATATCTTTCTCCATTTAATTTTTGACCTCTTATTGCAAAAAAAATAAAGCCTTTTTTAACATTTTTGCTATTTGTGGCTAAACCTTTTACTAAAGTTTCCTTTTTTTTTTCTGGAATATTTTTAATTAGTTTTTTCAGCAACATATTGGTGAGTAAATTCTTTGTTCTTTATGGCTAAAATTGGTCCAATTCTTTTTATTATTTTGCCGGCTACGTAAACTGAATTCCATCCCGCTTCATTTCTTGTGCCTTTAATTTTTACCCCTCTATAGTTGTAAACTAAATCATTTGCTACTTTTGGATTTTCTAGCATAACTAACAAAACAAATTTCGGTTTGTGTGATGGAAAAATTGAAATAAAGGTATTTAAATTTTCACTTTTATTCTTATAATTCTGAGAAGTTCCAGTTTTACCACCAACATTAAAACCATTTATATCTGCAAGGCTTGCTGTGCCATTTTTTTCGGTAACAACTTTTCTTAAAATATTTACCATATTTTTGCTGGTTTCCTCTGAAACTATTCTCTTATATTTAATTACATCCTCGCTTTTAAGTAAATTTGGCCTAATAAGTCTTCCTCCATTGGCAAAAGCTGCATAAATTGAAGTGGCTTGAAGTGGCGTTGTCGTTATTCCATGGCCATAAGATACCGTTTCTAATTTACATTTATTCCAATTAAAATTAATCGGATTACCAACTTCTGCTATTTGTAAATTAGGTTTTTTTAATAAATTTGTTTCATCAATAAATTTTTTAAATTTTTTTTCACCGATTTCTCTTGCGAGTAGCAATGTTCCAACGTTTGAGGACCTGATTAAAATATCTTCTACAGACAATTCGCTAGGAAATTTTTTTATATCAGAAATGTTATATTTAGAGCATTTTACTTTTTCTGGAATATTTTTAATAATTGTTTTTGGTTCTACTATTTGGTTATCTAGCGCTAGAGCTACAGTAAAAGTTTTAAAAATAGATCCAAGTTCGTAGACTCCTTTTGTGATCTTGTTTATAAATTTTATATCTCTTACATCTGACCTTTTATTAATATCAAAATTAGGAAGGGAGACTAAAGATAAAATATCTCCATTTTCTACATCCATTAATAATGCGGCTCCTCCAGAGGACTTAAAAGTTATTAATGCTTCTTTCATTTCTTTATTTATTAAATATTGAATATTTGTATCTAAGGTTAAAACAAGAGGCTGATTGATTAAATTTTTATTTTTCAAGTCTTTGTCAAAAAACTTTTCTACTCCAGATAAGCCATAATTGTCATAATCAACTTGCCCGATTACATGACTAAATAAATTTCCGTGTGTGTAAATTCTTGATTGGAAAGGCTCAAGAATAATAGCTTTTTCTCCTAAATTCCAATATTTTTCTTTTTCTAATTGAGTGATACGTTTTTTTAAATAAAAATATTTTCCTTCTTTAAGTTTTTTCTCAATTCTTTGAATGGGTAGTGCCGGAAAGTTTAACCGAAGTTTAAGTAAAAATTTATCTTTACTATCGATAAACTTAGGATTAACAGCAACATGGTAAGAGGTAACATTTCTTGATATTAAATTATTATTTCTATCTACGATATCTCTTCTTAATAGAGAAAATTTTTGAGATGAATTGCTATGATTATATATTTCAATTTTATTCAATGATACGTGAATGATTCTAATACTAAAAATGAATATTAATGAAAAAAATAAAAAAAATAATAGAAAGATTCTATCATGAAACAAGTTATCATTATGAGATAATCTATTTTTTTTTGAGGTTTCTAAATAATCTTCAAAAAAGAAGCTTTTTTGGTGAATATTTAAATTCTTATTTTTTTTTAATTTTTTTTTCATTTTTACTTTCCTGAAAGGCAAGCTTATTATTAATATTCAAAAAACCAGATAAACTTAAGAATATATTCGAATAGTTCATTATTAAATATTCCTCATTGTCTAAATGATTTATTTTTTGTTCTATTATTGAAGGTGATACTAAATAAGAAAAATCAAGCTGTGATTCGTTCAAATCTTTTTCTTTAAGATGAATTTTTTCACTGATAAGATCTATATTTTTTTCTAGTTGTCTTGTTTTATTTTTAATAATTGATGTTCCGATTAAGAAAAAGGAAAAGATAAGAATTGAAAAAAAAATTTTTAATTTAAACATTAATACCCTCTATCTCCAAATATCTTTTAAATTTTTGAAAGAAACTTGAAGGGTGAACAAATTTATTTTGACTTCTTGTTGCAATTCTCAATTTTGCGGATCTTGAAGGATTATTTTCTTCAATTTCTTTTTTGGATGGCTTAATTATTTTATTTATATATTTTTCAAATAGAGCTGACTTATCATAATTTTCATCTGGTAAATATCTTGATGGTTTCGCTTTACCTTTTGAAAAATTACTAAAAAAATATTTAATAATTTTATCCTCTATAGAATGAAAACTTATGATTAAAATTTTTCCACCAGGTTTCAAAATTTTTGTTGCATTAACTACTCCATTCATTAATTCTGTTATTTCTTTGTTTACAAATATCCTTAATGCTTGAAAAGTTTTTGTGCTTGGATTAATTTTGGTTGAGTAATTTTTTTTTTTACTTTTTTCTATAATGCTAACTAGTTCATCTACTCTTGTAATTTTTTTTTCAGACCTAGCTTTCACAATATTTTTTGCAATTTTGAACGCATCCTTTTCTTCACCTAATTCTTTTATAATTAATTTTAATTGAGACTCACTCAATTTGTTTATTGCATCTTGAGCAGATATGTCTGATAAACCCATGGTCATGTCTAACTTGTCTTTCGATTTGAATGAAAATCCTCTTTTTAAATTATTTAATTGGATTGATGAAAGACCAAGGTCGAAGATTACTGTATCAACTTGATCTTTTAAAACGGAATTAATTTGACTAAATTTGATTTTATAAAATTCAAATCTTTTCTGAAATTTTTTTTCAAATTTATTTGCTACACCAATTACATTAACGTCTCTGTCTAAAGCTGTTACTTTTGTTTTTGGAAATTTTAGTAATGCTTTAGAATATCCTCCGCCACCAAAAGTACAATCGATGTAATGCCCTCCTTCAGATGGAGAGGAGAGTTGAATGACCTCCCCCAGCATCACTGGAAAATGAGAAAATTCCAAGGATGATGAGAAAGTTTTCATTATTATTTGATTTAATCATTAAAACTTTTGTCTTCTCAAAAATGCAGGAATTTCAAAGTCCTCATCTTCATTTTTATCGTGGTCGAAGAGTTGATCTGTAGACTGTTCCTCTTCAAGTTCCCTTGTTTCAATATTTTCTTTATTTTGCTCATCTGTAAAAAGTTTTGGTGTATATTCTTCTTCCGAACTATGATGATCCATAGGATCTGTATTTGGCTCGAGTGCATTATCAATTTTTATAGAAGAATTATTCTCCATATAAGATGCGCTTTCTATCGAGACTCCTGTAGGAAATTCCTCGTTTTTGTTATCATTTATTGCAGTCTGCTCGGTTATCTTTCTTTCTTCATTGCTTTCAAAACTGTCAATTAAAGCAGATTGCTCATCACTATTTTTTATTTCAAAACTTTCATCTAGTTTTAATGCATTCGCTCCATCAATAGAACCAACAACGTTCTGCTCTATGTTAGTCTTAGAAAATAAATGATCAGAGAAGTTGTTATTTCTATCGTTCGAACCTTTCACCACATTCAAAATTGGTCGTGGTTCAGGTGAAATTGTGGAACCTTTTAAAGACGTAGCAACAATTGAAACTCTTATTTTGCCACTCATATTTTGATCTTTAATTGCTCCAAAAATTAATTCTGCTTCTGGGTCAACTTCAGCTCTAATTTTGTTTACTGCAGCATCAACTTCGAAGAGAGTTAAATCACTTCCACCAGTAATATTTATTAGTAATCCTTTTGCTCCTTGTAAGGTATATTCATCAATAAGTGGATTATTCAAAGCTAATTCTGTAGCTGCCATTGCTCTATTGTCTCCCTCTGCTTCTCCAGTTCCCATCATAGCTTTACCGCTTGAGCTCATAACAGTTTCAACGTCAGCAAAATCCAAATTTATCATTCCTGGTCTTACCATAAGATCCGTTACACTTTGCACACCGTGTTTTAACACATCATTGGATAAACTAAACGACTCTTCAAATCCTGTGGACTCATTTGCAATTTTAAATAAATTTTGGTTTGGAACAACAATTGTTGTATCCAAATGTCTCTTTAGTTCCTCTAAACCACTGATTGCTCTTCTCATTCTTTTTGGGCCTTCGTAAGAGAACGGTAAAGTAGTAACACCGACAGTTAATATATTCATTTCTCTAGCTGCTTTTGCAATTACATGTGATGCACCTGTCCCAGTGCCACCACCCATACCAGATGCAATAAAAACCATATTGCTTCCTTGAATATAATTTACTATCTCGTTAATTGACTCATCTGCTGCTGCTTGGCCAATATCATGTTTGGCACCTGCACCAAGTCCTTTAGTCAAATTCATGCCTATTTGAATTTTTGCATCAGCTTTACTCATTTTAAGATCTTGTGCATCAGTGTTTACCGCAACAAATTCCACTCCCTGCATGCCTGCTTCAATCATAGCATTGATTGCGTTTCCACCAGCTCCTCCAACGCCTATAACTAATATTCTCGGTTTTAATTCTCTAAGTTCACCTCCACCAACATTTATACTCATCACATCTCCCCTTTCTGTTTGTTTTCCCACTTTAAGTTAGATCTATTTTGAAAAGCTTTTTTTCTTGCAAATATTTTAAATTTTTCAAAATTTTTCGGATCCCAAATTTGAAATGTCTTTCCAAGACCGACAAATAAAACTGAATTTTTAATCTTTGCATGTTGTAATAGTTTATCTGAAATTGAGACTCTGCCCTCAGTATCAAATTGTAGATTTTCACTTTCAGATAAAACGGAGGTTGCAAAGTAATCTCTTTTTTCCTCGAAAGGGTTGAGCGAGTCAATTGTATTAGATAATTTTTCGATACGGTCTTGAGAACACGCTTCAAGTGCTGAATGATTGAAAGAAGGATAAGTAATAAAACCGTTATAACCCATCGAGTTTAAATGTGATCTAAAGGTAGCTGGCACTGAAACCCTTCCCTTCTTGTCTATTCTGTTGTCGTAACTTGATAAAAACATCTTTATATAAATTAAAAAAACTATTTGTTCCCTTTATTTTCAAATCACCCTCCAATTTGGGATTATTTGGGATAGTATGGGTTTTTATAAAATAGTCAATAGATTGAATTTTAGTATTTAGTACAAAAGAAGAACATAATAAAAGCGATAAATGGTTTGATATATGTTATGTTTTTTGCCAGATAATCTATAAGCCGGGTTCTGTCATTGAAGATTTCATTTCTCTAGTCCTAAATTCACATTTAGGCTCATGCGGTTAACCCGGAAGACTAACTAAAGACTGTTTTTAGCATCTAATGCAATGTCTTCCCTATTTAACCTTGCTCCCAGTGGGGTTTGCCTTGCGTTTTTTGTTACCAAAAAACCGGTGAGCTCTTACCTCGCCGTTTCACCCTTGCCTTGATAAGGCGGTTTATTTTCTGTGGCACTTTCCCTGAAGTCGCCCTCGCCAGTGGTTAACTGGCACTGCGTCTTTACGGAGCCCGGACTTTCCTCTAACAGATTTACTATTAGCGATAATCCAATTATCTGGCATGAACCTTTTATTAAATTACAGATTAATAATCAAGAATTTAAAGCTTTTTCTAATAAAAAATGGCTTATTTTCAAGCTTTTTTGATCTATTATTCCAGATACATTATTTGGTAAAAAATGTTGCTGAAAGGCTATAATTATTTTTTTATCTCTTTTCGATCGTTTAAAAATATTAAAATATCTATATCCAAGCTTGTGTAAATTTTTAAAAAAAAGAATTTCTTTTTTTTTATACTTGTTATCTGATCTCCAATTTTTTTGCTCTTTATACCATCTGCCAAGTTTGTGTTTATTTAATCTTTTCCATGGAAATTTCTCACCAGGATCTAATTTCCTTAAAGGAGCTATATCTGAGTGTCCCAAAAAATTACTATTTTTAATAGCAAATTTTTTTTTCAATATTTTGCACAAATTTATAAGACTGAAAATTTGACTACTACTAAAATTCTGATACCCAAAACGATGTCCTTTGTTTACTAGTTCGATGCCGATAGAGCTTGAATTCAGATTATTAAAATTTTTCCATTTCGATTTTCCAGCGTGCCAGGCGACGAAGTTATCTTTAACCATATTCACGACAGTGCCTTTTCGATCGATTAGATAGTGACAACTTACCTTTGATTTTGGGTTTTTTAGCCTTTTAATTGATGCAATTTCTGATTGCATTCCTGTGTAATGTATAATAACAAATTTTATGTCTTTTTTTGATCTAAATTTTCTTGAAAAATTAGGTGAAAAATCAATTTTTATCTTCATAAGGGGTCATTAAACCAATATTTACTCTCAATTTTAACTAATTTTAAGCTAAATTAAATATAGATTATAGGTTAAAATTATATATATAGCCATTATGCAAGTTTTTAAAAAATTAAAAATATCTCTGACTATATTTGTTTTTGTATTAAACGTTTCATCATATGCTGAAGCCAAAAACGAGTGTTTTGAAAGCACAAGTAGAGCCGTATTTAAATTCAATATGGCGCTAGATGAAGCAATCTTGGAGCCGATAGCAAAAGGATACAACAAACTCCCTGATCCAATAAAAAAAGGAACAAGTAATTTTACATCTAATATTGGGATTCTACTATCAATACCAAATAATTTGTTGCAAGGAAATTTTAGTCAGTTAGGACACTCCGTAGGTAGCTTTGCGTTAAATTCAACTGTAGGGATTTTCGGTATTCTTAATCCAGCAGAAAAAATTGGTTTAAACCCACATAAAGAAGATGTGGGACAAACTTTAGGTACTTATGGAATAAACTCAGGCTGTTATTTTGTTCTTCCAGTATTAGGGCCAACTACAGTAAGAGACAGTATTGGAATAATTGCTGATACTTTTATAGATCCATTTGCTCATATAACCATAAGAGAAAAAGAACTTTTGAGTTCCTCAGGTAATTCGCTTGACTACTATTCTTTAAAGGCAACAACTGCGATTGATTTCAGAGCCGATAATGATAGAAATTTTGAGAGTTTAGAAAAAAACTCAATAGACTTATACTCCTCAGTAAAAAGTATTTATTTACAAGATAGAGAGAATAAAATTAAAAACTCTGTCGAAACACAGGATGAATGGGGAAATTTAGACAACTAATTTAAAATGAAAAAAATAGTTGTTTATTTTATTTCTCTATTTTTTTTTCTTCAAGCATCTTTGTATGCCTATAGTACTAATCCAGAAAATTTCGTAAATGAATTGGTTACCGACGTAATAAAAAGGCTTTCAGATAAAAGTTTAAATCAAGAGGAAAAAGAAAAATTTGTTGAACTTATTGCTGTCGAGAACGTGGACATCAATGCTTTAGGATTATATACCTTGGGTGAACTTAGAAAATCTTCGTCAGATCAAGATATCGATAATTATCAAAAAGCATTTAAAAAATATTTTTTGAAAAGTTTAACTTCAAGATTATCAGATTACTCATCAAGTGAATTTGAAGTTTTGAATTCAGATCAAAAAAGCTCAAATTATACAATTGTCAGCTCGCAAGTTGAGCCAGAGAATGGAGGCCCAAAGATTAAAATAGATTGGAGAATTTATACAAAAAATCCAGAAAAACCTCTAATAAGAGATTTAATTGTTGAGGGATTAAGTTTAGCAAGAACTCAGAAAGAGGAGTTCGCGTCAATATTGAGTTCTAATAATAATGATATTAAAATCTTGATCATGAAACTTGAGGAGTTTTCAAAAAACAAATAAACCGTGGTGGGCCCGCCAGGACTCGAACCTGGGACCAATACATTATGAGTGTACTGCTCTAACCAACTGAGCTACAGGCCCAAATAATACCTTTTACATTACAAAAAATTATTTTTCTAGGAAACTTTTTAATTGTTTTGATCTACTTGGGTGTTTCAACTTTCTCAAGGCTTTAGCCTCAATTTGTCTTATTCTTTCTCTTGTAACAGAAAACTGTAAACCCACTTCTTCTAACGTATGATCAGTATTCATACCTATTCCAAATCTCATTCTTAAAACTCTTTCCTCTCTAGGAGTCAGAGATGCTAAAATTTTAGTTGTAGACTCGCTTAGATTGGATTGAATAGCTGTATCTAAAGGTTGTAAAGCATTTTTATCTTCAATAAAATCTCCAAGGCTACTATCTTCTTCGTCTCCCACAGGAGTCTCAAGAGAAACCGGCTCTTTTGCAATTTTTAAAACTTTTCTTACCTTTTCTAGAGGCATTGCTAATTTTTTTGCTAATTCCTCTGGAGTTGGTTCTCTTCCAAACTCACTCATTATTTGTCTTTGAGTTCTTACAATCTTGTTAATAGTTTCAATCATGTGAACAGGAATTCTGATTGTTCTTGCTTGATCAGCGATCGATCTAGTTATTGCCTGTCTTATCCACCATGTTGCATATGTAGAAAACTTATAACCTCGTCTGTATTCAAATTTGTCTACCGCCTTCATCAATCCAATATTCCCCTCCTGAATTAAATCCAAAAATTGTAATCCTCGATTTGTGTATTTTTTAGCTATCGATATAACTAACCTTAAATTGGCCTCTACCATTTCTTTCTTAGCTAGTCTCGACTCTCTCTCACCTTTTTGAATTCTGCTTACAAGCTTTTTAAACTCTCCAACAGATAGTCCTATTTTTTTACTAAACTCAATTAATCTATCTTTAATTTCTGTAAAGTCTTTCTTATATTTTTTAAAGAAAGCTTTCCAAGTAGCATTTTCTTTTAAAAAAGACTCAAACTTTGGATTAATTTCATTTCCAATATAATATTTTAAAAACTCCTCTCTGGAAATTTTGTTATCCATAGCTAATCTTAACAAAACACCTTCGAGAGAGACAATTTTTTTATTTTCCTTATAGTGAGATTGTACTAGTTCCTCAACAACATGTGGAGCTAATTGAAGATTTTTAAAGTTATCTACTAAAATTTCTTGAATTTTTTTAAAATTTTTATTTTTTGAAACTGAAAGCTCTTTAGAAGCTAGTAAACAGTCTAATTTTTCTAACTGGTATTTTTTTAACTTTAAATAATTTTTATTTAAGGAGTCTAGTATCTTAATTATCTTCGGTTTAATCTCTTCCTCCATTTTTGCTAGCGAGATGTTAAATTCATCATCTTCATTTGATGAATTTTCCTCATCCTTTTTTCCTTCTTCTGGTTTTTCTTTTTTATCTTTTGCTTTCTTATTTATTTTAAGTTCATCGTCCTCACTTAACGAGTCAAAATCTTCGTATGTTGAGTCAATATCTATGATATCTCTTACTAAGAGCTGTTGATTTTCAATTTGTTCTCTCCATTCAAAGATTTTCTTTCCAACAATAGGACTTTGAGTTAAAGCGTTGATCATTACATCTTTTCCAGCTTCAATTCTTTTAGCTATTGCAATTTCACCCTCTCTGGATAATAATTCAACGCCTCCCATTTCTCTAAGATACATTCTGATAGGGTCATCACTTTTATCAGAGCTTTTTTCCTCATTGGAAATTGTGGCTTCTTTTTTTTTATTTGATTGAAATTGAGATTTTTTTTCTACAAGAGTAACTTTTTCATCTACAAGAATAATGAACGCTTTTTCGAGATTTTCATGAGTGCTATTTCTCTTCCCTAATGATTTACCCAATTCCTCATAAGTTATAAAACCTCTATGCTTTCCTTTATCTAGAAGTCTCTCGAATGATTTTGTAATTAATTTTTCAGACATAAGAAAATAGTGAAATATATATAATGGCTAAGTCAAAAAAATCTATACTCTATTTATTCCCTATTTAGCTGGCTTTTGAGCTTAATAAGCTCAGAATATGATCTCTCATCTAAGTTGTTGATTAATTTTTGTTCCAGAGATTCTATTTTTTTTAAATTATTTTGATCATTGTGATCTTTTATAAATTCGTCCAGTAAATCTGAAACATCTTGTTCAGTTTTATTTATTTTAATTATCTGTATATTTGAACTTTCATCAATTTCCTCAATTATTTTATTATTTACCTCTTTTATTTTTGAGATAATGTCTTCAGCACTAAGTCCTTCGGTAATAAAATTTACGATTTTAGTTTTTAAAATCTCATTTTTGTCATCAAGAAATTTAAGCTTGGATAGTTCTTCTAGTTTTTTTGAGGCAATTTGAATATAATTTAGAATTATATACAATATAGAATATTCAATAATTTGTATTTTAGATAAATTTTTTCTTTTTTGATGTAAAATTTTAGTTTCCTTTAAAATTTTATATTCTTTTTTCTTTTTAAAATTGAAATAATTATAATTTTGTTTTGAAGCTTGAATAGGAGTTAATTTTTTAAGTTTTTCAAGAAAGTCCTCCAGCACATATTTTTTTAATGTCTCATCTTGAATTGAGTAAGCTAATCTTTTTATATCTTTTTCAAATTTTGAAATTTCATAAGGATCGTTTTGGTTAATCATTTGAAGCCGATAATTCCATATAAAAGATTGTATAATCAGTTTTTGATTTATTAAATCAATCAAACCATCTTTACCTTTTTCTTTGATATAATCATCAGGATCTTTGCCATCTGGCATAATAGAAAAGTAAATTCTATTATTTTCGTTGACTAATGAAATTAATTTTTCTGCTATTTTAAAAGCAGCTTTTTGTCCACTTTCATCTCCATCTAGGCAAATAATAGGATTTGAAAAAAATTTCCATATTAAGTTTATTTGTTTCTCAGTAAGAGCGGTACCAGAATTAGCTATAACATTTTTAATGCCAGATGCGTAAACACTTACAACATCCATATAACCCTCTACAATTAATACATCTTCGGTTTCAGCTCTCTGATTTTTTGCTTTATCCAAATTAAAAATCATATTTCCTTTTTTGTAAAATTCAGTCTCAGGAGAGTTAATATATTTGGCTAATTTATTTTCCCGAATTATCCTGCCTCCAAAAGCAATTGTATCTCCTGTAATATTATTCACTGGGAAAATTATTCTTGAATTAAAACGATCTATAAAATTACCTGTTTTATCACTTTTGTAATAAAGGCCTGTTTGTGAAATTTCCTCTTCTGAATATTTTTTTAATAACTCTTTATAAAAATTATTTTTCCAGGGAACATAGCCTAGTTTGAAATCTTCAATAACATTTTTTTTTAATCCTCTTTTATAGATATAATCTATTGCCTCTTGATTGTCTGGAATAAACAATTGTTGATGAAAATATTCCAGATAATCTTTGAATATATTTTTATATGTTTGAAATCTTAAATCTTTTTTTTTGTCAAAACCTGAAAACCTGTAAGGTTGCATGCCTGCCTCTGACGCTAAAGTTTTTACAGCTTCTCCAAAGCCTATTGATTTTGTCTTCATTAAAAAATCAAAAATGTTTCCATGCTCTCCTGTGCTAAAACAATGATAAAACTCTTTTTCATCATTAACCGTGAAAGATGGAGTCTTCTCGTTTTTAAATGGTGATAAACCAATAAACTCTTTACCTCTTTTCTTTAATTGAACTGTTTTTCCAACGACTTGTGAAACTTTTAATCTTAACTTTATTTCATTAATATATTCTTTTGGATATTTCATCTTAACTTAAAAGTTCTTTTAAAATTATACTTACTTTTGAGAAATCTAAACTATCTGCATGTTTGGATTTTAAGTTTCCCATGATTTTTCCCATGTCCTTCATTGAGCTTGCTCCAAGGGATTTGATAGTTTCTTGGCATATTTTCTTAGTTTCTTCTTCGCCAAGTTGTTTAGGTAAAAAACTGCTTATCACTTCAATCTCTTTTTGCTCACTCTCTAATAGTTCGTTTCGACCTGCTTTTTTATAAACTTGGCACGACTCATTTCTTTGTTTTATCATCTTTTTAAGCAATGAGACTATGTCGCTTTCTTTTAATTCTTTGTTTCCTTTTGAGCGCCCGGCTATTTCAGCATCTTTAATAGCTGAAACAACAAGTCTCAGTGTGGGATAAATGTTTTTATCTTTGGCTTTTAATGCGGAATTAAGCTTATCTTCAATTTTTTTTTTAAGAGACATTGTAAGTTTTTATTTTAATCACAATTCTTATCCAAAATAAAAAGAACTTTCTTGACGATTTTAAATCTATTTCATATGTTGCGCAAAATCATGTTTATAAGTTTTTTTCTTTAACTCATGAGTTGTATTTGAAGAAGATAAGTCAAAATATAAACTCAAAAAAAAATCTTCAAAAGATCGACTCCACTGCTATTTTAGTTCTCCAAAACGGTAAATTTTTTAAAGGCGTAGGCTTAGGCTACCAAGGTACGGCTACTGGTGAGGTGTGTTTTAATACTTCAATTACTGGTTACCAAGAAATAATTTCGGATCCTTCATATGCTGATCAAATCATAAATTTTACTTTTCCTCACGTTGGAAATGTTGGAACCAATAAAGAAGATCATGAGTCTGAAAAGATTTGGACTAAAGGTGTAATAATTAATACTGAAATAACTGCTCCCTCAAATTATAGATCTCTAAAACATCTTGATGAATGGTTAAAGAAAAATAAAATTGTAGGTATAACCGGTATTGATACAAGAAATTTAACTAATTTTATTAGAGAGAAAGGTGCTCCTAAAGGAACAATATCTTTTTACAACAAAAATAAATTGAATATAAAGAAACTCATTAAAATAACTAATAAATGGAGTGGTCTGAAAAACTTAGATTTGGCTAAACAGGTTACCACTAAGAAGAATTATTTGTGGCAAGATTACAAAACCTGGAAAAAAGAAAATGGATATTTAAAAAACAAAAAAAAGATATTGCATGTAGTTGCCATAGACTATGGAATTAAGAAAAATATTTTAAGATATTTTTCAGATTTTAATTGTAAAGTTACAATTGTACCATGTAAGACAAGTTCAAACGATATTCTAAAACTGAACCCTGACGGTATATTTCTATCAAATGGGCCTGGAGATCCTGCTGCAACTGGGAAATACGCCATTCCGATTATTCAAGATTTAATAAAAAAAAAATTACCATTATTTGGAATCTGTTTAGGTCATCAAATGCTAGCTTTAGCACTTGGTGCAAAGACAGAAAAAATGAAATTAGGCCATAGAGGAGCTAACCACCCTGTTAAAAATTTAGTTGAGGGAAAGGTTGAAATCACAAGTCAGAATCATGGATTTGAAGTAGTAAAAAAAGGTATGCCTAAAAATATAAGAGTTACTCACCAATCTTTATTTGACAACAGTATTGAGGGTATCGAGTTAAAAAACAAACCTGTTTTCTCAGTTCAATATCATCCTGAATCCAACCCTGGTCCTCAAGATAGT
Organism: uncultured Pelagibacteraceae bacterium; assembly: GCA_902619675.1. Classification (GTDB taxonomy): domain Bacteria; phylum Pseudomonadota; class Alphaproteobacteria; order Pelagibacterales; family Pelagibacteraceae; genus Pelagilacustribacter. The sequence goes on from CACNFA010000002.1 coordinate 34,390, forward strand.
GTTTATTTATTTAATAAGTTTGTAAAGAATATGAAAAAAAATGCCAAAAAGAAAAGATATTAAAAAAATTTTAGTTGTCGGTGCAGGACCAATTATTATTGGCCAAGCTTGTGAATTTGACTATTCAGGCACTCAAGCCTGTAAAGCTTTGAAAGATGAGGGTTTCAAAGTAATTCTCATAAATTCAAACCCAGCAACAATTATGACAGATCCAAATGTTGCTGATAAAACTTATATTGAACCTATTACAATAGAATTTCTAGAAAAAATTCTTATCAAAGAAAAGCCTGATGCAATTTTGCCAACGATGGGTGGTCAAACAGCTTTAAATTTAGCAATGGAGGCAGAAAGAAAAGGAATTCTTAAAAAATATAAAATTGAACTTATAGGCGCTAACTCAAAAGCTATATCGAATGCTGAAGATAGAAAAAAATTTAGAAGAAACATGATTGAGATTGGTTTAGATCTTCCTAAATCGAAAATAGTAAATAATTTTAAACAATCTTCAAAGGTATTAAAACAAATCGGATTACCAGCGATTATAAGACCAGCTTTTACTTTAGGTGGTTTAGGAGGTGGCATAGCCAAAAATAAAAAAGATTTTTATAAAATAATAAAAAATGGTCTTCACGAGTCGCCTGTTAATCAAGTATTAGTTGAGGAGTGTTTAGAGGGCTGGAAAGAATTTGAAATGGAAGTTGTCAGAGATAAAAATGACAATTGTATTATCATTTGCTCAATTGAGAATTTAGACCCCATGGGTATTCATACTGGGGACTCAGTTACTGTCGCCCCAGCACTTACTTTAACTGACAAAGAGTATCAAGTCATGAGGAATGCCTCTATAGCTTGCTTAAGAAAAATTGGTGTAGAAACTGGCGGATCTAACGTGCAATTTGCGATAAATCCAAAAAATGGAAGAATGGTAATTATTGAAATGAATCCTAGGGTTTCAAGATCATCAGCACTGGCTTCCAAAGCTACAGGATTTCCAATAGCAAAAGTAGCGGCCAAGTTAGCTGTAGGATACACTTTAGACGAATTAAAAAATGAAATCACAAAAGTAACACCCGCATCTTTTGAGCCCACTATAGACTATGTTGTTACTAAAATACCAAGATTTACTTTTGAAAAATTCTCCTCTTCAGCTGCAATTTTAGGTACATCTATGAAATCAGTAGGAGAGGCAATGGCTATTGGAAGAAATTTTAAAGAGTCTCTTCAAAAAGCCTTGGTTTCTCTTGAAACGGGTTTTTCAGGGCTAGACCAAATATTTAATTTAAATAGTAAAGTGATCAGAAAAAAACTTAAGGAAAATATACCAAATAAGATTTTACTAGTTGGAGAAGCTATAAGAAAAAATATAAATTTAAAAGATATAAATAAACTTTCAAAAATTGATCCTTGGTTTTTAAATCAAATAAAAGAAATTATAGACAATGAAATTAAAATAAAGAAAAAAGGTCTTCCTAAAAATTTTAATGAGTTTAATTATATTAAGTCTATAGGATTTTCAGACAAAAAATTATCTGAACTTACAAATACTTCAGAATCAATAATCAGAAAAAAAAGAGCTGTTTTAAAAGTTTTACCAGTTTATAAAAAAGTAGATACTTGTGCAGCAGAATTTAAATCTTTCACTCCTTATATGTATTCTACCTATCAGAGAAATTTTTCCTCTAATTCAGAATGTGAAGCAGACCCATCTAACAGAAATAAAATTATAATACTTGGTGGTGGCCCTAATAGAATTGGTCAGGGAATAGAGTTTGATTATTGTTGTTGCCAAGCTAGTTTTGCTCTTAAGGAAGCTAGATATGAAACTATTATGGTTAATTGTAATCCAGAGACTGTCTCAACAGATTATGACACGAGCGACAGATTATATTTTGAGCCTTTAATAGATGAGTATGTTTTTAATATTTTAAAAAGAGAGAAATCAAAAGGTAATGTAAAAGGTATCATTACTCAATTTGGAGGACAAACTCCGATTAAACTTGCAAAATTTTTGCACGATAACAATCTTCCAATTTTAGGAACTCAATATTCATCAATTGATCTTGCTGAAGATAGAGATAGATTTAGAAATCTTTTAGATAAATTAAATTTAAAACAAGCTGAAAGCGGTATAGCAAGAACTTTTTCTCAGGCAATTAAAATCGCAGAAAAGATTGGTTTACCTTTAATGGTTAGGCCATCTTATGTATTAGGTGGTAGAGCAATGGAAATTGTTCATGAAAAAAGCCAACTTAAAGACTTTGTAAAAGAAGCATTTAAAGTTGCCGAAAAAAATCCGATCTTGATTGATAAATTTATTGATAATGCAATGGAAGTTGATGTTGATGCAATCTCGGATGGTAAAAATGTTTTTGTAGCAGGTATTATGCAACACATTGAAGAAGCAGGAATACACTCTGGCGACTCAGCATGTAGTTTGCCTCCTGTATCAATAAAACCTTTCTTAATAGAAGAAATTGAAAATCAAACAAAAAAATTGGCTTTAACACTTAAAGTCAAAGGTTTTATGAATGTTCAGTTTGCAATTAAAAAAGATGAAATTTATGTAATTGAGGTAAATCCCAGAGCTAGTAGAACCGTACCATTTGTTTCAAAAGCAAAAAATTTACCTCTAGCTAAGATAGCCTCAAGAGTAATGGCGGGAGAGAAATTATCTAAGTTCAATTTGAAAAGAAAAACAAAAAATATGTTTGCAGTAAAGGAAGCGGTGTTTCCATTCAACAAATTTCCTAATAGCGATCTTTTACTTGGACCAGAAATGAAATCTACAGGTGAAGTAATGGGTTTTGATAAAAATTTTGGAATGGCGTTTGCTAAAAGTCAAATTGCAGCTTCAAACTCTCTTCCAAAAAAAGGTTTAGCATTTATTTCTTTAAAAAATAGTCATAAAGAAGAGGGAGTGCAATTAGCAAAACAATTAGTTAATTTAAATTTTAAACTTTGTGGAACTGGGGGTACCGCTGATTACATAAGTAAGCATGGAATTAAGTGTAAAAAGATAAATAAAGTTAATCAAGGATCCCCACATATTGTGGACGTTCTTAATGCAAAAAAGATAGCTTTGGTAATCAATACTGGAGGGGGAAATAGTGAGGCCCAGCTTAGTGATGCAATTGCTTTAAGGAGGGCTACTTTAGCCAACAAAGTTCCGTATTGTACCAATATGTCCACGGCCAAAGTTTGTTTGGAGGGTATAAAATCTTTGAAATTAAAAAATATTAATGTGACTTCTTTGCAAGATATCTAACTTTTTACTTTCCAGTCAGTCTTAAAAGTTACGTAGTTTATTTGAATACATCTTCTCTCTTTTTTAATCTCTTTTTTTTCCATTCCATGCCAAGTGTTTGGTCCACTAGTAAAGAAGTATCCATAATTATGTTTGTAGGGAACTGTTTTAACTTTATTTAATTTTGAATCATAAAAGTCAGTTCCTAAATTTTCTGACTCGTTATGTACGTTAACAAAAACTATTGAGGACATTAATTTCTCTTCTATATCACAATGAGGTTTCAGCCAAAAACCTTCTCGATCACAAATCACCTCTAGTCTTACGTAAGAATTACTTAAATCTTTTCCAATTAAAAATCCAATTTTTTTATAAACTTCAGGTGATCTTAATTCTTCAATAAATTTTGTTAAGTTTGGAAACTGATTAGAGTTATCTTTAGTAACATAACATCTTAATTTTTTTGCTTTTCCGCCATCTTTAATTCCAGCGCGAAAGGTTCCTTCTCCTCCATCAAGAGCTCTAGTTCCATCATAATTTAAATTTTGTTTTCTAGGATCAGCTATTTCAGCATTACAAATTTCATCGATTGCACTTTGTGTTAGCGGTTCGTTAATTTCAAAGTGTTTGAAAGGGTTGCTGAATAATTTCGTTCTACTTTCTAAAGATTTAAATAATTCCATTTTTTTTCATTTTTGCTTTTACTATTGGAGCAATTCTATTTACCTCATTTAAACTATTATAGCTCCAACTTTCAACTCTATCTTCAAGTTCTCTTGTTATACCTAAATCTTTCAATTGTGAATAAAATTTTTTAAATCTTCTCGTTGGCTTAAAAGACTTCATCATAGCGATATAAACAGGTTTTCCAGTCATAGCAGCCTCTGAAATCATTGACGTTGAGTCGCATGTTACAACTATATAATCTGAAATCGCTAAAGCAGAAAGATATGCCTTTTTATCAATTTTTTTTACTACGTGATGATTAAAATTAAAAGTATTAAAGGCTATTTTTAAAATATTTTCAGGAGTCCGATAGGAAGGAATTACAATAATTTTAAATTTATCTGGAGTAAATAAAGTCTTTACCTTGTTAAAAAGATTGTGAATTTGTTTTTCTGAATAATTATAATATTTGTTCGGGCCCCCGATTATAAATGCTACTAACTCTCTTCTTTTATCTTTTTCTACTTCAAGATACTTAGAATTATCATTAATTTCTTTTTTACTTAAATAATGAATAGCGCCAATAGTATTAATTATATTTTCACCTTTTATGTTATCGTGTTCTGGACTTACTATAAGATCAAAATGTTGAAAAGAAACTTTAGGGTCTTGTATATGTATGTTAAAAATTTGGTTTCCCAATCTTTTTTTTAAAGCAATTGAGGGTATAACGCTTTTTCTTCCACAAGATATAATGACTTTACAGTCACAAACGAATTTGCTTTTTACTAAATTTTCTGAGATTGGGCTTATTTTTGGAGGGAAAAAATTCCAAAAAGATTTTAATTCAATTTTTTGATGTTTATAACTTAGGCCCAAAGCTTTGGCTAATCCTTCAACTTGGCTTACCATGCCGTGCATACCTTGCGTTAAAAGAAGTGCTTTTAATTCCAACATTAGTTACTATATACCCTAACAATATGAATAATAAATCAACAAAACATACAAAAGTGTTAATTCTTGGATCAGGACCCGCTGGTTATACCGCAGCTATTTATGCAGCTAGAGCTATGCTTAAACCGATACTTGTTCATGGTTCTCAGCCTGGAGGTCAATTGACTACTACTACTGATGTCGAGAATTACCCTGGATACTCAAAAGTGATTCAAGGGCCATGGCTTATGGATGAAATGAAAGGCCAAGCTGAGGCTGTAGGAACAGAAATGATACAAGATCATATAAGGAAAGTTGACTTAACAAAAAAACCTTTTACAGCAACAGGTGAAAGTGGCCAGGTTTACACAGCAGATAGTTTTATAATTTCAACAGGAGCACAAGCAAGATGGTTAAATTTAAAATCTGAACAAGAGTTTAGAGGATTTGGAGTTTCAGCCTGTGCTACTTGTGATGGTTTTTTCTTTAAAGAAAAAGAAGTAGCTGTAGTTGGTGGAGGTAATGCTGCTGTTGAAGAAGCAATGTTTCTCACTAAATTTGCTTCAAAGGTTTATTTAATACATAGAAGAAATGAATTGAGAGCAGAAAAAATGCTTCAAGCAAAATTAAAATCTAATAAAAAAATAGAAATTATTTGGGATACAGTTGTTGAAGATGTTGTTGGCACTAAAGAGCCTAAAACTGTAAATGCTTTAAAAGTTAAAAATGTAAAAGACAATAAAGTAAAAGATCTTAAAGTTGATGGTTTATTTATTGCGATAGGCCATGATCCAGCAACATCTTTATTTAAAGATCAATTGAAAATGGATAAAGAAGGATATTTAATAACAAAACCTGACTCTACAGAAACTAATATACCAGGAGTTTTTGCTGCAGGTGATGTAAAAGATAAAATTTTTAGACAAGCTGTTACTGCTGCTGGAATGGGTTGTATGTCAGCGCTTGAAGCTGAAAAATATTTATCAGGGTCTAATTAAGGCTTTCACAAAAAGTTTTTATCCTTTCCATTGCTTTTTTTAGATTATCCATTGAAGTTGCATAAGAAATTCTAAAATAACCTTGTAAACCAAAAGCAGATCCTTGTACTACAGCAACTTCAGCTTTTTCCAATAATTTTTCTACGAAGTCTTTGTCAGTTTTAAGTTTTGTTTTCTTGTTTAACAATTTTTTACAATTAGGAAATACATAAAATGCTCCCTCCGGGCTTAAACAACTGATGCCTTTTATTTTATTTAAACTATCGACTACAAAATTTCTTCTTTCTTTAAAAGAGTTTGATCTTTTAGAGATAAAGTCTTGTGTTCCATTCAGAGCTTCTACGGCGGCAGCTTGACTTATTGACGTTGGATTACTTGTAGATTGTGATTGAATTTTTGCCATCGCTTTAATTATTTCTTTTGGACCAGCCGCATATCCTATTCTCCAGCCAGTCATAGAATAAGATTTGCTTACCCCATTCATAGTCAAAGTTCTACTTTTTAATTTCTCTATTTGTGCAATAGTAAAAAATTTAAAATTGTCGTAAGTAATATGTTCATAAATATCATCGCTTAAAATATATAAATTTTTATATTTTATTAAAATCTTCGATAAAGCTATTATCTCATCTTTGGTATAACCAGAACCTGTAGGATTAGATGGAGAGTTTATAATTATCCACTTTGTTTTTTTTGAAACTGCTTTTATTAATTTTTCTGGTGTTAACTTAAAATTATTTTTTTCATCACACTTTATTATTTTGGGTTTTCCCCCAGCTAACAAAACAATGTCGGGATAAGAAACCCAATAAGGAGCTGGAATAATTACCTCGTCACCTTTATTTATGGTTGCCATAAAAGCATTGTATAAAACTTGCTTTCCTCCAGTGCCGACTGATATTTGATCAAGCTCATATGATAAATCATTTTCTCTAGAAAACTTTGCTTGGATGGCTTTTTTTAAAGCTGGGGTTCCATCCACTGCAGTATATTTTGTATCGCCTTTTCTTATGGCTTCTATTGCTGCTTCCTTAATATTATCTGGAGTATCAAAATCAGGCTCTCCAGCCCCTAAACCGATAACATCCTTTCCAGCGGCTCTCATTTCCCTGGCTTTTGAGGTAACTGCTATTGTAGGCGACGGTTTTATACGTTTTAAACTATTGGAAACTATGCTCATTGAAATTTATAATATAATTATTTTATTATTAACACAAAATGCAAAATACTTATCAAGAAAAATTAGCTGATCTAGAAGTTAATAACTCGAAAAAAATTAAGAAGTTAGAGGGAGGAATTAACTTTAAAATCAAAAGTGATTTTCAACCTAGCGGTGACCAACCAGAGGCCATAAAGCAAATATTAAAAAACTTAAAAGATAAAAAACAAGAACAAGTTCTTTTGGGGGTCACGGGATCAGGTAAAACTTTTACAATGGCAAAAGTTATAGAAAAGGCTAATAGACCAGCTTTAATTCTAGCACCAAATAAAACTTTAGCTGCTCAATTGTACGGTGAGTTTAAAAGTTTTTTTCCAGATAATGCTGTAGAATATTTTGTATCATATTACGATTACTACACTCCAGAAGCATACGTTCCTAGATCTGATACTTATATAGAAAAAGAGGCTTCAATTAATGAACAAATTGATCGTATGAGGCATTCGGCAACAAGATCCTTATTGGAAAGAGATGATGTAATTATTGTAGCAAGTGTATCATGTATTTATGGTTTAGGTTCTGTTGAGGCTTACTCAAAAATGACTATTACTTTAAAGAAAAATTATGAATACGAGCGAGATGATTTAATTAGAGCATTTATAAACTTACAGTACAAAAGAAATGATCAAAATTTTTTTAGAGGGACATTTAGAGTAAGAGGAGAAAATTTAGAGATCTTTCCATCACACTTAGAAGATAGAGCATGGAGAATAAGTTTTAATTTAAATAAATTAGAAAAAATTGAAGAATTTGACCCGCTTACTGGAGATAAGACAAACGATTACTCAATTATAAAAATTTATGCTAATAGTCATTACATAACTCCTAAGCCTACTATCGAGCAAGCAATCAGACAAATTAAATCTGAGTTAGCTGAGACTTTAAAAAAACACAGAGAAAATAATAAACTTTTAGAAGAACAAAGGTTAAGAGAACGAACTAAGTTTGATCTAGAAATGATTGAAGCTACCGGAACTTGTGCAGGGATTGAAAATTATTCAAGATTTTTATCAGGAAGAAAAGCTGGTGAACCACCTCCCACTCTGTTTGAGTATTTTCCAGATAATGCGATTATATTTGTAGACGAAAGTCACGTGACTGTTCCTCAATTAAATGGAATGTATAAAGGTGACCGTACAAGAAAAAGCACATTAGCCGAATATGGGTTTAGACTCCCTTCATGTATGGATAATAGACCTTTAAAATTTGAGGAGTGGGATTTAATGAGAACACAAACTGTTTTTGTCTCTGCTACTCCAGGACCTTGGGAGTTAAAACAAACAAGTAATAAATATATTGACCAGATCATTAGGCCAACTGGTTTAATAGACCCACCAGTTGAAATAAGGCCAGCTAAAACTCAAGTTGATGATCTAATGCATGAGGCAAAAGAGATTGTAAAAAAAGGATATAGAGTTCTTGCAACAACGCTGACAAAAAAGATGGCTGAAGATCTAACAGAATATCTTCATGAAAATGGTCTTAAAGTAAGATATATGCACTCTGATATTGATACTCTTGAAAGAATTGAGATCATAAGAGATTTGAGAATGGGGGTATTTGATATTCTAGTAGGAATTAATTTGTTGAGAGAGGGATTGGATATTCCAGAATGTGCTTTGGTAGCAATTTTAGATGCTGATAAAGAGGGATTTTTGAGATCTGAAACTTCTTTAATTCAAACAATTGGGAGAGCAGCACGAAATGTTGATGGTAAAGTTATTCTATATGCTGATAAAGTCACAAAGAGCATTGAAAAAGCAATTAAGGAAACAGACAGAAGGAGAAATAAACAATTAGAATACAATAAGAAAAATGGAATAACTGCTGAGTCAGTAAAAAAAGAGATAAGTGATATTTTAGAGTCTGTTTATGAAAAAGATTACGTTAAAATTAGTGAGGGCTCAAACGTAGGTGGAAACTTAAAAAAACATCTTAAAGCTTTAAACAGAAAAATGAAGGAGGCTGCATCTAATTTAGAATTTGAGGAGGCTGCTAAACTAAGGGATGAAATGAGAAAACTAGAAGCTAGTGAACTTGAAATAACTTTAAATCCTAAAATATCTCAATATAATTTAAAGAGTAAAGTTTATCCAAAAGGAAGATCGACTATGGGTATGCCTGGCACAAAACCAAGAAAAGCTATAAAAAAATGGAAGCCAAAAAAATAATCATCACTGGTGGAGCTACTAGAATAGGATCTGCAATCGCTAAAAGTTTAGTAAGCTTTGAAGCAAAAATAGGTATCCACTTCAACAAATCTAAAAGAAGCGCTTTAAAATTAAAAAAAGAACTAGAGGAACTTGGGGCTGAAGCATACTTATTTAAAGCTGATTTAAATAACCTTAAACAAACAGAAACTTTAATAAAAAAAGCTCATAAAACTCTGAAAGGATTAGATTGTTTAATTAATAATGCTTCTATTTTTGAAAACGATAATCTTGAAAATTTTTCTGAAAAATCCTTTACAAAACATATGAATATCAACTTAAAAGCACCAGCAATCTTAACACAAAATTTTAAAAAATTAATTAAAGACAAAGAAGGATGTATAATCAATATCATTGATCAAAGAGTTGAAAAATTAACTCCTTTTTTTTTCTCTTACACTTTAAGCAAGTCTTCATTAGCCACTTTTACAAAAACATCAGCCATGAAATTGGCGCCAAATATAAGAGTGAATGGCATCTCACCCGGGCCAACTTTAAAAAACAAAAGACAATCTGAAACACATTTCAAAAAACAATGGAAATCTACCCTCTTAAGAAAAAAAGTGGATTTAGATAACATATGTAATGGAATAAAGTTTTTTATTGAAAATGAGAGTATAACGGGAGAAATAATAAATATTGATAGTGGGCAAAGACTTGCTTGGCAGACACCAGATATTATTAATACGAAAGAATGAAAATAATTAAATTCAAGAAAAAAGAAAAATTTAAATATAAAAGAAAAGTAATTATAAAAGATCTAATTTTAAATATTTCTATTGGAATACATAATTTTGAAAAAAAAAGAAGGCAAAGAGTAAAATTTAATATTGAAATTTTGACAAATCCATATGTAATTCCGAATAACAAAGATTTGAATTCTATTCTTAATTACGAGGAAATTGTTAATAGAATAGATAATATTACTCATCTAAAACATCATGAGTTACTTGAAGACTTAGCAGAAAATATTTTAAATATGATATTTAAAAGTAAACTTGTTAAAAGGGTAAATCTTAAAATAGAAAAGTTAGATATCTTAAAGAAAACCAAATCTGTTGGTATCGAGGTATCAAAATCAAAAGTATGATTAATAGTTTAGAGTTAGGAAAAAAAGTAATTAAAGAAAAAATACCGTTAATACCGAAAAACCCTGGTGTCTACAAAATGATTAGTTCCACTGGTGAAATTCTTTATATTGGAAAAGCTAAAAATATACCTAATAGACTTAAAAGTTATGTCACTGAGTCAAACCTTCCTATTAGAACTGAAAGAATGCTTTCACTTACACATAACCTTGAAACTACTACTACAAATAATGAAAGCGAGGCTCTTCTTTTAGAAGCTAATTTAATAAAAAAACATAAACCTCGTTACAACATCCTTTTGCGAGATGACAAATCTTTTCCTTATATTTATATTGGTAATAAAGATAAGTGGCCACAACTTACAAAATTAAGAGGAAAAAAATCAAAAACTGGATATTATTTTGGTCCTTTTGCATCAATTGGATCTGCTAATTGGACAATAAAAATTTTACAAAAAATTTTTCTTTTAAGAGTCTGTGATGACACTGTTTTTAAAAATAGAGAAAGACCATGTATCCTGTATCAAATTAAAAGATGCTCAGCTCCATGTGTAGGCCATATAAATCAAAAAGACTACGAGTCTACCGTGACTGATGCTATTGATTTTATTTCTGGAAAATCTAGAAGAATTCAAAAAAATTTATCCAAAGAAATGGAACAAGCTAGTAAAGAATTGGATTACGAAAAAGCTGCAGTAGCTAGGGACAGAATAAAAGCACTTACACAAATACAAACCTCTCAAAAAATAAATCAGACAAATTTAACAGAAGCCGATGTTATTAGTATTTATAAAGAAACAGGAAAAACATGCGTTCAAGTATTTTTTTTCAGGTCAAAACAAAACTGGGGTAATCAGGCTTTCTATCCAAAACACGATCCGGATGACAGTATAGAGGATATAATAAGCTCTTTTATATCTCAATTTTATGAGAACAAAACTATTCCAAGGCTAATATTGACCAACTGCGAAGTCAAAGATAAAAAACTAATTGAAAAAACATTTTCTGAAAAAGATAAAAAAAATATCATTATTAAGCTAGCAAAAAGTAAAAACGAGATAAGTATTTCAAGTCTTGCAGAAAAAAATGCAAAGCAATCTTTAAAGCAAAAGCTTATTCAATCTGATAAGAATAATAATCTTATCGAGGAATTGGCGTCTAAGTTTAAAATTAATAACAATATTGATTTGATTGAAGTATACGATAATAGCCATATTCAGGGAACTGACTCGGTTGGATCGTTAATTTGTTTTGGCAATGAAGGTTTTGTAAAGAAAAGATACAGGAAGTTTAATATTAAAAATGAGAAAGTAAAAAATGATGATTATGGAATGATGAAAGAAGTTCTATTTAGACGATTTTCAAAAGCAATCAAGGAAAAGTCTGGTTCTTTGTCTTTACCAGATTTAATAATGATAGACGGTGGAAAAGGACAATACTCTGTATCCAGAGAGGTGCTCAATGAGTTAGGATTACATGATTTGCCAATTATAGCGGTAGCTAAGGGGAAAAAAAGAAATGCTGGAGAGGAAAAAATCTATTATGAGAGTAAAGAGTATCTTTTAGAAAAAAATGATCCACTATTATTTTTTATTCAAAGACTAAGAGATGAGGCTCATAGATTTGCCATAAGCACTCACAGAGCTAAAAGAAAGAAAAACCTTAGCAAATCTTTATTAGATCAAATTCAAGGGATTGGAAAACAAAGGAAAAGAGCTTTATTAAATCATTTTGGGTCCGCTCGTGCCGTTGAGTCTGCAAGCTTTGATGATTTAAAATCAGTGGAAGGAATAGAAGACAATATTGCAAAGAAAATATATGATTATTTCCACGAATAAATGAAATTAAAAATACCGAATATATTAACTATTGGTAGAATAATTATTGTTCCAGTATTTGTTATTACTTTTTTTATACCAGGTTTCTTTGGAGATTTAATTCCATTTTTCTTATTTGTTCTTGCAAGTTTTACAGATTATTTAGATGGTTTACTGGCAAGATTGTTTAAAGAAGAGTCAAAGCTTGGTGAACTTCTTGATCCCATAGCAGATAAAATTTTAGTTGCAGCTGCTTTGATATTACTTGTAATGAATGGAACTATCAAAAATTATGAAGTAATTGCTGCTATTATAATATTGACAAGAGAAATACTAGTTTCTGGTCTAAGAGAGTTTTTGGCAAAAGGAAAAATTGATATGCAGGTTACAGGTTTGGCAAAATTAAAAACATTTATACAGATGACTTCGATTGCAATCTTGCTTACTGGTGATAGTGGAAATAAGATTTTAAATTTTCAAGATTATAATGCTCAAACCGTAGGTATTATTCTTCTATGGCTATCAGCATTTTTGACACTTTATACAGGATATGATTACCTTAGAAAAGGAATAGATCATGCAATAAACGAGGATACTAAGAATTAAAATGCAATTATCTGATAAAAATTTAAGAGAAAAAAAATTTCATAACGAGCTACAATCAAAAACGAAAGGAAGATTTGAAAATATATTCTATAAAGCTTTATTTAATTTAAGTGAGGATTTTTTTGATAAATTGAAATTTTTTTCGAAAAACGCCGAAATTTTAGATTACGGATGTGGAGCGGGTGGTTCTTTAAAAAAAGTTTTAAATTTTAATCCTAAAAAAGTGACCGGAATAGATATTTCTGAAGTATCGATCATAAAAGCAAAAAATTCTATCAAAGACTTTAACATTGATGTAGATTTAAATGTAGACGATTGTGAAAAAACTAAATTTGAGGATAATAAATTTGATTTAGTTTATGGCTCAGGAATTTTGCACCATCTTCAATTTTCGAAATGCTTAAATGAGATTTCAAGAGTATTGCGACCTGGAGGTAAATTATTGTTTATAGAACCTCTTGGTACTAATCCCATAATTAATTTTTATAGATTTCTAACTCCAAATTCTAGGACTAAAGATGAGCATCCATTAGTCAAAAAAGATTTTGAAGAAATAGAAAAAAAATTTATAAATACTGAAGTGAAATACTATGGTTTTTTAACTCTTGTTTTTTTTCCATTTTATAGAAAGCCAAGTAAATCAAAGTTTTTTAATTTTTTGACATATGCTGATCAATTTTTATTTAAGTCAGGTATTTTTAAAAAAATGGCTTGGTCTGTATTAATCGTAGCGGAAAAAAGCTAAGCTGCTGAAACTTTTCTTACTAGTTTTTGATAAGAGTCCGATAAACCGCTTATAATGTCACAAACATTAAAACTAAACTCTCCTATTTGTGAAACAGGAGTAATTTCAGCAGCAGTTCCAGTTAAAAAACATCCAACAAAATCATTCATCTCTTCAGGTTTAATTTTTCTTTCTACAACATCTATGCCTTTAGATCTTGCAATTTTGATTACTTCTCTTCTAGTTATACCATCTAAGAATGAGTCTGGAATTGGTGTATGTAAATTATTATTTTTATCTTTAAAGAAAATGTTTGCGCCAGTTGCCTCTGCAATATTTCCATCATGATCAAGCATCAAAGAGTCGGTAAAACCTTTAGCTTCAGCTTCATGTTTTGATAAAGTGCAAATCATATATAGTCCAGCTGCTTTAGTATCCCAAGGTATAGTATTGGGTGCAGGTCTGCGCCAATTAGAAATATTAAGTTTAATACCTTTAAGTTTTAACTTAGGATCAAAGTATGATCCCCACTCCCAAGTTGCAACTGCAACATGAATTTTATTTTTTTGTGCTGAAATCGCCATCATTTCACTGCCTCGCCAAATTAAAGGTCTTACATATCCATTTTTAACTTTTTGAATATTAACTATTTTATTACAAGCATTATTAATTTCGTCCCTTGTATAGGGAACATCAATGCCCATTCTTTTTGCTGAGTGAAATAATCTTTCGGTATGCTCCTCTAACCTAAAAATTTCTCCATCATAAACTCTCTCTCCTTCAAAAACACAACTAGCGTAGTGCAAACCATGATTTAAAATGTGAATATTTGCATCTGCCCAATCTACGGTTTTGCCATTGAACCATATTTTTCCTTTTCTTTTGTCGTAGGGAACGCTTTCCATTTTTGTAAATATATAGATTTTTAACTTTTAAAAAAGTATATTCCTTAATAAGATAAGTCAATATAACTTACCATTATGAAAGAGCTCCTTTATCTTAAAGACGATCAAATCAAAGAATTTATTCAACTTCTATATTATGCTTATAGGGAAACATTTTCTGATCCTAGAGAAATTCTATCTAAAAAGTTTTTTGGGACTGCGCATTTAAGAGCTTTAAATCTCATAGAAAGCAACCCAGGTATTAATTTGGGAGAATTAATTTTTAAGCTAAAAATAACTAAACAAAGTTTGAATAGAGTATTGCGTGATTTGATAAGATCAAAAATGATAAAACAAATACAGGATGAAAATGATACTCGAAAAAAAAATCTTTATTTAGATAAAGAGGGAAAAGTATTTTTTGAGCAAGTTTATAACACCCAAAAAAAAAGAATATTTAATGCTTTAAAAAATTCAAGCTCAGACTCCGTAATTAAATTTAAAAATGTTCTTAAAAAAATAATAGATGGAAAATAATAGATTACATATTTTAGTCGTTGATGATGATGATAGAATAAGGTCTTTATTAAAAGATTATTTATCAGAAAATCAATATATTGTTTCTACTGCAGAAAATGCAGAAGAAGCAAAATTAAAATTAAAATATATAAAATTTGATACAATCATTTTAGATGTTATGATGCCGGGTCAAAATGGCTATGAATTGACTCAAGAAATTAAAAAAAAGCTTAACATTCCAATTATTCTTCTTACAGCCAAAGGTGAGGTTGAAAATAGAATAAAGGGTTTAGAATTAGGAGCTGATGATTACATAGGAAAACCTTTTGAGCCAAAAGAATTGCTACTAAGAATTAAAAATATTATTAAAAACAAAAGTAAAATTGATTTAAATACTAAACACTTTGTTGGTTTAGCAGAAATAGATTTAAATAAGATGAATGTTAATTTAAAAACAAAAATAAAAAAAATTAATTCCACAGAAAAAAAAGTGCTTATAGAAATGCTAGCTAATCCTGGAAAGACATTTTCAAGAGACGAAATGAGTAAAATTTCTGGTATAACTCAAGAAAGGTCGGTAGATGTTATGATTACAAGACTAAGACAAAAACTTGAAGAAAATCCAAAAAATCCAAAATATTTACAAACAATTAGAGGGTCTGGTTATGTTCTCTGGATTGAATAGATTTTTAAAAATTATTTTACCTAAGAGACTTTTTTATAGAGCGTTAATAATCGTTGCGACACCAACAATTCTATTACAACTTATTGTTACAATAGTTTTTTATGACAGCATTTGGATCAAAACCAATAAAAATGTTACACGGTCTTTAGTAGCTCAATTAAAAGCTGTTCAAGACGTATATCAAAATGATAAAAAAAATTTAGATTTTTTAACTGATAGTTATAAAAATAATTTTAATTTTGAGATAGGAATTTCACAGGAACTTTTTCCAAACTCAACTGGAGAAAGAAGATTTAGTCCAATGGACAGATCTTTAAGAAGGGAACTAAAATCTACCTTTGGAAATAATAATTATTGGTTTAGTACCTCCAAATTTAAAAATGCTGTTGAGGTTAAAATAAAGTCAGATGATGAGATTATTGAATTTTTAGTTCCTAAAGAGATGGTTGCTACTTCATCTGTGAGATTGTTTGTTTTATGGACTACGTTACCATCATTGCTTTTAATTATAGTTGCGCTCATCTTTTTAAAAAATCAAACAAGACCTTTAGTGAGATTAGCTAAAGCAGCTGAAAGATTTGGAAAAGGTGATTATGTAAATGATTTTAGGCCTTCAGGTGCACAAGAAATTAGAAAAGCTGCATATGAGTTTGACAGAATGGCAAAAAGGATAAATCGCCATCTTAATCAAAGATCGGAAATGTTATCAGGTATAAGCCATGATTTAAGAACTCCACTAACTCGATTAAAGCTTCAGCTGGCAATGTTGGAACAAAAGGATCTATCTTCTAAAATGTCCAAAGATATAGATGAAATGGAAAAAATGCTCAATGATTATCTTCAATTCGCAAAGACCCAATCTCTAGAAAAGTCCTCAAACATAAATTTAAAGAGATTACTCAATGAATTAGAAAACAGTATTAATAATGAAAATTTGAAAATAAATTGTAAAGATAATATAAATTTCAAAGCAAGACCACTGGCATTAAAGAGGTCATTTGAAAATGTTATTCAAAATGGATTGTCTTATGGAAAAAACGTATTTGTTGAAACATTTACGAGTAGTAATCGGGTTATTATATTAATTGAAGATGATGGTCCAGGAATTCCGGAAGATCAATACAAAAATGTTTTCAAACCTTTTTTTAGGCTTGATAAAAGCAGAAGTCTCAACCAATCTGGAGTGGGTTTAGGGCTTGCAATTGTTGAGGACGTAATCAATTCCCATGGTGGAAATATAATTTTAGGGAAAAGTAGGTTTAACGGTTTACTTGTTAAGATTTCTTTACCTTCTTAAATCTTTGTTTTTTCTCTAATTTTTTAATTTTAAGATCTTGTTTTTGAATGATTTTTTTTAAAACTTCAAACTCCTCTCTTGAAACTAGATTAAGTTTATTAAATATTTTATCTTTTTTAAATTTTAGATCATTGGATAATTCTTCTTTAATATCTTTTGAAGTCAAAACTCCATTTTCAATTAGCTCAGAAATTGTTTTTAAAAATTTTTCAGAATTATTCATATCTTATCTTATTTGATAGGCATGTTAATTTCAAATGTGATATAAGATAACATGTTTATCCATAATTTTGATCCGGTACTATTCGATTTTGGTTTTATTGAAATTAGGTGGTATTCGTTGGCTTATATATTTGGAATTCTGATAGGCTGGTGGTACGGAAAAAAAATAATAAATTGGCGCTTTCAAAGGGTTGGAAGAACTTTCAACCTTAAAGATTTTGATGATTTGATCGCCTACTTAATCATTTCAATTATTGTTGGTGGCAGGCTTGGCTATGTATTTTTTTATAATCTTAAATTTTATATTTTAAATCCTATAGATATTTTTAAAGTTTGGGAAGGCGGTATGTCATTCCATGGCGCTTTAATAGGAATAATATTCGCGACTTATATTTTTTCAAAAAAAAGAGGGCTACAAACATTTTTTCTTCTAGATATAATTGCTTGCGTAGCCCCTTTAGGAATCTTTTTTGGGAGAATTGCAAATTTTATAAACGGTGAGCTTGTAGGAAAAGTAAGTACAGTATCTTGGGGAGTAATTTTTCCAAGTTTAGATATGCAGCCGCGACACCCTTCTCAATTATATGAGGCGTGTTTAGAAGGATTGTTGTTATTTTTAGTTTTAAATTTTTTAATTTTTAAAAAAGATTACTCATCTGGCCAATGTTCATCACTATTTTTAATTTTTTATGGTATCTTTAGGATTTTTTCAGAGTTATTTAGAGAGCCTGACCCTCAAGTAGGTTATTTGTTGAATTATTTTAGTATGGGAACATTATTAAGTTTTTTTATGATTGTTGCAGGCTTTATAATTTATAATTTTAAAAAAAATGAAATCTAATTTAAAGTTTTTTAAAGATGCAAAGTCTCTCTCTGTTGATCAATTTTTAGAGAAAGTTTTGTACAAAAAAGATAAAGGTTACTACAATTCTAAATTTCCTTTTGGTTACAAAGGTGATTTCGTTACTGCTCCAAACATTTCAAATTTATTTTCGGAAATGATTGCTGTTTGGATGATTTCTACATGGGAAATTATTGGAAAGCCAAAAAAATTTAACATAATTGAACTCGGCCCAGGCGATGGTAGTTTGGTAGAAGTTCTTTTGAAAGTTTTTAAGAAGTTTAAACAATTTAATTCGTCTAAAAAAATATACCTTTTTGAAAAAAGTGAATTTTTAAAAAAAATACAAAAAAAAAATATTAATAACAACGAAGTAACATGGATTGATAACTTTAATAAAATTAAAAGCGGACCCGTTATCTTTTTTGGAAATGAATTTTTTGACGCGATTCCAATAAAACAATTTAAACGGGATAAAAAATATTTATTTGAAAAATATTTTGTATTACAAAAATGTAACAAGATTAAGGAGATATATAGAAAAACTTCAAATAAAAATACCAAAATTATTAATTCCTATAAAACTTTAGATAAAATTAAATTTATTGAATTTCCTCAAATTGGTTTAAATTATTTAGATGAAATTGCAAAAAAAATTTCTAATTTGGGCGGGTGCATTTTGATGATTGATTATGGATACTTAAAGCCAAATAATCAAAACACTCTTCAATCAGTCATAAAACATAAAAAAAATTATATTTTTGACAATCTGGGTAAAGCTGATATTTCTTCACTTGTTAATTTTCCTTTGATTAAGGAATTTTTTCTTAAAAAGGATTTACAGGTAAAAGGCGTAATTTCACAAAAAGAGTTTTTAAAAAATATGGGAATTGAAGAAAGAGCTGAAATCATTTCCAAGAATATGAAGTTTAGAGAAAAATCAAACCTTTATTTGAGACTTAAGCGACTGATTAGCCCAAAATTAATGGGTGATTTATTTAAGGTAATTTTAGCCTATAATTTTAAATCAGATAAATACTTTGGATTTAAATAATGTTTTTCTCAAAAAAATTCAAATCTTTTAAAACAATTAGACATTGTTTTTTCTCACGAAAAGGAGGTTTTTCAAAAGGTTTGTATAAAGGATTAAACTGCGGAAAAGGCTCAAATGATAACAAGAAACACATTATTAAAAATCTAAGTTTAGTCGTAAATAAAATGCAAGTTAATTTAAATAATTTAATACTTATGCATCAAACACATAGTAATAAGGTTCTAGAGGTTAATAAAGATAATTTAAAAAAAAAAATAATTGCTGATGCGGTTATAACAAAAGAAAAAGGGATACTGTTAGGTGTGGTGACAGCAGATTGTGTTCCAATATTGGTTTTCGATCGAAAAAATGGTGTCATAGGATGCATCCATGCAGGCTGGAAAGGTGCTTTTTCTGGAATATTGGAAAACACTATTAATAAAATAAAAAAACTTAATTTTAAAAGCAATATTTATGCAAGTATTGGACCGTGTATTGGTAAAAGAAGTTATGAGGTAGATATTGATTTTTATAAAAAATTTGTATCTAGATCCAAAAAAAATAAAAAATTTTTTTCGCAAAAAAGTAAATTAAAAAAATTCTTTGATTTGAGAAAATATGTGACTAGTAAATTACTAGACCTTGGAGTAAAAATAGATCAAGTGAATCACGATACTTTTAAAGAAAAAAATTACTTTTTTAGCTTCAGAAGATCTACTATTCTAAATCAAAGCGATTATGGAAGGTGTATATCTGTAATTAGATTAGTATAAAAAAATTGAAAACGTCACAAAATAATTGTATAAATAGATACTTTTCATGAAAATTTTATCTGGAACTAGCAATCTCAAGCTTAGCAAGGATATCTCTAAGAATCTTAAACTAAAATTAATAAATACTAACATAAGAAGATTTGCAGATGGAGAAATTTATATTGAGATCAATGAGAATATTAGAGGCAATAGTGTATTTGTAATACAGTCTACATCTAACCCTGCCAATGATAATATAATGGAACTATTGTTAGTAATTGATGCGTTAAGAAGATCTTCAGCTAAAACTGTTACAGCCGTAATACCTTATTTCGGTTATGCAAGACAAGATAGAAAGGTGGCTCCGAGAACATCAATTTCTGCAAAAGTTGTAGCAAACCTAATTTCAAATGCTGGTGCGACAAGAGTTGTTACCGTAGATCTTCACGCAGGACAAATCCAAGGTTTTTTTGACATGCCAGTCGACAATCTTTATACAGCCCCATTATTTTCAAAATATATAAAAAAAAAACTAGGTTCGAAAAAATTAATTTGTGTTTCTCCAGATGTTGGTGGAGTTGCAAGAACTCGTGCGTTAGCAACTCGTATAAAAGCTGATTTAGCTATAATCGACAAAAGAAGACCGGCGCCAGGTAAATCAGAAGTTATGAATATTATTGGAGATGTTAAAAATAAAACTTGTATCATCGTAGACGATATAATCGATAGCGGAGGAACTATCGTTAATGCTGTTGATGCACTCAAAAAAAGTGGGGCAAATGAGGTTTATGTTTTTATTACACACGCAGTTTTAAGTGGTGATGCTGTAAAAAAAATTAAAAATTCAAAAATTAAAAAATTAATTATTACAGACACAATTGATAATGCTCAAAAGATTAAAAATAATAATAAAATTGAGGTGTTATCTATTGCCTCACTGATGTCAGAAGCAATAAAAAGAATAGCAAATTCTAATTCAGTGTCAGATTTATTTAATTAATACTTGTTTTAGCAGAAATCTTGAGTTATATACCTTTTCAATAAAATTATGAATAATCTAAAAGCAACAAAAAGAGAAAATTTATCGGCTGGCTCAAATAATAAACTAAGGGCAAAAGGTTTAATACCCGCAATTTTATATGGTGGAAAAAACTCAAATCAAAATATTTCAGTTAGTAAAAAAGAAATCTCAAATATAATTAATTCTGATACTTTTTTGTCAAAAGTGCTAGAACTCGAATTAGAAGGAAAAAAGGAAAAAGTTATTCCAAGAGATGTAGCTTACCATGTGGTTTCTGAAGAACCTATTCATATAGATTTCATGAGAATTGTTTCTGGTAAAAAAATTATTTTGGAAATACCTGTTAAATTTATAAATCATCCAGAGTCTCCAGGATTAAAGCGAGGTGGTGTGCTAAATATTGTAAGAAGAAAAGTTGAATTGAAATGTCCAGCTGAAAATATTCCAGATGAAATAGTAGTTGATTTAACGGGTACAGATATTGGTACAAGTATTAAAATTTCTTCAGTAAAACTTCCTGAAAATGTAATACCAACTATTACAGATCGTGATTTCGTAGTTGCAACAGTAGCTGCTCCGACTGTAATTAAAGAGCCTGAAAAACCTGCTGAAGAAACGACAGCCGAAGGCGCAGAAGGTGAAACACCTGCTGAAGGAACAGAAGCAGTAGCCAAAGACGGAGATCCAGCAAAAAAAGATGATAAAGCTAAAGAGGGTTCTGCTGAAAAAAAATCTACTGATAAGAAACCTGAAGAAAAAAAACCTGCTGAAAAGAAATAATTAATATGCTTTTACTTGTTGGATTAGGAAATCCAGGTTCTGACTATACTAATACTAGACACAATATTGGCTTTAAGATTATTGATGCAATAAATATACATTTTAAATTATCAAAACAAAAACCAAAATTCAAAGGTTTGCTTACAACTGGAAATATCGAAGAGAAAAAAATTTATGCCATTAAGCCATTAACTTTTATGAATAATTCTGGAACTGCTATAAAGGAGTTAATAGATTATTTTAAAATTGATGCAAAAGACGTGATAGTTTTTCATGATGATATGGATATTGATTTTGGTAAAATTAAAGCAAAGTTTGGTGGGAGCAGTGCTGGTCACAATGGAATTGAGTCGATAGATAAATTTATAGGAAAAGAATACTCAAGAGTTCGCATCGGTATTGGACACCCAAAACAAAAGAAGAAAGTTAACAATCATGTGCTCGAAGATTTTAGAGAGGACGAGGAAGAAAAGATCAAAGAAATTACTGAAAATATTGTAAAGCAGATACCCACACTCATTGACAAAAAGATGGATTTATTTTCTAGCAAAGTTAATCAAAACCTAAATGGGATTTAAGTGTGGAATAGTTGGATTGCCAAATGTTGGTAAATCAACATTATTTAATGCTTTAACTGCCTCTAAAAATGCTGAGGCGGCAAATTTTCCTTTCTGCACAATTGATCCCAATATTGGTATTGTTGACGTTGTTGATGAGAGATTAGATCAATTAGCTAAGCTTTCTAATTCAAAAAAAAAGATTTATACAAACATAACTTTTGTTGACATAGCTGGCTTAGTTAAGGGTGCATCAAAAGGTGAGGGTCTTGGCAATAAATTTCTTTCACATATTAGAGAAGTAGATGCGATAATACATTTAGTGAGGTGCTTCGACTCAGAAAAAATTACCCACGTAAATTCAAAAATAAGCCCTTCAAGTGATTTAGAAACTATAAAGACAGAAATAGTTTTGTCTGACCTTGATATTGTTCAAAAAAAACTTGAAAAGGGTAAAAAGAAACTTCTTGAGGATAAAGAAATAAAGATTTTAAAAGAAAAATTAAATCAGCTTGATAAAAATCAAGAGGTGAAGATTAATAATGAAGAAGAAAATAAATTTTTATCTAGTATAGGTCTATTAAGTATTAAACCTAAAATAATTGTATGTAATGTAGATGAAGAGAATTTGTCTAAAGGAAATCAATATACTGAAGATGTACAAAACAAATATCCTAATGAAAAAATAATAAAAATCTGTGCTGATATAGAAGACCAGCTTTCGGGTTTAGATAAGAATGAAAAAGAGACTTTTATGCAGGATATCGGTTTAAATAAAACCGGATTAAATCAATTGATTAAAGAAGGATATGATCTTTTAAAATTAGATACTTTTTTTACTTCAGGCCCTGAGGAAAGCAGAGCTTGGACAGTAAAAAAAAATACTGTTGCCCCAAAAGCAGCTAGTGTCATTCATACCGATTTTGAAAAAAATTTTATCAGAGCGGAGGCTGTATCTTGTGAAGATTTTATAAAATATGGTAGTGTAGAAAAATGTAAGGAAAATGGAAAATTAAGAATTGAAGGAAAAGATTATATTGTAAAAGATGGTGATGTTTTATACTTCAGAGTCAATCCTTGACCATATTTTTTTCATGCTTAAATAAACAAGAATTGTTAAAAGAACTAAATAAATGATTACTTTTACACCAGTTTTATGTCTCTCTTCGAGTTCTGGCTCAGCAGCCCAAGCCAAAAAAGTTGTTACATCTTTGGCCATTTGATCAACAGTAGACTCCGTGCCATCTGCATATTCAACTAAACCATCCATTAAATTATTTGGCATTTTAATTTTATTACCAGCCATATATTTATTGTAATAAACACCGTCATCAAGAGTTACACCTGGAGGAGGGTCTTCGTAGCCAACAAGAACTGAATAAATATAATTAGCTCCTCCTTTTCTTGCTTTGACTAAAACTGACATATCAGGCGGGTATGCCCCACCATTTGCAGCTGTCGCTGCCTGAACATTAGGGTATGGACTCTTAAATTTATCTGAAGGTTTTCCTGGTCGAGTAAACATTTCTCCTTGAGAGTCTGGACCATCCTCTATTTCGAAACTAGCTGCAATCGCTTTTACTTCTTGTTCTGAAAACTCAGGTCCACCAGGTTCTCCTAGATTTCTATAGCTAAGATATTGCATTGAATGGCAAGAAGCACAGACTTCTTTATAAACTTGAAAACCTCTTTGTAGTGACGCTCTATCAAAAGTTCCTGTTAAACCTTTAAAACTCCAATCTACTTTTATTGGATCAACCATTTCAGCGCTTTGTAGTGGTCTAAGTGAGATAAGAAGTAAAAAAGATAAAACGAGTAGTTTTATATTAGACTTTATCATTAACCTTCCTAGCTAAAGATGGTTCTGCTCCTCCGGTTAATACTGGCTCGGAGATGCTCATAGGAATCGGATCCGTTTTTTCCAAATAACCAACAACAGGCATAACTACTATAAAATGTAAGAAATAATAAATAGTTCCCACTCTAGCTAATACTAAGTAAATTCCTTCAGCTGGCATCGCACCAACATAACCAAGCATTAGAACGTCTATTACTAATATCCAAAAGAACTGTCTATAAATCGGTCTAAAAACAGCCGATCTAACTTTTGATGTGTCTAACCAAGGTAGAACGAACAAAATAAAAATGGCACTAAACATTAAAATAACGCCTCCTAGTTTGTCAGGCACTGATCTTAAAATTGCATAGAAAGGAAGCAAATACCATTCAGGCACAATATGTGCAGGGGTGACTAATGGGTTAGCTGGAATGTAATTATCAGAATGTCCTAAAACATTTGGTGTAAAGAAAACAAATCCAGCAAATATAATCATAAAGACTAGAAGTGCGAAAGCGTCTTTAATTGTTATATAAGGATGAAATGGAACTGTATCTTTTGAAGGTTTCTTTATATCAATACCTACAGGATTATTATTACCTGGAACATGTAAAGCCCAAATATGCAAAACTACTAATCCTAAAATTAAAAACGGAATTAAGTAATGTAAACTAAAGAATCTGTTAAGTGTTGGATTATCTACAGAATATGCTCCCCATAACCAAGTTGTTATACTATCTCCAACTAATGGGATCGCACTAAATAAATTAGTTATTACTGTAGCACCCCAGAAACTCATTTGACCCCAAGGCAAAACATAACCCATGAAAGCTGCTGCCATCATCAATAAATAAATCATCAGACCAATTATCCAGATCACTTCTCTTGGTGATTTATATGATCCATAAAATAAAGACCTAAAAATATGAATATAAACTGCTAAGAAAAACATAGATGCACCATTACTATGAATATATCTTATTAGCCAACCATAATTTACATCTCTCATTATGTGTTCTACACTCGCAAAAGCTAAATCTGCATGAGCGACGTAATGCATTGCTAAAACAATTCCTGTAACTATTTGGGTGATTAAACAAAAAGTTAGAATTCCACCAAAGGTCCACCAATAATTTAAATTTTTTGGAGTAGGATAATCAGTAAGGTGTGCTCCAAGAGTAAGCAATGGCAAACGGTCGTTAAACCATTTAGCTACTTTAGATTTCGGTACGTATTCGTGTTCACTCATAATTTCTTAACCAATCTTTATTGTATTACTGTCAACAAATTCGAACTTCGGTATCTCCATGTTTGTTGGCGCTGGTCCTTTTCTTATTCTGCCTGATACATCATAGTGTGAACCATGACAAGGACAAAACCAACCATTAAAATCGCCTTTATCTTTTAGAGGTACACATCCAAGATGCGTACAAACGCCTAGCATGACTAACCATTCGTCTTTACCCTCTTTTACTCTATCTTCATCTTTTTGAGGATCAGGCAAATCGTCCATCTTTACTGCTCTGGCCTCAGCAATTTCCGCTGGAGTCCTTCTTTTTAAGAATACTGGTTTTCCTCTCCATAAAACAGTAATAGACTTACCAGGTTCTATACTACTAATATCAACTTCTGTAGTTGCTAAAGCTTGTTGGGCTTTATCAGGATTCATTTGGTCAATCATTGGCCAAATAACTGCTCCAACCCCTACTGCTCCTACTGTATAACTAGCTGTAAATAAAAAATCTCTTCTATTAACTTTTTTTTCTTCTTTGCTCATTTATGTAAGTGCTTATAATATAATTATTAAATAAAACCATATTTTAAAGATTTCTAGGGTCAGAATGACACATAAATTAAGCTTAAATAATGCACATAGTACTTTACAAACCTGATATCCCTCAAAATACTGCAGCAATAATCAGACTGGGAGCCTGTCTAAATTTGAATATTCACTTAATAGAACCATGTGGTTTTAATTTAAACGATAGCAGATTTAAAAGAGTAGTTATGGATTATGCTGGCTTAAGTAAGATTGTTCGGCACAATAGTTTTGAATCATTTAAAAAAAAATATAAGAAATCAAGAATAGTTTTAATGACAACCAAGGCAAAAAAATTATATCATAAGTTTAAATTTAAAAAGAATGATATGCTTTTATTTGGAAAAGAAAGTGCTGGGGTTCCAGAAAAGATACATAAAATACTCAAAAATAAAATAAAGATACCTATGAACAAAAAAACTAGATCTTTAAATGTTGCAATGAGTGTTGCGATAGTAGCTTCTGAAGCTTTAAGACAAAATAACTTACTTAAATGATTACACCTGAATTTAGAAAAAAAATGGCTGATAGCTGGTTTTCATATTTACAAACTCAGATTTGTAAAGAATTTGAATATCTTGAAAATAATAAAGTGAAATTCTCAAAAAGAGATTGGAATAAAAATAAAAAAAATGAAGGTGGAGGAACTTCATTTCTGTTATCAAATGGAAAAATATTTGATAAAGTTGGAGTCAATAAGTCTACCGTTTCAGGAATTTTTCCTAAACAATTTAGATCAAAAATATTAGGAGCTGAAAGAAAAGGTAAATACTGGGCTTCAGGAGTTTCTGTGGTTGCTCATATGAGAAACCCCAAAATGCCTGCAATACATTTCAACACTAGGTTTATAGTAACTTCTAAAGAGTGGTTTGGTGGAGGGATGGATGTAACACCAAGTTATGAAGATCTAAAAGAAAAAAAAATGATACATGATGAATTAAAAAAAATATGTTTTCAAAATAAAAAAGATTATAAAAAATACAAAAAATGGTGTGATGAATATTTTTATTTACCACACAGAAAAGAAGCTAGAGGCATTGGTGGTATTTTTTTTGATTATGAAACTAAAGATTGGATTAAAAATTTTAAATTTGTAAGAGAGCTTGGTCTTTCTTTTATAGATATTTCAAAGAAAATTATAAAGAGAAAAGAAAAATTTAAATGGACAAACAAAGACAAAGAAAAACAGTTCATCAAACGAGGAAGGTATGTAGAGTTCAATCTTTTGTATGATAGAGGCACGAGATTTGGATTAAACTCAGGAGGAAATATTGACTCAATATTAATGTCACTCCCTCCTGAAGCAAAGTGGAAATAGTTATGGAAAAAGAACCAATTACAGTCAGTGGTCTTCAAAATTTAAAGGCAGAGTTAGAAGATCTAAAAAATATTCAAAGGCCAAAAATTGTAGAAGCAATAGCTGAAGCAAGATCTCATGGAGATTTAAAAGAGAATGCTGAATATCATGCTGCAAAAGAGCAACAAGCATTAATCGAAAGCCGTGTTATTGCAATTAATGATATAATAGCAAGAGCGAATGTAATTGATGTCACTAAAATAGAAAATAATGGAAAAGTAATTTTTGGATCGACTGTAAAAGTTCAAGATTTAGAATCAGATAAAAAAATTTCTTATAGATTAGTAGGCCAGGATGAAGCAGATATAAAAAAGAATCTAATTTTTTTTAAAAGTCCAATAGGGAAAGCCCTTATCGGTAAAAATAAAGGTGAGATGATAAGTGTAACGACACCTTCCGGGGAGAGAAACTTTGAAATACTTGATGTTGAATATATTTAATTTGAATTTACTTTAATTATTTCTTCAACTCTTTCATTTGAAATTTTAAAATTATTATTTATCCACTCTTTCTCTAAAATTTTTAAAACATTTCCTAATCTCAGTCCCTCCTGCATCCCCCTTTGCTTTAAGATCTCGCCATCTATTGGAAATATAGGTACTTTAATTTCTAAAATTTCATTAAGAGTTTTAAAAAAATCATTTATTTTCACTTTTGAATTTATTGAAAAGTTAATTATATTAAGAGCTATTAAATGATTTTTTCCATTTAAATAAGCATTTTTAATTAAATTTTTTTCAAAAAACTCTTTATCATTTTTCAGTTCTATTAAATTTTTATTAAATTGATCCAAGGTATCCTTAGTTTTATTAGATGCATTATACTTATGAATAAAATATTCATGATTTTCCTTTTCATCAATCAACATCACTGCCAACAAAATATCTACATTTACTTCTGAATAATGATATATCTTTTTAAGTCTTTCTAATCTGTTCAAATACAAAAATTCAGGAAATATCATTGAAAATATTTCCCTCAAATTACCACTTTGATTAATTGTTAAAAAGTTTTTTAGACTTAAAATTTTTATTAATTCAATTAAAATTCTCTCTTTGGAGATTTTTTGAATACCTACTAGATTTTGTTTAATCACATCACTAGTTGTTGGTTCAACTGCAATATCATACATAACTTTAAATCTTATAAATCTGATAATTCTTAAATAATCCTCTTCTATTCTTTTTTGTGGGTCTCCAATAAACTTGATAATTTTATTTTTAAGATCAACTGTTCCCATTTGTGGATCATAAAGTTTTCCATTGATATCCATATAAATTGCATTAATTGTGAAATCTCTTCTCTCAGAGTCTTGTTGCCAGTTATCAGTATATTCTACCTCTGCATGTCTTCCATCTGTTCTGACATCCTTTCTTAAGGTTGTTAATTCAACTTTGTGTTTTTTTGAAACAATAGTAACAGTTCCATGTTTAACTCCTGTATCAATAACTTTTAGATTTGTGTCTTTTAATTTTTCTTTGATCTGGTCTGTTGTTAAAATTGTTGCAATGTCAATATCATCTATTTTTTCATTTAAGAGATGCTTCCTTACACATCCACCTACAAATCTTGAGGCTACTTTATCTTCAGGAATACCCTCTTGTAATTTTTTGAAGATAAATTTTAAATCTTTATTTTTATAAAAAGGAAAAATCAGATTTTTGATATTTTGTAAAAAATTTAAACTTAGATTGAACATAAATCTATGGCTGGGGCACTAGGATTCGAACCTAGGATGGCGGTATCAAAAACCGCTGCCTTACCGCTTGGCTATGCCCCAAATACAAATGACTGATACATCATAATTCATTAAATTTAAATAGTTTTTGCAATTGAAAACTGAAATTTTGGGTATTTTTTTCTGAGAGATTTAAGTGCGACTTTTAAACAATTTTGATTTGAAAACAAACCATAGCAAGAAGACCCTGAGCCAGACATTCTTGAAAAATAACAACCCTTCAGGTCATTAATGCTTAATAGTAAACTTTTAACCTTCGGGTGTTTTTTTTCAACAATAAATTGTAAGTCATTTTTCGACTTTCTAAGATGTTCAATAAAATTTTTTTTTGAACTAAAATTTTTTTTAATCTGGACATTTTCATTAGAAAATACTTTTACCTTGGAATAAACCTCTTTTGTCGAGCTTATTATTCTAGGGTTAGCTATAATAAAAAATAACTTAAACTTCTTCTGAAATTTAACTACTGTTTTGATGTTTTTAAGATAACCTTGATCATAAAAAAATAGTCTTGAGTCAGTGCCAATGGTGCGATCGATTTTGTTCATCAAATTATTATTAATTTTTTTGCTTATTAAATACTTAAGAATTGAAATGGCATTACTAGTGCCTCCTCCAAGGCCTGCAAAAACTGGGATCCTCTTATAAACACTTATAGAATAATAATTCGAAATATATTTATTTTCTCTAAGTATTTTTAAAACTTTTTTGACAGAATTATTAGATCTTTTAAGATATTTAGAAAAGGGTCCTTTAAATATGATTTTGTCAGTTTTTTTTCTTTCTGATCTCTTTTTTATATAAATCGTGTCAAAAAGATTTATTAAACAATAAAAAGATTGAATATCATGGAGTCCGCTAGCTAATTTATTAATTATCGATAAAGATAAGTTAATTTTTGCATAAGATTTTAAGACCATTTTAAAGGCCTTTAATTAATTTATCTTGAATTTTATTTTTTAAATCTTTTTCAGCCCGTTTAAGATTGAGAACATAATTCCAATAATATCTAGCCTGAATTTCTTTACCATTCTTCCAAAGAGCATCGCCAAAGTGATCATTTATAATTGGATCTGCGGGTAACAGCCTGACAGCAAGTTGTAAATATTTTTGAGATTCTTCGTATCTCTTCAATTTAAATAAAGCCCAACCAAGAGAATCGATTATGTAAGGGTCGTTAGACTTTAAATTGTTAGCTTTTTTTAACATATCTAAAGATTTCTCAATTTTTATTCCCTGTTCTATCCAGGAATAAGCTAAGTAGTTAATCACATAAGCTTGATCTGGCTCAGCTTTTAAAGATGCTAATAAATCTTTTTCCGCTTTTTTCCAATCTCCAATCCTCTCATAAGAGACACCACGACTATCTGTTACTTCAGGATAAAGAGGATGTTCAAAGTTTATGGAATTTAAAATTTTTGTGTAATAATTAATAGACTCTTTAAATTTTTTATTATTTTTCAAAAACTCTGCAAAATCATAGGTTTCATAAATTCCTTTTACTGGCAAATTATCATATGCTTTGTTTAACAACTTTAAAGCTTTTTCTAAGTTGTTCTCCTGAACTAAAATTCTTGAAATTTGTTTACTAGAATACCAGCTAAACGCATCACCATATGCCATAAACTCTTTATAAATCTTTTTTGCACTTATTGTATCGTCGATCTTATAAAAATTCTCTGCCAATAAAGCATCGAAAGAATGAAAATCTTTGTTAAGATATTTAGCAATATTTAAGTAAAAATTTGATATAGAAAAGATTGACTGTGAAGATAAAGCATTAGCAGTGATGTATAAAATTTCAGCAATTATATGATTAAGTTCTTTACAATTGAAATTAAAATTTTTTTTTGAGTCTATCAAATCAAAGTTGAATTGATTGAGTAATAAATTTCTTGGATATTTTTTTAGTGCAGAATTCAAAATTTTTTTTGCTTCGGTTTTTTTTCCTTCATCATTTAAGAATTTTGCATAAAAATAATTGTATCTAGAAAAATCTGTTTTCTGATTATTAATAAGTTTTTTAAAAAGTTCATCTGTCTTATTGCTATTATAAAAACAATTTAAAAATATATTTTGTATTTTTATTAAATTATTAAATCTTTTATCAAGTGAATTTAAAGAGAATGATGCTTGTTCTAAATTACTATTTTCTAAGTTAGACCAAATAATCAATGTATCGACAACATAATTATCTAATAACGAAATAGAATTTCTTTTCTTCGCTTTGATAAAATATTTACTTGCTAATTCAAATTTTGAATGTGAAAAATAATAAATTCCTATGATAAGTTCGCTTTGAAAAATGCTAAGTTTTTCTTTTTCAAGTTTTTTTGAGTAATTGAAAGCTTGAATAAAATTTCCTGAATTAATCAAAGTATAAATAAATTTTTCTGAATAATCTTGGTGGGTACTTTCTAAACCATTAAGTCTTTTCAAAAATTCTAAGGAGTCATCATATTTACTTTGATTTAATAGTAAGACTCCTGAGAAATAGTTAGCAATACTATCTGCTTTTAGGTATTTATCTAAATTTCTCGCTTCAAGTGTGGAAAAAAAAATAAAAACAATGACAAAAATAAAATGTCCTGTAAGCTTATATAGTTTTTTACAAATAAACATAAAATGCTAAAAAAAAATAATTCAATTAAATTAATAAAGTATTATAACTTAATTAATTATAGTTTAATTTATAATAATAAGGCAATAAACAGATATAAAAAAGAAAATTTTGAAATATCAGATAATAAGGTTAAAAGCTTAAATTTATTAAAAAAAACAATTAGTAGTATAAAAAATTGTGATTTAAAAAAAAATGCTACAAATATTGTATTTAGTGATGGTAATCCAAAATCAAGAATTATGCTAGTAGGTGAGGCACCCGGTGCTAATGAAGATCAAGAGGGATTGCCGTTTGTTGGTAGAGCCGGGCAACTTTTAGATAAAATGTTGTCAGCAATCAATTTAGATAGAAATAAAGTTTATATTTCTAATATTATAAACTATCGTCCTCCTGACAACAGAAGACCTACTGAGGAAGAAATAAAAAGATATTTGCCATTTATCACAAAGCATATTGAGATAATTAATCCAAAAATACTCGTATTGCTTGGTAGTACTGCTATGAACGCTATTATTGGAAGTGATGTAGTAATCTCAAAAATGAGAGGAAAATGGATTAAAAAAAAAATTGGCTCTTGCGACCTATCAGTAATAATTACCTTTCATCCTGCTTTTTTGATGAGGCAACCAGCTCAAAAAAAAATGGCTTGGATTGATTTGAAAATGATAAGAGACAAAAAAACTGACCTAAAGATTTAATTGAGAGAATTAATTACAGCTGGAGTTGATGAAGTTGGTAGAGGATGTATTGCTGGACCAGTAGTTTCGGCTGCAGTAATCTTAAAAAAAAATATAGATTTAAAACTTTTAAAGGATTCAAAAAAGATATCATTTAAAAATAGAGAGATAATTTCAGAGCATATTAAAAATAACTCTTATTTTGCTATAGGTACTGCTTCTGTTCAAGAAATATTGAATTTAAATATTTTACAAGCATCATTGCTTTCTATGAAAAGAGCAGTAGAAAAACTTACGATAAAACCAGGTTTGACTTTAATAGATGGAAATTTTGCACCAACTGGCTTAAATAATTGTAGAACAATTATTAATGGAGATGAAAAAATTAAGGTTATAAGCGCAGCCTCAATTATTGCAAAGGTTTATCGAGACAGATTTATGATTAAACTATCTAAAAAATTTTCTAATTATGCTTGGGAGAGAAATTTTGGATATGGCACTAAAGCTCACCTGGAGAGTTTAAAAAAATTTGGTGTTACTTCGCATCACAGAAAAGCTTTTAAACCGGTACACAAGATATTGTCGAGTTTGGAATCTCAACCACAAGAGAAATAAATTTTTTTCATTAATTAGTTTGACCCTAAATTCAATTTAAGGTTGAATCAAGAATATGTCAAAATTTTCCAACAAAATTATTAATGGAGATTGTTTAAAAGAATTAAAAAAAATTCCAGAAAAAACTTTTGACTTAGTTTTTGCCGACCCTCCTTACAATATGCAAATTGGTCAGAAATTAACTCGTCCAGACTCTAGTAAGGTTTATGGAGTTAGTGATAACTGGGACCAGTTTGAAAGTTTTAGACACTATGATGATTTCTGTAAAGCATGGTTAACGGAGTGTAAAAGAATTTTAAAAGATAATGGATCTATATGGGTGATAGGATCTTATCATAACATTTTTCGATTAGGTTATCATTTACAAAATTTAAATTATTGGTTGCTTAATGATGTAATTTGGAGAAAAAATAACCCAATGCCCAACTTCAGGGGAACAAGATTTACAAATGCTCATGAAACTTTAATTTGGGCCTCAAAAAATAAAAAATCAAAATACACTTTTAATTATCAATCGATCAAATGTTTAAATGACGATTTGCAAATGAGATCTGACTGGATTTTGCCTATATGTAATGGAAAAGAGAGATTAAAAAAAAATGGAAAAAAAGTTCATTCGACACAAAAACCTGAAGCATTAATTCATAGAATTATACTAGCTACTACTAATAAGGGAGACACAGTTCTTGATCCTTTTTTAGGGACTGGAACTACTGCAGCTGTATCTAAAAAATTGGGAAGAAAATACTATGGAATTGAAAAAGATAAAAAATACTTTCTAGCTGCAAAACAAAGAATTAATAAAGTTACGAAAATTGAAGATAATCACCTTGATACTATTAAAAATATTAAGTCAAAACCTAGAGTGCCTTTTGGCTCTTTGGTTGAACTAGGAATAATAAAACCAGGAACGTCCTTATTTGATCTAAAAAGAAAAATTAACGCAAAAATAATGGCTGATGGAAGTATAAAATATAAAGAGACCGAGGGGTCAATTCATAAAATAGCAGCAAAAATAATGGGGGCTGAGAGCTATAATGGTTGGACTTATTGGCATTATAATTTAAATGGATTGACTGTATCAATTGATAGTTTAAGGCAAAAATTTATTACAGAAAAACGAATCTAATTCTTATAAACTGTACCTAAATAAGAATTTATAAAACTTTTCCTTTTAATAAGAAATTTCATGAAAAAATTTCTTATTGCTTGCAAAATTGGACTTGAAAAATGAAAGGCAATAAAATTAAAATTTGATCTTTTTCTGACTATTTTAGCTCTTTTTAACCTTTCTTGAAAATAGATTTTTTGAATATCTGGACTCTCTTCTTTAACTAAATTAAACAATTCAAATGCGCTTTCAATCGATTGTCCTGCTCCTTGAGCTAAAGTAGGAAGAAAACCGTTAAATGCATCTCCAATATAAAATACTTTATTATTCGTTGAAGGAAGAATTTGAGAAGTAAAATATAGTGGCCAAGATTTTAAATCATTTTCGAACACTTTTTCAAAATTAGAGTTTTGACGAATAACTTTTTCAACTAATGATTTTATGTTGTCAGGATTATATTTTTTGTCTCTTATAATACAAATTAAATTTAGATCTTTATTTCTGTTTACTGGATATATAACTAAGTGGCAGTTTTTTCCCATGATGATACTAATTTTTTCCTCGCTAATGTTAAGTTCTGATTTAGATTTAATTATTGTTCTAATAGCTATTGCTTTTTTAAATTTTGGTTCATTTTTTTTCTTTTCAAAAAAAGATCTGGTGTTAGAAAAAATACCATCTGCCCCAACAACTATATCAACTAAATCATTGGTATTATCATCAAATTTAATTAACACTTTTCCTTTTAATTCAGAAACTTCTTTTATTTTTTTTCCAAATCTTAAGTGTTGAGTATAGACATCATCTTTCAAAAATTCGATCAAAGTTGACCTTTGTAAAGTAGTGTATTTGATAACATCTGTATTAAATTGCGTTAAGTCTAAATCACAGATCTTTTTATTTTTAATGTTATAAAAATCAACTCCTGTAGGATGAAATATTCTTTCATTACTTATTTTACCAAAACCAATTTCGTTTAAAATTTTTATGCTATTAGTTGATAGTTGAATTCCATAACCTTCATCAAGAGACAAACTTTCTTGTTTTTCATATAACATAAATTCATGATCTGATTTTTTTTTCATCAGATTTGCGAGAGTTAGACCTGCTATACCAGCTCCAATTATTGCCAATTTTTTTTTCATTAAAATAAAGTTGAGACCTGTTTAAATATTTTTTTTGTAAAACTTGGAATAAATTCTTTATTCTTTCCTAAAGAGTACCAATCATAATTTGAGGGAATTTTATTAGAAAATTTATAGTATAGGTTTATGTTTAATTTTAAATTTGAAATTGAGTTTTTATAATTTTTGAGAAATTTCCAATTATGTATTTTAGAAAAGTTTTTTGTCTCTTTTATTTCTGGTAAATTAAAATTTTTTAAAAAACTAATTTGATTATTTTTAGTCAAAGCAATTTGTTTGTTTTTGTTAATATAACAAAAAATATCATAATTTTTATTTTTAATCATTTTGCTTTTAATTTTTTTAATTTTCTTTTTAGATTTAAAATACTTACAGGTTTTATTCAAACAACACGTAAGACAAATTGGGTCTTTTGGCTTACACATTAATGCTCCAAATTCCATCAAAGCTTCGACAAAATCAGCATTACGATTTGTTGTAAAAAGTTTTTTTTTATTTTCTTCAATAAATTTATCAAAATTTATTTTATTATCGTCTATATTTAAATTTCTAGAAAATACTCGTTTTACATTTCCATCTACTGCAATCCTAGGCTTGTTGTAAACTAAACCTAACAAAGCATTAGCTGTATAATCTCCTACTCCTGGAAGTTTTTTTATTTCATTAATTGAGTCTGGTAGTTTAGAGTCATAATTTCTTACCAAAATTTTGGAGCATTTTAAAAGATTTTTTGCTCTTCTATAATAACCAAGCCCCTCCCACATTTTCAATATCTCTTTTTCATTGCTTTTTGATAAGTCTTTTAGGGTTTTAAATTTTTTTGTAAAATTTTTAAAATAAGGAATAACTGTTTTTACTTGTGTTTGTTGCAACATTATCTCGCTCAAGAGTCTATAATACAGCTTTTTAGGTGACTTTTTGCCAACACGCCAAGGCAATTTCCTTTTGCTATTATCATACCAAGCTAAAATTTTTTTTGGTAAAGTTGAATTTATATGCATAACAAAAATAATAATAAAAGTCAGACTTTGATACAAGGCCTTCGTCCATTTTCAAGTTCAATTCCGAAAACATTGAAAAAACATTTAAGAAAGGGCGGTTACAACTACTCCAGTATAGTTGATAACTGGACAAGAATTGTCAGTAAGAAAATATCTGACTCTTGTTATCCAGTTTCAATAAAGATAGGTAAAGAAATGAGAGAAGGTACATTAGTTCTAAGTGTAATCCATGGAAAAGAATTAATGATTGAGTATGAAAAAAACGAGATAATTGATAAAATTAATAGTTTTTTTGGATACAACTGTATAAGTAATGTAACTGTTAAGATTACACAGAATAAGATAAATACTAAAAATAAAACTTTACTTAAAATTAAAAATCTAGGTAAGATTGAAGAAAAAATTGAAAAAGTAAAAGATCTTCAGCTGAAAAGTTCCCTTAATAATCTTTTGAAAGCATACAGTGAAAAAAATAAATAAAATTTTCTATAAAACAGTATTTTTAATATTTTTAATATTTTCGGCTCAAGCGAATGACGAGATTTTAGGAATTGGAGAAGATAATGCTAAAATAGAGGTGAAAGTATTTTCCTCTCTTACTTGTCCTCATTGCGCAAACTTTCATAATGAAATTTTTAATAATCTTAAAAAAGATTATATTGATAAAGGTTTGGTGAGATTCGAACATTATGCTTTCCCACTGGATTTAGCTGCGTTGAATGCTGAAATTATTGTAAGATGTCATGTTGATAACAATAAAAAATTTGAACTTTTGGGTAAAATGTATGAAAAACAAAAAATTTGGGCTGTTGGATCTGATATAAACAAGATTAATGATTTAATTAAAAAAATTGGGTTAGAATTAAACTTATCGAATGATAATATGAATAAATGCTTAAATAACGAAAGTTTGCAAGACAGTATTTTAAATCAAAGAATCGAGGCCCAAAAAAAATACAAAATTGAGTCTACCCCTACAATTTTCATAAATGAAAAAAAATATGAAGGAAAAATTGAATATAATGTTTTCAAAAAAGAAATTGAAAAAAAAATTTAAATGAAATTTAAAAATTTAGAAATGACAGGTTTTAAATCGTTTTCTGAAAAGACAACTATCATAATAGAAAAAGGTCTTACAGGTATTGTTGGCCCAAACGGTTGTGGAAAATCGAATATTGTAGAAGCACTTAGGTGGTGTATGGGAGAAAACTCTGCAAAGAGCATAAGAGGGTCTGGTATGGAAGATGTTATTTTTTCAGGAACATCTAATAGGCCGTCGAAAAATATTTCTGAAGTTTCTTTATTATTAGATAATCAAGAGAAAACTGGCCCTTCTCAATATAAAGACTTTGAAGAAATATCAATAAAAAGAAAAATAGAAAAAGACAAAGGATCGAAGTATTTCATTAACGACAAAGAAGTAAGAGCTAGAGATGTTCAAACTTTTTTTGCTGATCTCTCAACTGGAGCTCACTCTCCATCTTTGATTAGTCAAGGAAGGATTGGTCAACTAGTGACAGCTAAACCAATAGAAAGAAAATCAATTCTTGAAGAAGCTGCTGGTATTTCAGGCATTCATGCTAGACGACAGGAAGCTGAAAATAGATTAAATGCTGCAGAAAATAATCTTAAAAGAGCAGATGAGTTAAAAAAACAACAACAAAAACAGCTCGATAATTTAAAAAAACAAGCTGAGGAAGCTAGTAGATACAAAGAAATATCAAGACAATTAAAAAAAATTGAAGCAGGGTTATATTTTCTCAAAATAAGAGAGATTGAAAAAGACAAAAAACAAATTCAAGAAAAGCTTAGCGAACTAGATGATGAAATAAGTGCAGTCAATATAGATTATAATCATAATAATACATTGCTTGATGAAGAAAATAAAAAAATAACTCCTTTAAGAGATAAGAAAATGGAGAGCGCAGCTTCACTCCAAAAATTAAATTTAGATATGACTAATCTAATTGAAGAGGAGTCTAGAGTTAAATCTCTTCAGGAAAAACTAGAAAAATCTATAAAAACAATCGACTCCGACCTTGAGAGAGAAAAAAGTATATCACTCGATGCAGATCTTAATGAAAAAAGAATTTTAAGAGAAAAAGAAGATCTATTAAATACAGAAAATAAGTTAGCAGATGTTGAGTCCAAATCATCAAAAGAGTTGCAATTATCTAAAACTGAATTAGATAAACTACAATATCAATTAGAGGCACTATTAGATCAAATTGAAGAAGATATTGATCGAGATGTGAAGCTATCTAAAAAAACTTTTAAAGAATTAAAAAACCTCGTAAGAAAAATTACACTTTCACAAGAGGAATATGCTGAAAAATTTGGAAAAAATAAATCTATAGAAAGTGAGTCTATCAAAAGAAAAGAAAGAATTAAGAATATTAATATTGAGTTAGAAAATTGGAGAAGTTTAAAAGTAAATTCAGAAAAAATGGTCTCTGAGTTGAATGATAGAAAAGATAAAGTTAGATTAGAATTAAACGAAAACAAAAAAAACCCTGAAAGAATAGCAACTTCCAAAGGTCAAAATCTACAAAATCTAGAAAACATAAAAAGACGAAATGAGGAAATAGAAAATGAGTTAATAGAGGCTGAAAAAAAATTTAGCTCAATAAATGAGAACTTAAGAGAGATACAATCAAGGCTTACCGACCTCAA
Source organism: uncultured Pelagibacteraceae bacterium (assembly GCA_902619675.1). Lineage (GTDB taxonomy): Bacteria > Pseudomonadota > Alphaproteobacteria > Pelagibacterales > Pelagibacteraceae > Pelagilacustribacter. The sequence continues at coordinate 73,081 of CACNFA010000002.1, forward strand.
AGAAAATAAAGCCCGAAATGAAGCTACTATTGATGGTATTGAGAATAGAAAAAAAGATTTATTATATTCGGTAAAAAATGAATTGAGTATTGACAGTGAAACATCAATTTTACCTCAGTCAGATTTAAGTGATGTAGATTTAGAAAATTTTCCCTCTATTGAAGAACAAACTGAAAAGATTGAAAAAACGAAAAAACAAAGAGAGTCTCTTGGTTCAGTAAATCTTAGAGCTGATGAGGAAACTAAAAAATACGAAACAGAAATTAAAAAAATGGAGGATGATAGAGCTGACCTTTATTCGGCAATTGTAAAATTAAAAACAAGCATCGAAGAACTGAATCAAAAAGGAAGAGAGCGTTTACTTGAAGCTTACACAAAAGTTAATAGAAAATTTAACGAAGTTTACACCAAACTTTTTAACGGCGGTACAGCTAAAATTGAACTAGTTGACTCTGATGACCCTCTTGAGGCAGGATTGGAAATGTTTGTTTCCCCTCCGGGCAAAAGACTTCAATCGATAACACTGTTGTCAGGTGGGGAACAAGCTCTCACTGCACTATCTCTTGTATTTGCAGTTTTTTTAGTCAATCCCTCTCCTATTTGTGTTTTAGACGAGGTTGACGCTCCTTTAGATGATGCTAATGTTACCAGATTTTGTGGATTGCTTGATGACCTAACAAAAATTACTAATACGAAGTTTATAATAATTACTCATCATGCTTTAACAATGTCCAGAATGGACAGGCTTTATGGTGTAACAATGGCTGAACAAGGAGTTAGTCAACTTGTTTCTGTTGATTTACAAAGAGCAGAAGAACTAGTTGCATAAAAAAATAATGACAAAGTCTGATGATTTAAAAACTCGCCTAGAAATTGCAAAATCTAAAATAAAAAAACAGTTGGATAATGATAACGAAAAACCCGGGTCCTTCATGGGTAACGCCTTTAAATTAGGCTCCGAAATGGTTGCCGCAGTGGTAGTTGGGACAATAATTGGGTTTATTTTAGATAGCTGGTTTGATACTAAACCTTGGTTAATAATAATTTTCTTTTTTTTAGGAGCTGCTGCGGGAATATTAAACGTAATAAAAGTAGCCAAGAATATGCAGAAAAAAGGAAGTTAGAAAGTTTATATGGCAAGCAATCCAATGCAACAGTTTACGGTTCACAGAATTGGACCTGAAATTAAAATTGCTGGTATAGATTTATCTTTTACAAACGCAAGCTTGTTCATGGTAATAAGTGCATCCATAATTCTCTTATTTTTATTTTTAGCCTCAAAAGAAAAAAAATTAATTCCAAGCAAAATTCAGTTAATTGGAGAAATGTCTTATACTTTTGTGGCAAAAATGATTAGCGATACAGCTGGCTCAAAAGCTAAACCTTATTTTCCATTTATATTCTGTTTATTTATGTTTGTTTTATTTTGTAACATGGTAGGAATGCTCCCATATTCTTTCACTGTGACAAGCCATATAATAGTAACTTTAATTATGGCTTTATTCATATTCGTAGCTGTAACGATAATTGGTTTCATTAAGCATGGTTTTAAATATTTGAGTATTTTTATTCCTAGTGGTGTGCCGGCTGTGCTTTTACCCTTAATCACTATTATTGAAATTATCTCATATTTAAGTAGACCGGTAAGTTTATCAGTTCGTTTATTTGCAAATATGATGGCAGGTCACACAATGTTAAAGGTTTTTGGGGGATTTGTTGTTAGTTTAGGAATATTAGGTGGTTGGTTACCACTTAGTTTTTCAGTAGCACTAACAGGCTTGGAAATTTTAGTAGCGTTTTTACAAGCTTATGTTTTTGCAATTTTAACCTGCATCTATTTAAATGATGCATTAAATTTACACCATTAAAATAAAGGAGGAAAAATGGAGTTAGAAGCGGCAAAAATGATTGGAGCAGGTCTTGCAGCAATCGCATTAGCTGGAGCTGGAGTGGGAATTGGAATTATTTTCGGTAACTACTTATCTGGAGCTATGAGAAATCCATCCGCAGCTCAAAAACAATTTCCAAACTTGTTGTTGGGATTTGCTTTAGCAGAGGCGACAGGATTGTTTGGACTTGTAGTAGCTTTGATTATTTTATTTGCATTTTAGTAAATCAAGTATGAAAAGTTTGTTTTGTTTAGCAATGGCGATTGGAGCTATTAATCAAGATTTATTTGCAGCTGAGGCTGGTATGCCTCAGCTGGATCCAAAGTACTGGGCATCACAGACTTTTTGGCTAATTTTAGTTTTTACAGCTCTTTATATTTTAATTTCAAATTTTTACTTACCAAAAATAAAAAGTAATTTAGATAATAGAGAAAATAAAATTAAAGAAGATCTCGAGAATGCAAATAAATTTAAAAAGCAATCTGAGGTAAAACTGAAAGAATATGAGATAATTCTTGAGAATGCTAAAAAAGAGGTAATTAAAATAAATAATGAGTCAAAAAATATTTTAACTAAAGACATTCAATCAAAAAAAGAATTAATGGAAAAAGAAATTGAAAAAGAAATTTTAAAAGCACAAAAGGAAATTTCAGAACTTAAAAAAAATTCAATATCCTCGATTCAAGATATTTCAAAAAATATCGCTTCAAATATTATCGAAAATATATCAGGTGATAAATTAAATGAAAGCAGCATAAAGGCTACTGTGGAAGAAGTTTCAAAAAAAAATATTAATAAATACTTATGATATTAGATGCAACTTTCTGGGTGACTATCTCTTTTTTAATTTTTGTTGGCATTTTAATTTATTTTAAGATACCTCAAAAAGTAAAAGAAGGTCTTGAGAAAAATATTTCAGATATTAAAAATCAAATTAACGAAGCTGAAAAACTTAAAGAAGAAGCAAAAAATATTTTAACAGAGCACGAAAAAAGAATAAGTAACTCAAAAAAAGAAGTTAAAGATATGATAAACAAAGCTAATGAGGAAGCAGAAAAAAATGTTATCAAGACTAATAAAGAATTTCATAGCTTAATGGAAAATAGAAAAAAAGGTGCTAGCGAAAGGATTAAACAACTTAAAAATCAAGCTGTTAAAGACATAAAAGATGCTTCAGTAAGAATAGCTATAGAGTCCGTGGAAAAATTGATTAAAAACTCTCTAGATAAAAGCAAATTAGATAAGATTTATATCTCTAGTATCGAAGAAACAAAATTAGCACTTAAGAAAAAATCCAGTTAGTATAGGCCATAAACAATATGGCAAAAAAAACGATCGTTATTGGTTCAGGTTTCGGAGGGCTAGCTGCTGCGCTTAGATTAAAAGCTAAAGGCCATAAGGTTACTTTAGTAGAAAAGCATCCTGATCTAGGAGGCAGAGCAAGGGTTTTTAAAAAAGGGAATTTTATTTACGATGGAGGACCCACAGTAATAACTGCACCATATCTTTTTGAAGAATTATTTTCATTATTCAATAAAAAAATTTCTGACTACGTCGAAATAGTGCCATTAGATCTATGGTATAGATTTGTATTTAGTAATGGAGATACATTCGACTACAACGGTGATGATAGATCTATGGAGGAACAAGTTAAAAAGTTTAATCCCTCTGATTATAACGGATATAAAAATTTAGTAAATTTTACTGAAAAAATCTTTGATAAAGGTTTTACTGAATTATCTGATAAGCCTTTTAATAATTTAATCTTTATGATGAGACAAATTCCATCTTTATTAAAACTAAAAAGTTATAAGTCTGTTTATAGTTTAGTTTCGAACTACATAACCAATGAAAAATTAAGAAGAGTATTTAGTATGCACCCTCTTTTAGTAGGCGGTAATCCTTTCAGTACTACTTCAATATATACATTGATTTTATTTTTAGAGAAAAAATGGGGCATTCACTACTCAATGGGAGGAACAGGAAGTGTTGTTAAAGCTTTAGAAAAACTAATGGATGAAGAAAATATCAAAATTATAAAAAACGCTGAAGTTACTGAAATACTAACTAAAAACAAAAAGGTTAAGGGTGTAAAAATAAATAATTCAAAAATAATAAATAGCGACTATGTAATTTGTAACTCTGATCCTCCTAATGTTTACAACAACTTAATAAAATCAAAAGAAGATTATGATTTTTTATTTAAACAAAAAATGAAAAGAATGGATTATTCAATGGGATTATTTGTTTATTATTTTGGCTCTAAAAAAAAATACGCCGATGTTGCTCATCATACGATTTATTTTGGAGAGTCTTATGAAAAACATCTTGATAAAATCTTTGAAAAGAAAATACTATCCGATGACATAAGCTATTATTTACATCGACCATCAGCAACAGATCCTGGTATGGCTCCAGCAGGCCAGGACGCTTTTTACGTATTGGTCCCAGTGCCAAATAATTTGTCCAAAGTTAATTGGATTGAAGAAGGTGATAAATTTAAAGATTTAGTTTTGGATAAAATGGATAAAACTGTTCTACCTGGAATTAAAGATAATGTAGTAAGTGATTTTTATTTAACACCTGATTACTTCGAAATAGATCTATCAACTCTTTATGGATCTGGATTTTCAATTCAACCAAAATTTTCTCAGTCAGCTTATTTTAGATTTCATAATCAATCTGAAATATATAAAAACTTATACTTTGTTGGTGCGGGAACACATCCTGGTGCTGGAATGCCAGGGGTTCTTTCATCAGCAAAAGTTTTGGATAAATTATTTTAATGAAAAGTGACTTATTAAAAAAACATGCCAAGTCTTTTTATTGGGCAAGTTTTTTTCTATCAAATACTACTTTGGATAAATGCTCATCTTTATATAATTTCTGTAGAACCTTGGATGATATAGTTGATGATAATAATAATCTTAGTATAAAGAAAGAAATTTTCTCAAAGTTTAAAAATGATTTTGAAAATAAAAATCTTAACAATCAAATTATAAAAGATATGTGGTCAGTAATTGACACTGAAGGTATTTCAAAAAAAATAGTGTTTGATTTATTCGATGGAGTTGAAACAGACCTAAAGGAAATAGTAATAATTAATTCAAAAAAAGATTTGCTTGTTTATTCTTATAGAGTTGCAGGTACAGTTGGATTAATGATGTCAAAAATTCTGAAAGTAAAAAATAGAGAGGCTCTTAAAGGTGCGATTGATCTTGGCATAGCTATGCAACTTACTAATATTGCTCGAGATGTTTGTGAGGATAAAGCACGTAAAAGACAATATGTTAAACACGATTTTTCATCAATTCGATCTATAATAGACGACTCACAAGCGTTTTATGAAAAATCATTTAATTCTATAAGCGATATACCACTAAAATCAAGATTTTCAGTGATTGTTGCAAGACGAGTTTATAGAAAAATAGGTGACTACATTCTCAAACAAAATAACATAGATAATTATAATAAAGCCGGCAAAATCTATGTCCCGGTATTTGAAAAGGTAATTCAGACTTTTTTATCTATCATTGACTTTATCAAGTTATTATTCATAAAAAATTTAAATTACGAAAATCAATTAAATCATAATATTTTAGAACAAGAGATTAATTTAAATGAACGAATTTGATTATATTATTGTTGGAGGTGGGTGCGCAGGTTTATCCTTGGCCTATGAGCTTGAAATAAATGATAAGCTTAAGGAGAAAACTTTAGCAATAATTGAAACCCGTGAGGAGTATAGGAGAGACAAAACTTGGTCTTTCTGGAAAGTATTTGATCATAATTTTGAAGATTGTGTAATAAAAAGTTGGAATAATTTTACAATTAATACTGCTGAAAACTCTAATGAATTAACAAGTAAAAAATTTCCTTACCAAAGTATCGATAGTGGAAAATTTTATAAAAAGATAAATTCTAAACTTTCCACAAATTCCAATATCAGTTTTTTCAGAAATCTTGACGAAATAAATTCAGAAAATTCAATAATTTTTAATAGTATTTTTGAGAAAGAACTTGATAAATCTGAATTATGGCAACACTTTCAAGGTATTGAGATAGAGACACCTAAGAATATTTTTGATGAGGAAATAATAAATTTAATGGATTTTAATTGTGATCAGAGAAATGATGTACATTTTTTCTACACATTGCCATTCAGCAAAAATAAAGCTTTGATTGAAACTACTTGGTTATCAAATTTAGAGGATCAGAGCCTTAGAGATTATGACCTTCAGTTAGAAAATTACATTGAGAATAATCTGGGTATAAAAAACTATAAAATAAATTTTACTGAAAAGGGAGCTATACCGCTCTTTTCTCCATCAATAAGAGGTAATAATAAAGTAATTAATATTGGATCAGCTGGAGGGATGACTCGGTTAAGTACAGGTTACACTTTTTTAAATATTCAAGAACATAGCCGTTATATTGTAAAAAACATTGATAATATTTATAAAGCAAAAATATTCTCCTTGGGGAAAAAATATCAATTTTTAGATAAAATATTTCTAAAAGTATTAGAAAAATATCCCGAAAAGATGCCTATAATTTTTTTTAATATGTTTAAAACTTCTTCAAATACGATTATAAAATTTTTATCTAATAAAAGTAATATTTTTGAAGACATAAGTATTATCATCAAAATGCCGAAATTAATCTTTTTAAAAGCATTGTTAAATTAATGGAAAATATTAACTTTAAGCACTCAATCATATTTTTTAATTTTTGTATTTTGATTAGCCCTTTTTATCTAATGCTCAATTTTGAACCAGTTATATTTTGCTTGTTTTTAATTTTAATTTTGGGAATTTCTCACGGTGCATTAGATAATATCAAAGGAAAGAGGCTTTTAAAATTATTTGGATATGAACAAACTGTACCCTTTTATCTTGCCTATGTATTAGTTTCATCATTAATAATAATATTATGGTTAATATTTCCTAATACAATTTTATTGCTATTTTTAATTGTGGCCGCCTATCATTTTGGAAAAGAAGATACAGTATTTTTTTTTAAAAAAAAGTTTTTCTTATCTGAGTGTTTATTCTTCTTAAAAGGATCGACGGTAATTATGGCTCCATTATTATTAAAGAGAGAAGAAACTAATGAAATATTTAGTATTTTAAATTTTAAAGTTTTTGAAGCAGGATTTTTTAGTAATGAATTTTTAATTGGAATGTTATTTCTTGGTTTTTTATCGTCTATGTACATTTCAAAAAAAGAAAAGATAAATCTAAAGGGTGTCATGATTATGGACTTCTTTTCTTTAATCATACTAAATCTTTTTTTATCACCTATTTTAGCTTTCACTCTTTATTTTTGTTTTCTTCACTCAATTAGGCATTCGATAACTCTTATTTTTGAGTTGGAGCGATCTTTCAAGCCAGGATTTAAAAAATTTATAATTAAAGCTATCCCTTTAACTTTTGTGACTGCAGTAATGTTTTTATTTGCAATATATTTTTTAAATAATTTTTATAAGCTTGATGAGGCTATTTATAAGGTAATATTTATTGGTTTGGCGTCGCTAACTTTTCCGCATATATTGTTGGAATATCTATTAGAAAAAAATGAAAAAAGAACTTAAAATTTATTTAGCGTCACCAAGAGGTTTTTGTGCTGGAGTAAAAAGGGCGATTGAAATAGTTGAAAAATCTATAAACAAGTTTGGAGCTCCGGTGTATGTCCGTCATGAAATAGTTCACAATAAGCAAGTTGTTGAAGAATTGAAAGAAAAAGGTGCGATTTTTGTTGATGAATTATCTGACGTAGATGACACAAGTAGACCTGTAATTTTTTCAGCCCATGGAGTTCCTAAGTCAGTCCCAGAAGAAGCAAAATTAAAAAATTTATCTTTTGTTGATGCAACTTGTCCATTAGTTTCAAAAGTACACAGAGAATCGGAACAATTAAATAAAAATGGTTTCGAAATATTATTAATTGGACATAAAAATCACCCAGAGGTCATTGGAACAATGGGTCAACTTCCAAAAGGATCGATTAAACTAATCGAGACAAAAAAAGATGTTGATCTATTAAAAGAAAGTGATTTTAAAAAACCTCTTGCATATATTACTCAAACAACTCTTTCCGTAGATGATACAGCTGAAATAATTGAAGCTCTTAAAAAGAAGTTTCCAAAAATTAAAGGCCCTATTAAAGAGGATATATGTTACGCAACTACCAACAGACAGTCTGCGGTTAAAGAGATAGCTTCTAAGTGTGATATGTTTTTTGTAGTGGGTAGCCGTAACTCGTCTAATTCTGTCAGATTAGTTGAGGTTGCAAAAAAAGCGGGTTGTAATAATTCTCATTTAATGCATTCTGAAAAAGAAATTCCTTTTAATGAAATAGAAAATTCTGAAACTATCGGAATATCTTCAGGTGCATCTGCGCCAGAAAAGCTTGTTCAAAATTTGTTGGATAATATTAGAAAAGAGAGAGATGTCTCTATTGAAGAGGTGATAGTTGCAGAAGAAAAAGTTGTCTTTAAATTGCCGAAAGAACTCAATTAATGGCTGTCTATACAAAGTTAAATCAAAATAAAATTGAGCAAATATTATCTAATTATAAACTAGGTAATCTAGAATCCTTCAAGGGAATCGAGGAAGGTATTGAAAATACAAACTATTTTTTATCAGTTGATAAGAAAAAATTTATACTAACTATTTATGAAAAAAGAGTTAAATCTGCTGATCTTCCATTTTTTTCTGATTTAATGTCATCTTTAAATAAAGCAAACTTTAAATGTCCTGCTCCTATTTCTAATAATAATAATGAAACTATAACAGATTATGAGGGGAAAAAATTAATGATCGTCTCATTTCTTGAGGGAAAGGCAAAACAAAATCTTTCTCCTGCCAATTGTAAAACTATTGGGTCTGAAATAGCTAAAATGCATGAACTCACAAAGGATTTAAAATTAAATCGAAAAAATGACCTATCCGTCAACTCATGGAGAAAATTATTTAATTCAGTAAAAGATAAGTGTGAAAATATACATAAAGATTTGCCAAGATTAATTGAGGAAAATCTTAATGATGTTGAAAAAAGCTGGCCGAAAAATCTGCCAAGAGGAATAATCCATGCAGATTTATTTCACGACAATATTTTTTTTATTAAAGATAAATTTAGTGGTGTGATTGACTTTTATTTTTCGTGTGAAGATTTTTTTGCTTTTGAAATTGCTATTTGTTTTAACGCTTTGTGTTTTGACGGCCTCAAAAGTAATTTAAGTTTTAACGTTACTAAAGCAAAGAATTTTATAGATGGATATACATCTGTAAGAAAATTGTCCCACGAAGAATTGAATAATATTAAAGTTTTATCTCAAGGCGCTGCCTTAAGATTCTTACTAACTCGAGTATTCGATGCATTAAATAAAGTAGAAGGAGCAATAGTTAAAATTAAAGATCCAATGGAGTATTTAAAAAGATTAGAATTTCACAAGAATGCAAAAAATTATGAGGATTATTTCTTTTAATGAAATTAAAAATTTATACTGATGGTGCTTGCTCTGGAAATCCTGGAAAAGGAGGTTGGGCAGCAATCATATTAGATGATTTTAATCAATCAAGTATTTCTGGAAGTGAAAGTAATACAACTAATAATAGGATGGAATTAATGGCTCCAATTATGGCATTAAAAAAAATAAGAAAGAAATCAGAGATTACAATTTTTACTGACTCGATATATGTGAAAGATGGAATAACTGATTGGATTAAAAAGTGGAAAGTTAATAATTGGAAAAATTCAAATAAGAAACCAGTTAAAAATAAAGATCTTTGGATTAAATTGGATAATGCTTGCCTAAAACATAAAGTTACTTGGAAATGGGTTAAGGCGCACGCTGGCAACAAATATAATAATCTTGTTGATGAATTGGCAGTTTCGAAAACTAAATAGATTTTAAAAAGCTTTCAGCTGAAGATAATTCACAAGTAGCTGTTTCTTTTTCTTCCTCTACTTTTTTAACTTCACCATTCTCTACCAACATAGTGTAGCGATTAGATCTAATTCCTAATCCTTTTTCGGATTTATCTACCTCTGCTCCAATAGCTTTTGTAAATTTGAGAAAAGGATCGCCTGCCATGAAAATTTTATCTCCAACATTTTGATTTTCTCCCCAAGCCTTCATAACATTTGGATCATTTACAGCGATACATATAATTTTTGAAATTCCTTTTTTGTTAGCTATTTCGTAATTTTTTATATACCCAGGAAGATGAAGAGCCGAACAAGTTTTAGTAAAAGCTCCAGGCATACCTAAAATAATAGTCTTGCCTTTACAAAGATCTAAAATATCAATTTTTTTTACATCATTATTTTGATCAAGATAAAATAATTCCGAGGATTGGAGTTTATCTCCTTTTTTAATTTTCATTGTATTTTTCCTAAAATATAATTTTTTACGTCTGTATTTGAATTACCAATAATATCAAATGTTTCCTTTTTATCCATATTCAATTTTAAATGTTCAGGTGAATCTAAATTTTTTCCTATAGCTTTTTTTATTGTATCGCTGAATTTGTAAGGATGAGCTGTGCCAAGAACAACTATATCTCCTAAATTTTTAAAACTTTTTGCTGCTCCTACTCCAGTAGCAGTATGAGGATCAATTATAAATTGATGCTCTTTATAAATTTCATTAATTATAGATACTGTCTCTTCATCTGTAACTTTTACTGCTTCAAAATCCTTTTTAATTTTATCGATTTCTTTTTTTTCTAAATTGAATATACTTTTTGATGATAGATCATTCATTAATGATCCTACCTTACTATCGCTTTCATCTAATATATAATAAAGCAGCCTCTCAAAATTACTGGCAACTTGTATATCCATACTTGGTGTAATGGTTGCTTTCACTTTATCAGGTTTATATTCACCTGTATTAATAACTCTTTGTAAAATATCATTTTTATTAGTAGCGACTATAAGTTTATTAATTGGTAAACCCATTTTTTTTGCAACATATCCGGCATAGATATCTCCAAAATTACCAGTTGGCACTGAAAAGCTTATGTTATTTTTTTTTAATCTAAAGAAAGAATAAAAATAATAAACAATTTGACAAACAATTCTCGCCCAATTGATAGAATTTACGCCTGACATATTTATTTTTGATCTAAAACTATTTTCATTAAAAAGCTCTTTTACAATTTTTTGACAATCATCAAATGAACCCTCAATAGCTATATTATAAATATTAGCTCCACCGATTGTTGTCATTATTTTTCTTTGAATATTTGAAATCTTATTATGCGGATGTAGTACAAAAAGATTTATATTTTTTCTATTGCTTAAAGCAGCGATAGCCGCTGAACCAGTATCTCCTGATGTAGCAACTATTACATTTACAGTTTTATCTTTAGCGACTTCTAAATGGTCATACATATTGCCAATTACCTGCATTGCAATGTCTTTAAAAGCTAAAGTGGGTCCATGATAAAGTTCGAGAAGATTTATATTTCCAATTTTTTTTATATTTACGACTTCTTTATCTTTAAAACTACTATAAGATTTTTGTATCAATGAGCTAAGTTCGTCCTTTTTAATTTCACCTGAACAGAAATTAAAGATAATTTCTGTAGCAAGTTCGTTATAATTTAGTTGACTTAAATTACTAAGTTCTTCTTGACTATAATTCTTGATTTCAGCAGGTAAAAATAACCCTCCACCTGGTGCAAGTCCTCTTAAGAAAATATCTTTAAAGCTAAATTCTAAAGATTTATCTCTGGTGCTAAAGTAATTCATTTTTTTCTTCTAAAATATAAATAATAAAAAATTATCGAGATTGATATTGCATACCATGTTATAGCATATTTAAGGTGATTATTTGGCACATCTATACTTATCTTTTTAGGAAGTGGTGTCTTGGCTTTATTATCCTCCAAAAAAATTACAAACTCATTAAATTGCTCTCCCGTAGCTTTTTTTAAATCTTCTAAATTTAATGAAAACCAAATATTGTTTGAAATATCATTATCTGGTTTAAATATACTTGGTTTATAAATTTCTCTTAAAAGACCAATTATTTCACTATCACTTTCTGCTTTGGAGTTTATGCTTGCGTTACCTTTTAGTTCTTTTTTAATCCATCCTCTATTAATTAAAACATTTTGATTTTTGTCAGTCCTAAAAGGAGTGACTACATCATATCCAGGTTTTCCACTATCATTCAAGCTATAAAGGTAAATTTGCTTATCAAAATTGAATTTTCCTTTAGCGCTTACTCTCTGATAATTCTTTTTAATTGAGTTAGAGTATTCTATTGGTTTAGAGTCTAATCCAAAAGTAATTTCGCTTATTAGTTCTAGCTTCCATTGCAATCTATAAAGTTGCCAAGTTCCTAAAGCACAAAATACCGTTACAAAAAAAATTACGAATAGTTGAAATAAAAATGCTCTTTTCAATTTGAGATTAGCTTCCCCAAATATAGATTGCAGCAAATAAGAATAACCAAACTACGTCAACAAAATGCCAGTACCAGGCTGCTGCTTCAAATCCAAAATGGTGTTGGGGTGTCGAATGGCCTCTCATTGATCGAAACAAACAAACTGCAAGAAAAACTGTTCCGACAATTACATGAAAACCATGAAAACCAGTCGACATATAAAATGTGGAACCATAAATTCCACCGTCTAAAGTAAATGTTGCATGATGATATTCGTAAGCTTGAAAACAAGAAAATATAAATCCTAAAAATACTGTTGCGATCAAACCATTTACTAATCCTTTTCTGTCATTTTCTAACATTGCATGATGCGCCCAAGTTACAGTAGTTCCTGATAATAATAAAATTAGAGTATTGATTAATGGGATATCCCAAGGATCAAAAGTTTTTATATCTGCTGGCGGCCATATACCACCTATAGAGTCAGGTGGAAATAAACTTGCGTTAAAGAAAGCCCAGAACCAAGCAACAAAAAACATTACTTCAGAGGCGATAAATAATGTCATACCGTACCTGTGTCCAATTTGAACTACTGGAGTATGATGACCTTGATGTTCTGCTTCTTCTATAACATCTCTCCACCACATAAATGCACCATAAACTACTAACGCAAAACCAATCAAAAGTAACCAAAGTGCTTTAGAGTGAAAGTAATAAACTGCTCCAAAAGCTAAGACTAAAGTTGCAAATGAAACATAAATCGGCCAAGGACTTGGGTCAACTAAATGGTAATCGTGTTTTGGTTTTTCTGCTGACATTATGTGTTACTCTTTTCATAATAGCCTGATGAAAAAAAAGTAAAAGACAAAGTTACATCAAACATATTTTTAGTTTTATTATCATCAACGACTTTAGGATCCAAGAAAAATGTTAATACAAACTCTTTTTTTTCACCTGGTTGTAAAGTTTGTTTTTCAAAACAAAAACAACCTATCTTATTCAGATAAATACCAAATGGTGATGGAGACACATTAAATGTTGCTGACCCTGAAGAAATTTTATTGCTAGGATTTTCAACGTTAAATTTAACTGTGTGAACTTCGCCTGGTTTTAAGTTTAAAGTATTCATCTCAGGATAAAATTTCCAATCTAAAGTACTATTAATGTTTGTATCAAATCTCATTTTATAGTCTTGGTTTACTATAATTTTTGGAATTTCTTTGTCAGTAACATTTTGAGTAGTTCCACCGAATCCTGTTACTCTGCAAAACAAATCATATAAAGGAACTGCTGCAAAAGACAATCCAAGCATTAGTAAAAATATCGATACTAAAGCGATAGGTGTTAAGTTTTTTTTGCTTATATTCATTATATTTCTCTATTATAAATTCCAATATTATAGAAAGTTAATACAAATAAAAAAATCATAAATAAGATTAATATTAAAGCTGTTATTAAGTTTTTTTTCTTTTTATTCATCATGTTATTTTAAAAAATTATCGATTAATAAAATTAAGAAAATAAAGAACAAATAAAATATTGAGTATATGAAAATTTTTCTCGCTATTTTATTTGAAATACTTGCTATTTTAGACCCATATAATTTTAAACATAAATAAATATAATATGCAGACATCATAAAAGATGCTGCTAGATAGAATACGCTTGCTAAATTTAAAAAGTATGGTGCAATTATTGCAGGTAACATCAATAAAGCATAAATAAGAATATTTATTTTTGTTGTTTTTGTTCCTGAAATTATGGGAAGCATTGGAATTTTCGCTTTTTTATAATCACTTGATTTATATAAACTTAACGCCCAAAAATGCGATGGCGTCCATAAAAAAATAATTAAAAATAAAATTAATGGCTCAATAGAAATACTTCCTGTTGCAATAGTCCATCCAATAACAGGTGGTAATGCTCCAGCTGCACCACCTATAACAATATTTTGTGGAGTTTTCCTTTTTAACCAAATTGTATAAATGAAAAAATAAAAAGCAATGGTTGAGGCTAATAAAATTGCAGAGATTAAGTTAGCAGAAAAATAAATTATGCTTACCGACAAAGTTGATAGAATTACACCAAAATATAAAGCTTGATTTTTTTTGACTTTTCCAGTTGGGATGGGTCTTAAACAAGTTCTGCTCATTAAGGCATCTAGATCTGACTCATACCACATATTAAGAGTTCCAGCAGCTCCAGAGCCTATAGCTACTGCTAAAAGAGAAATACAAGCAGATGTAAACTCAACATTAACTGGTGCAATTAATAAACCTACCATACAAGTAAATAGGACAAGAGACATTACCCGAGGTTTCATTAAGTTAAAAAATGAACTTAGGTCCAATGCTAAACCAAGTTTAGAGTTTCTAGATTTTATACTTATCTGGCTCAATTTACTTTATTTTAGGTAGCTCTTCAAAAGTATGGAATGGTGGCGGTGATGACACTGTCCATTCTAGAGTAGTTGCTCCTTCTCCCCATGGATTTTTTTCAGCTTTTTTCTTTTTCATAAAAGCATACAAAAGATTTAATAAAAATACCGCTAAGCCGATAATTGATATATATGAACCAATCGAAGAAATATAATTCCAACCAGCGAATGCATCTGGATAATCAGCGTATCTTCTTGGCATTCCTGCTAAACCTAAGAAATGTTGTGGAAAAAATATTAAGTTAACACCTATAAACGTCAACCAAAAATGTAGTTTTCCAAGAAATTCTGAGTATTCATAACCTGTCATTTTGCTAAACCAATAATAAAATCCTGCAAAAATTGCGTATACAGCGCCCATTGATAATACATAATGGAAATGCGCTACAACATAATAAGTATCGTGAAGTGCAGTATCAACCCCTGCATTCGCTAAAACAACTCCTGTCACTCCGCCTAAAGTAAAAAGAAAAATAAAACCAATGGCCCACAACATAGGAGTTTGAAAACTTATTGAACCACCCCACATTGTTGCTATCCAAGAAAAAATTTTAATTCCAGTTGGGACTGCAATAATCATTGTTGCTGCTAGGAAATAAGCCTTTGTATCTGTATCTAGACCAACAGTGTACATGTGATGAGCCCAAACAACAAAACCAACTACTCCAATAGCTACCATTGCGTAAGCCA
>CACNFA010000003.1 GCA_902619675.1 uncultured Pelagibacteraceae bacterium
AGAGATGAAGCCTATGCAAAAGAAAACAAGCTTGGCTTATGGGAAGGATCTTTCATGATGCCAGAAAAATGGAGAAAGCTTAATTAATTTCTAGTATAAATTAGTAAGTGATTCATTTTAAAAAAATTATATTAATTTTAATTTTATTTATTCTTACCGCATGCTCTTCGATTCCAAAAAATACGCAAAATAGTTGTGCAATTTTTGAGGAAAGATATCTTTGGTATAAACATACAAAAGCCTCGTATGAAAGATGGGGAGCACCTATTCATTTACAATTAGCCTTTGTCAAAAAAGAAAGTGACTTCAATTGGTTAGCTAAACCACCAAGGACTAAACTTTTCAAAGTCATACCTTTTAAAAGGCCATCATCTTCATTTGGTTACTCGCAAGCAGTTAAAGGAACTTGGGAGCAGTATAAACGAGAAACAAATAATCCTTTAGCAACTAGAGCTAGATTTAAAGACTCAGTAGACTTTATTGGGTGGTACATTAATAAAACAAATAAAATACTGAAAATTTCAAAAAAAAATGCATACAAACAATATCTGGCTTACTACAAAGGATGGGGTGATTACAAAAATTACTCAAAAGATAAAAAAGCTATAATTTATGCAAGGTCAGTCAAAGATATGGCAAATAAATATAGGAAACAATTAACGCTCTGTAAA
Source organism: uncultured Pelagibacteraceae bacterium (assembly GCA_902619675.1). GTDB lineage: Bacteria > Pseudomonadota > Alphaproteobacteria > Pelagibacterales > Pelagibacteraceae > Pelagilacustribacter. The sequence goes on from CACNFA010000003.1 coordinate 672, forward strand.
AAAAATTTAGATAAAAATAAGTATATTATTTTTTAAGTTGTTTTTGTAATTCAATTTCAACAGCATCTATTCTTTGCGTGCCTTTACCAACAATTGTATAAACAGTAGGAATGACATATAGAGTAAAGAAAGTAGAGAATAACATGCCTCCAAATATTGTTATTCCTACAGTTAACCTACTTGCTGCACCTGGGCCTGTTCCTAATATTAGAGGAAGGACACCGATAATAGTTGAAATACTTGTCATCAAAATTGGTCTTAATCTTATTGAAGCCGCCTCAAATACTGCAACTTCTAAATTTTTGCCCTCTTTTCTCAATTGATTAGCAAACTCAACTATTAGTATTCCATTTTTAGCAGACAAACCAATTAATATAATTAAAGCTATCTGACTATAAACATTTAATGAGGATCCAACTACTAAAATACCAATTAATCCTCCTAGTATTGCCATCGGCACAGTTAACATTATTGTAAGCGGATGCCTCCAACTTTCAAACTGAGCACTCATCGCCAGATAAGCAGTAACTAAAGCCAGCGCAAATATTACATATAACTCAGTATTAGTTTTTTTATATTCTTCACTTTCACCCTTATAGGCAATTCTTGCTTGGGGAGTATTTTGCTCTACAACATTGACCAAAAATTTTAAAGCTTGATCTAAGGAATAATCCCCGACAAGTCTCGCAGAAATTGTAACTGCTTTTTGTCTATTATATCTTGCTAAAAACGGAGATTGACCTTCTTCATTGTAATCTACCAAGTTAGATATTGATACAAGTTTACCATTATTTTTTGATCTAATAAAAACTTTACTAATACTATCAGGCTCTTGTCTGTCTTTTAAATCGCCTTGTAAAATAATTGAATATTCTTTTCCATCCCTCGTAAAATTTGTAACTCTTTTTGACCCAAAGATCGTTTCTATAGTTTTGCCGATATCTTCTGTGGAAACTCCTAAGTCTGCAGCTTTTTTTTGGTCAATTTTTACATTTAATTGTGGTTTGTTTAAATCAAAGTCATCTTGTATAGAAGTAAGACCTGGATTTTTCCTGGCTTCACTTTTAATGATTTCTTTCCATTGAATTAATTGGTCGTAAGTATTTCCTAGAATCACAAATTGTACTGGACTTTCAATTCCTCCAGTTCTTATACCTTGAGGCATTATTGGAAAAGCCAAAACACCTGGGACCTTACTGATCTCTCTAAAAGACTCTCGCATAATTTGTACTCCATGACGGTCTCTTTTTTTCCAAGGTTCTAAAAGAACAATAATGAAACCACTGTTAACTTGTTTTGCAGACTTTCCAAAGCCAGGGACACGCATAATCAATCGTCTATATTCTCCATCTCCAACTTTTGGCAATAATAAATTTTCAATTTCTTCAGCTCGATCCTTTGTAAAATTAAAGCCAGAACCTTGTGGGGCCTTTACAATTATAAAAAAAGCACCCCTATCTTCAGGAGCAATTAATTCTTTTTTAGTAAAATTAAAAAAGAAAATAGTTAGTGCAAGCGTTGCTAATAAAAAAATTGTGATTGTTTTTCTTTTTTTTATCCATTCCAGTAAAGAAATTTTATAAAGATAAGTAAGTTTATTTAGTAAATTTTCAAATTTTAAAACAGTTTTGGACTTTTTCATATTTTTTTGAAGAAACTTACTCGCTAGCATTGGACTCAATGATAGGGCGACAAAGCTAGATATAATAACTGCTGAAGCAAGAGTGATAGCAGTTTGTGTAAATAAAACACCTGTAATCCCTTTTATAAATATCAATGGAATAAAAACTGCAACAAGTACAACTGTAGTTGCAATTATTGCAAAAGAAACCTGTTTAGCTCCCTTGTAAGCTGCGACTAAGGGAGTATCTCCCAACTCAATTCTTCTCACAATATTTTCGAGCATTACAATTGCATCATCTACAACTATTCCTATCGCAAGTACTAAAGCCATTAATGTAAAAAGGTTTATTGAAAAATCAAAAATATAAATAGATAGGAAAGTTGAAATTAAAGAGACTGGTAAAGCAATTATTGGTACTATTAATGCTCTTACATTACCTAAAAACAAATAAATTATAATTGTTACTAAAATTAGAGCAATTATAAGAGTTTTATAAACCTCTTTAATTGCAGTTTTAATATAATTACTTCTGTCAAAAGATACTTCTAGAGCTGTTCCAGGCGGAAGACTCGGTTCTAATTCTTTAATTTTGTTTTTAATTCCATTTGCTACAGCAATAGTGTTTGCATCAGACTGTTGATATATTCCAATTCCTACAACTTGTTTACCGTTTCCTTTAAAAATAGTCCTGGTAGACTCTGCTCCTAATTCAATTCTTGATACGTCAGATAGAGTGATTATTGATCCGTCTTTTGATCTTTTAAGAGGTAAGTTTTTATAATTTTCTACATCTTCGTAGGCTTTATCAAGTTTAATTGTTAAATCTATATCTCTAGACTCAATTCTTCCTGCTGGAAACTCCACATTTTCTCTTCTTAAAACTGCCTCAACCTCTTGAGTAGTCAGATCCCTTGCCGCTAGAGCTAAAGGGTCGAGCCAAACTCTCAACGATAACTCTCTCTCTCCACCAAGTCTCACTCTACCTACGCCATCAACTGTCGAAAAAGTATCTGTTAAATATCTATCTGCGAAATCAGTAAGTTCTAAATCAGTCATTGTATCTGAACTGAAAGATAACCACATGGTAGTACGCATTTGACCACTTTGTTTGAAGATTTCTGGTTGATCTGCCCCTTCGGGTAAATTATCTAAAACTCTAGAAACTGAGCTTCTAACATCATTAGCCACATCATCTAAATCTAAATTATTTTCGAATGTTAATGTTATCCTGGAACCCTCGTCTTCACTGAAAGAATCAATCGTTTCTAATCCGGGGGTCCCACCAACAAAATCCTCAATTTTTTGAGTAATTTGGGTATCTACAATTTCAGCAGATGCACCTTTATATTCAGTTTGAATAGTTACTACAGGTGGTTGCACATCTGGTAGTTCATCTGTAGGTATTTCTTGAAAAGTTATAAGACCAAAAATAACTAGAATTAAACTCATCACAGAAGCAACAACAGGTCTTTTTATTGATAGGTCTGTTAAAAACATTTTGATTTTAAGGGTTAATAATTTTTACTTTAGCTTTACTTCTAACTTTTGAAACACCTTCACTCACAACTACGTCACCTTCATTAATTCCTGCTAAAACGGATACTCTGCCGAAATTTCTTTTTCCTATTTGAATATTCTTTTTTTCAGCTATTTCATCTTCTACAATATAAACAAATGCAGTGTTGCCTTGTATTGTAACAGCACTTTCTGGCACTCCGATTTCTTCTGTTTCGTCATAAATTATTTTTATGGTCATGAGTTGTCCGGGTATTATTTCAAATTTTGAATTGTCCACTAACACTCTTGATAAAATTGATCTAGTAGATGGATCAATACGAGAGCTTATTGTTTCAACCTTTCCATTAAATACTTTGTTAAACGCTGAACTCGTAATTTCTGCTTTTAACCCTGGTTTTAAAACGCTTACGTAATTTTCAGGAATTTTAATGTCAATTACGACTCTCTTTAAATCATCAAGAGTAACAATTAAACTTTCTGTTCCTAGTACACCCTGAGCTATTTCTCTTTTTCCCAACTTTCCCTCAAAATCAGCAAGAATATTAGAGCCATCTCGAAGGTTCAAAATAATCTCTCCTTCTTTTACAAATCTATTATCAATATTTAGTTTACCTAAAATGTCACTTTTTTTAATTCTATAAGATTTTGAATTTTGAGCTATAGCTGTACCAAAAGTTTCAATGCTATTATAAAAAATAGATTTTTCTACTTTTGTTACAATTACTCCAGGAGCAGGCCTAATACTAAATTTTTTTTGAAAATGTAATCCGATAAAATGACGAGCAGCTATAATTGCAAAAATAGCAATAAAAAAAACGATTAAAAAAGTCTTAAATTTAGTTGAAGTTTTCATTATTTTTTAAACCGTACTCAGCCCACGAACCATCGTATATTTTTGGTTTTTTATCAGTTATTAAAGAATTAGCTAGTCCTAAAATGCAAGCCGTGATACCTGAGCCGCAGCTAAAAGCTATATCTTTACTAGTAGATATTTTTCTAACTTTAAAAATATCAATTAATTCCTCCTTTTTTTTAAAAGATCTATCTTTATTAATTAACAATTGAAACGGTAAATTTTTTGACCCCTCTATATGACCACTTTTCATTCCCTTTCTAGGTTCAGGCTCCAGTCCTAAAAATCTCTTTTCTCCTCTTGCATCAACTAATTGAAATTTATTGTTTTTAATATTTTTATTAATTTGATCTTTGGTTATCACCAAAGACGACTCCTCCGATGCTTTATATTTAGTTTTTGTTACCTTAATTATTTCTTTTGATACTGGTTTTTTCTCACTAAGCCATTTATTGAAATTTCCATTTAAAACTGAAATCAGATCAGGATTATGTCCAAAATAAATAAACATGTACCAAACTCTACAAGCACTGAATACATCAGAATTGTCATAAACAATTATATGATCAGAATTTTTAATCCCAAGGTTAGCAACAATTTTTTCCCAATCATTTTTAGAAGGTAACATATGAGGTAATGGCGAATCCTGATTTGAATATTTATCTATGTCAAAAAAAATTGAATTTTTGATATGATTTGTTTTAAATTCCTCCTCTGCATTTCTTTCGGAATTAGGAAGGTGCCAAGAAGCATCTAGTATTTTAACTTTATCTATATTTTTTTCTAACCAATCTAAAGAAACTAATTGTTTCATTATTTATTCTTTTCAATATACTTTTGATGATATGTCTCGGCTTTACAATAATTCCTTATTTTTGAAATATTTGTTTGGATCCTCCCATCAAATTTTTTGTTATATTCACCCAGGATCTCTAATGCATCTTTTTTTTGTTCTTCTGTCTCATAGAAGATTTCACTTCTATATTGAGTCCCAATATCAGGAAATTGCATATCTTTTTGTGTTGGATCGTGCATTTTAAAAAACAAATCTAATATCTTTTTAAAAGAAATTTTATTCTCATCAAAAGTCAACCTGACAACTTCTGCATGACCTGAATTTCCAGTACACACCTCTTCATAGGTAACGTTATCACTTTGGCCACCTGCATAGCCTACTTCTGTATGAATTATACCCGGTTTAGATTTAAAGTTTTCCTCAGGCTTCCAAAAACATCCAAGTGCGAGTGTACATTTCTGCATAAGTTAATTAATATATTTTGAAGTAGAAAGGATAGTAAATTGTTAACCCAAAATCAAATAGGCGTATTGTACATGGTAGGAAGTGTAATTTGCTTTTCTATAATGGATATTTGCGTAAAATGGCTTGATTACTATCCTGTTGGCCAAGTTTTATTTTTAAGATTCTTTATTGGGTTTATCCCAATTTTTTTTATTATACCAAGAGATAAAATATTTAGTTTTTATAAAACGTCTAGACCTGGTCTGCATGCGTTCCGTGCAATTTCTGGAGCCGCAGCAATTATTGCTTTATTTATTGGATTAAGAGAACTACCATTAGCAGATGTAGTATCATTAACTTTTGGTGGTCCGATATTTGTAACTGTAGCTTCAATATTTTTTTTATCTGAAAGGGTTGGAATAAAAAGATGGTCAGCTGTATTTTTAGGTTTTATTGGAATGTTAATGATTGTGCAACCTGCTTTTATAGATTTAAATTATTTCTATATTACCCCAATAGTGTTTTGTATTTTCTTTGCGTGCGTAGCTATTAGCGTAAGATCTTTATCAAAAACAGAGCCTAATTATACGATAGCGTTTTATTTTACTTTTCTTTGTACTTTACTTGGTCTTGGATCTATATTTTTCGTGGAGTGGAAATTACCAACATTAATAGACTTAATTATATTTATTGTAATGGGTTTATGCGGAAGTATAGCAAATCTTCTATTAACACAAAGTTATAGACTAGCCGAAGCATCATTGGTTACACCAATTAAATATTTGAGTCTCGTGTTTGCAATTGTATTTGGATTTTTAATTTGGAGTGAAGTGCCCAAGATTTTGACACTATTTGGAGCACTATTAGTCATTGCAAGTTCGTTAATAATATTTGTGAGGGAAACTCAACTTAAAAAACAAATAGATAACCCAAGAGTATGAGAAAGCCAAGATATTGGAATAAGGCAAAATCTGTTTTGTCTAAAAAAGATAAAGTAATGAAAAAATTAATCAATTCTTACAAAGATGGAGCACTTGTAACAAGAAATGATGTTTTTTTTTCACTTTGTAAAAGTATTATTGGCCAGCAAATAAGTGTAGCTGCAGCTAATTCAGTCTTTTCCAGATTTGAGAAAAGTTGCAAAGGAAAAATAAATGCAAAAAATGTAAATAAATTATCTTCTAAATCTTTAAAAAAATGTGGGTTAAGCAGACAAAAAGTGAGAGGTATAAAAGACTTAGCAAAAAAAATTATCAAAAATGAATTTAAACCACATTTGATAAAAAAAATGACTGATGAAGAAGCCATCGAATATTTATCTAACCTAAGGCAAATTGGAAGATGGTCTGCTGAAATGATTTTGCTTTTTACATTTAATAGGTCAAATATTTGGCCATTACAAGACATAGGTTTACTTAGAGCAATTTCAAATAATTATAAAAAAAAATATTTTCCACCAAAGACTTTTTTAAAAAAACTATATAAAAAATTTAGTCCTTATTGTTCAGTTGCTACCTGGTATTTATGGAGATCAATAGACGACGAGCCAATACAGTATTAATTTAATTGAAAATATTTGCTATTATTAAATTCTCTTTTTCAAATATTTCTATTTTTTTGAATTTAATTTTTTACTCAGACTCAATTTCTTCAATCAAAAGTTTTAAATCGTTCTTTGTCATTGGTTTATCAAATTTTGAAGCAAGAGCATCGAAAGTATCTAAAATAGACATTTCTAATTTAATCTCATTTTTTAAAGGTAGAAAATAATAATTTATTAGTGGGAATGGTAAAATTATTTTTGATAAAAATCTTCCCAAAAAACCAAATTTTTTTTTAAGAAAAGTATCTATTCTGATAAATTTTGGTATATAAAAGTTTATAAGGCTATAAAGTTTTCTAGGTGACATGTGTTTTGTAAAATTTCTCCAAAAATATTTTGGGTTTATTAAGTGTAGATAAAAATCTTTAGCTTTAGTAACATCTAAAGTTAGTTTACCTCCCTTTTTTAAGTACGAAACACAATTTTGAATAATTTTCTTTTGATTATCTACATTTTGAAGAACACCATATAATACGACAAAGTCAAATACGTTACTTTTAAAAATATTTTCGTTAGCATTAGTTTTAATAAAATAAACATTATTTATATTTCTTTTAAAATTATTCTTATGATTTATTTTTATTGAGTCACTCGAGTCTATGGTAACAATATTAGCTTTAGTCTGTAATAGTATTTCTGTAAATTTTCCAGCTCCAGAACCTACCTCCAATAGGTATTTTCCATCCAAATCTTCCTTTTTCCACTTACTGTTATTATAAAATCTATCTTTATTCAGATTCAATTTATTAAAAGAATCAAATTGAATTAGAGGGTGTCTTTTATATTCTTCAAAGAAACTATTACTATAATGTTTTTTATTTTCACTGAAATCTAATAAATATGAATCCTCTAATTTAGATAGGTTCTCATCTAGCAATAATTTTTTTAAATTCATTTAATTAAAATAATAAATGATCTTTAATTATACACCCTCAATTGTTAAATGCTGTCGTTCTGCAAATCCAATTAATATATTATGGGCTTCCTGATACTCTTTAGATTTATAAAATTCGTTCGCATCATTATAAGAAGGGAACTCTATAATAACAGTTCTTGGTGATTTTTCCCCCTCATTAAAAGTTGACCTTCCGCCTCTAACTAAAAATTTTCCCTTAAACTTTTCAACTGCTACTTTAGCTTTTATCGCATATTCCTTTAGCTTCTCGTTGTTGCTTATATTTTTATAAACACAAACTACATAACCTTTCATTTACAACTCCTTTAAAATAAATTATTTTTCTTCATGGCAGATAAACTTATCATTGATTGGAAAGAGTACAATCTTATCGTTGAAAAATTAGCTATTCAAATTCATAAAAGTAAATTTAAACCAAATTTACTAATAGGTATTATGCGAGGTGGTGCGCCAATAATTGATGTTTTAAGCAGAGTCTTTAAAATAAAATGTGCATATTTAGCCGTTGAGTCGTACTCTGGAGAGGGCACTGAAGATCAACAAGGAGATCTGGTTTTTTCAAGAGAAATGAGTTCGACCGTACAAGATATGAAAGGTAATATTTTGTTATGTGATGATTTATCAGACACTGGCGTCACACTTAACAAAAGCATTGATTGGTTAAAAAACTATCCTCCAATTAGAGGAAAGATAAGTGAGATAAAAACTGCAGTTTTGTGGAAGAAAAAAGATTCTTCTTTCGAGCCAGATTTTTGTGCAGAAAGATTAAATGGTAATCCTTGGATAGTTCAGCCGTTTGAACACTACGAGGAAATTAGAGTAGAAGACTTAATTAAAAAACATCTAAAAAATTAAAGGGCCAGCTTCACTGGCCCTAAAATTACTAAGCTACGTAAAAACTTATTACGCTAAATACTGCAATTACCCAAATAGCCGGAGAGGTTTTACCGAATTTTCCAGTAAATATTTGGATTAGTGCGTATGAAATGAACGCCAATGCAATACCGTTAGAGATACTGTAAGTAAGTGGCATAGTTATCATTGCAACTACCGCCGGACCAGACTCAGCTATATCATTCCACTCAATATCTGTAATGTTTCTGACAAACAATATCGCAACATACAATAAAGCTGCGCCATCAATTTCTTTTGGCAGACTTGTTGCTAATGGCGAGAAGAATAAACACGCTAAAAAGAGAACTCCAATTACTAATGATGTCATTCCGGTTCTTCCTCCTGCTTTTACTCCAGCACCAGACTCCACATAACTTGTAACTGTTGTTGTTCCCATCATTGCACCTGCAACTGTGCCAACGCTATCAGATAGCATTGCTTTATTTATATCTTGCACCTTACCTTTTTTATCTACTTTACCAGCCACATTTGCAACAGATGTTAAAGTTCCAGCTGTATCAAAAAAATCTATGAATAATAAAGTAAAGACTATTGATGCCATACCAGCTGTTAATGCTGCTTTAAGATCAAATTCAAATAAGTAAGTCATAGGTGGTATAGATCCAACTACTCCATTGAATTTAGCTAAACCTGTAGCCCACGCAATGATACTAAATAAAAGAATACCTATTATTATATTCCCTCTAATTTTCATTTTCTCTAAAACAATCATAAACACAAAAGCTAAGCAACCAAGAAGCACTAAAGGATTTTTAATATCACCAAGAGTAACAAGTGTTACCGGATGATCACCTACAACACCCATTATTTCTAAACCGATGATAGCTAAGAACAATCCTATTCCAGCTCCAATTCCAAGCTTTAAACTTTTTGGAATTGAATTGATTAACCAAGCTCTTAAAGGTGTTAACGATATTGCCAAGAAGATTACTCCAGCGACTAAAACCGCTCCTAAAGCTGCTTGAGGTGTATACCCCATTCCAGCTACAACACCGTAGGCAACAAAAGCGTTTATCCCCATTCCAGGTGCTAATCCTATTGGCCATGTTCGTCCATGAAACGCCATTATGAAACAAGCAACAGCTGTTGCTAAAATAGTGGCAGTGAAGACCGCACCAAAATCAAAAAAACCTTTTTCTGTTCCAGCGAATTCACCAGACAAGATAAAAGGATTTAAAAACATTATGTAAGCCATAGTAAGAAAAGTCGTTACTCCGGCAATTACTTCTGTTTTAAAATTTGTTTTATGTTTTCTATATTCAAAATATTTTTCCATCATAAAAATTAAACCTCCGTTTAAATTTATTACTCTATAAATGTAGTAAAATCTTAACTAAATCGATCATAGCTGTCTCGATTCAACCCACAGTAAATATATCTGTTTATAACTTTTCGTTATAAAATGAGGCTAAAATGAAAAAATTATTTTTTGGGATTTTATACACATTATTTTTAATTTCTCTGAGTGGATGTCAAACAGTTTCTAAAAAAATTGAAGATACCACTGTTCAAGAGGAAAAAGAATTAAGCAAATGGCTAAACAAACCTGAGGAAGGTCTTAAAAGTTTTTATGGCCAGCCAGATAAAATTGAATTCTTAAAAACAAGAAATAGAAATTATGTTTATATTACCGAAAAATATAAAATTAAGTGTGTACGTAAGTTTGAGGTAAATCCAAGGAATATAGTGGTTGGTTTTAGTAGTAAAAACTGCTTTTAATTACCTGCGGAGTAAAACTCCGCAAGTAAGGAAAACTTATTTGATTTCAATAAGTCTTTTTTTCTTAATTTCTGGGATGATTTTCCTACAAGAAATAGTTAACAAACCATCTTTAAGTTCAGCACCATCTACTTTTACATCATCAGCAATTGTAAACGATCTTGCAAAAGATCTTTGCGATATTCCTCGATGAATAACTTCATCACCATCATTTTCTACAGTTCTTTTAACGTCTTTTGTTTTTACTGTTAAAAGATTATCTTCATATTCAACTTCAACATCATCTTTGTTAAAGCCAGCAACTGCTACTTCAATAGCATACTTATCTTTGCCTGCTTTTCGGATGTTATATGGCGGGTAATTGCTTTGAATAGCAAGACTGCCATTACCTAACATAGACTCGAACTGATCAAACATATCGTCGAATCCAATGCTAAAAGGTTTAAGTGAATTAAAGATCGATAGATCCTTACTTGTCATATATCCTCCTTTGTTAGCAAGGTTTAAAGTCAGTCCCATTTGGCAACTGACAATAAATATATGGGAATTATTTTTATTTTTTCAAGATAGTTATTTTATAATTTTTGCAGATTTTAAAATGAAAGAATATTCCTCAGCCAATTCTGTGATCGCATTGTCGCGACCAGACATTCCACCATGACCTGCCGCTTCCATTTTGCATTTTAGCAATTGATTATTATTATCAGTTTTTAAATCTCTTAGCTTTGCTATATATTTAACTGGCTCAGAGTAAAGAACTCGATTGTCAAACAAAGATGTAGTTATAAGCATAGGTGGATAATCTTTTTTTTCAATATTATTATATGGAGAATATGACAAAATATATTCAAAGAATTCTTTACTTTTAATTGGATTTCCCCACATCTCCCATTCACCTGGAGTTAAAGGTAACTTTTCATTAAGCATTGTAGTCATTACATCTACAAAAGGTACTAAAAGTAACATTGAAAAAAATAATTCTGGAGCAATGTTAGCTACACCTGAACCCGTAAGTCCCCCAGCTGAACCTCCATAAAAACAAATACCACCTTTATAAGTATATCTTTGTTCAATTAAATGGTTTGCACATGCTATATAATCTAAAAAAGTATTTTTTTTTAATTTCTTTTTACCTTCCGTATGCCAAACGTCGCCCAAGTCGCCACCGCCCCGTACGTGAGCTATTGCAAAAGTAATACCTCTATCTATCAAACAAAATCTAGAAGCGCTAAATGATGGGGAGATGCTATGTTTGTAAGCACCATAAGCATATAGTAAGACTTTGGATTTTCCATCTTGTTTTGAATCTTTTAATCTTACTAAACTAATCGGAATCATTCGACCATCATGAGATTTAGCTTTAATTCTTTCCACCACATATTTACTTGGATCATGTCCAGATGGAATTTCTGTTTCTTTAACTAATTTTTTTTCTTTAGTAAGGATATCATACTCATAAACTCGTCCTGGAGTTGCCATACTCTCCCAACCAACTCTAATCTTTGTTGTATTTGTATTTCTCTGCATTAATGAAATTCCTGGAACACCAATTGCTTCATCTGAAATCTTAATTTCTTCCTCTTCGTTATTTTTAATGTTTCTTATAAAAAGTTTTGGGATAGCATCAGACTTTTCTGATCTTAGAATATAATCATCTAAAAATTCTAATCCACCAATAACAGTCTCTTTTTTAGCAGGTATAAAAACTTCAAATTTATCTATTTGATTAGTCTTACATCTTAGTACTTTATAATCCCTAGCCTCTTCATTTGTGTGTACGTAAAAATAACCTTGCCATGAGTCTATCGAATAACGAACGTCATTTTTTCTTTTTTGAAAAAGAGTAGGATTAATTTCTTTAGCATCAGTGGAAAAAAAATATTCTTCAGTTGTGATGTGATCGGAAGTCCCAATAATGAAATATTTTTCATCAGAAGTAATACCAATACCACAAGTAAAAGTTTCATCTTTTTCCTCAAATATTAGCTGATCTTGATTGGTCGATGTTCCAAGGACATGTTTAAAAATTTGTCTTGGTCTATGATATTGATCTAATTTTGAATAGAAAAAACTTTTGCTATCTAAAGCCCAAGTTACACTACCACTAGTATTTTCAATTATATCTTTCTCATTTTTTCCAGTTCTAAGATCTCTTAAATAAATCGTATAATATTCCGATCCCTTTAAATCGAGAGAATAAGCAAAAAAATTATCACAATAAGAAGTACTCACAGTTCCAACCCCAAAGTATTCTGAACCGGATTTCTTCTTTTCTAAATCACCATCAAAAAAAACTTCCTCAGGCTTAGAGCCATCAATGAGTTGCCTTATTCTTTTACCGTAATTACCTTTGGCCTCTGTTTTAGACCAATAATAATATCTTTTATCTTTATATTTTAATCCAGTATCGTCTAATTTAATTTTTCCTTTGATTTCTTTGAATAAATTTTTCTGTAGTTCTTTTACGTCTGCAAAGTAATCTTCGGTTATTTTGTTGTTAGCTTCTATGTAATCTTTGACTTCAGTATTCAATTTTTTTGGGTCCTTTAAAACATCAAGGATATTTGGTTGATCTACCCAAGAATAATCATCTTCTAGTGGAATGCCGTGATAATTTTTCTTAGTCTTTATTTTTTTAAGTTTTGGTATATTCATATATGGAAATTATATGAATTTGTTTTTATTAGGAATTATCATATTTGTCATCGTTTATTTATTTTTAAATTGGTTTGCAAAAACTAGTTCAAAGAAAATAGCTACTACCATAAAAAAAATCGCAATTTATATATCTTTAATTCTTGCTGTTCTATTTACAATAGGTGGTAAATTCATTTTTAGTCTACCAATGTGGTTGATTTTACTCTCTGGGCTTAAGATAAAAGGATTTACTGTGCTACAATTTTATCAACTTTTTAAATTAATCCAGTTCATGAAAAACAATGCTGGAAGGTTTTCACAAGGACAATTCGGACAATCCCCTGGCTCATCAAGTCTTACATCAGAAGAGGCTTATAAATTATTGGGTCTTAAAAAAGGAGCAAGCAAAGAAGAGGTGTTGAAAGCTGCTAATCAGCTTCAAAAAAAAATCCATCCAGATATGAATAGAGATGTTAAAACTGAGAGGTTAAGCCAACTAGTTAATGAGGCAAAAGATAAAATCATTAAAAGTGATTTTAGTTAAGTAATAGATTAATCGATTTATCAAATACTTGATCAAAAGAAATCTTTTCAGCACCTAAAGTATCATGAGTTGTACTTTCCTCTGTCTCGCCCTCAGGAACAATTATTTCAATGTTTTCAGAATATTTACCATAAGCTTGAACCGGACTATCCATAAATAGAGCTAGACATTTTATATTTAATGCAGATGAGATATGAAGCCATCCAGTGTCGTTACCAATATATAAATCACAATTTTTAATAATTGGTAGTGTTTCTTTAATTTTTAAGTCTTTAAATGAAGTGCATTTATCTTTTATATTTGAATTAAAAATTTCACTAATCAGCTCTATGTCGTTTTTACCAGCAGCAATGTAAAATTTAGATGGCACTATTTCATTTATCTTTTCGCATAATTTAATATAGTTTTTTATAGACCACCTTTTTGTAGGTCCGCTAGCAGAAATACCCAAACAAATATGTTTAAATCCTTTAGTAAATTTACTCCTAGTTTTTTCAATTTTTTCTTTATTAAGTTGCAAGTTTGGCTGTGTGGAAATAATTGCACCCAACTCATGCTCAGTAAAGATTTTCGCAGAAGTCACAATATTATCTTTTTTTCTAAATAATGGATATTGAGATATTTTTTTGATCCCAGCTAGTTTTGAAATTAAAAAATATCTTAATGAACTACTGAAGATAAATACTTTATCGAATTTTTTTTCTCTTAATTTTTTCGCAAGATCAAAAAAGCCAGATAAACCGTCGTGAGATCCAGTGTTTGTGCTTGTTCTTTCTAAAGTGATAATCTCATTAATTTGCTCATCATCAATTAAAAGATCGCTTGCTCTTGAATTCTCTTTCACCAAAAGGGAGACCGGTGAATTGTAATTTTTAGAGATTGCATGGATATATGGAAGATAAATAACCATATCTCCCATACCAATTTTTGGTTGTATTACTAAAACTTTCATTTTAATTTTTAATATAACTTAGATAAAATAATTTAGGTAAGATTATGATCAAAAAAGGGGTTTACGCCGCGAGTTTGAGTATCCTTAACAAGGAAAAAACTTTAAATATCGATTTAACAATTAATCATGCAGTTGATGCAATCAAAAATGGCTTACATGGTGTATTTTTTTTTGGTTCAACTGGACAAAGTCAATTAATTTCTATTACAGAAAAAAAAGAATTTATCGCAAAAATCTCAAATCATAAAATGAGAAAACAATTTTTTTTAGGCACGGGATGTAATTCTCTTAATGAAAATATAGATTTAATAAAATATGCAATGGAATATGACTTTAGGGATTTTTTAATCATGCCTCCAGCTTATTATAAAGGAAACACTGATGATGGTGTGTTAGACTTTTACTCAAGTATTATAAAATCAGCACCAAAAATAAAAATTATTCTTTATAATTTTGAAAAACTAAGTGGCTATAAGTTTTCTTCTGAAGCAATTACAAGATTAGTTAAATTATTTCCAGAAAATATAGTAGGCTGCAAAGATTCGAGTTATAACTTATTTGAGACATTAAAATTAAAAAACTTTTTAATGTTTCCTGGTTCAGAAGCAAAATTATTAAAAGGCTTAAAACTTGGATGCTCTGGATGCATCTCAGCTGTAACGAATGTTACACATTCACTTGCTAGGCAAGTATTTGATGATTTTGAAGGTAGGAAAAATCAAACTAAAAATGAGCAATTAATTGCAGTAAGAGAAACTTTTGATCAATATAATTTGATATCAGCATTGCATAGTTTTCATTCGTTAAAAGACCAAAATTATAGGAATATACTACCTCCACTAACTTTACTGAGTGAAGATAAACAAAAGGAACTTATTAAAAAATTGAAAGGATTAAAATTTACATTGGAAAAAAATAAAGCAGCATAAACATGATTCTAGCAAGGATATTTTCAAAAATTTATAAAAAAGGAGGCATAATATTAATTGATGCCAGGGGACAAAAATATATTTGCGGAAATCCAAAAAAAGAAAAACCAATTACATTAAAACTTTTAAAAGGTAATTTAGAATGGAAATTATTAATTGATCCTGAACTAGAATTTCCTGAGGCATATATGAGAAATGAGATCATTATTGAAAATGCATCTTTAAAAGATTTTTTAATGGACTTAATAAAAAATCTTGGTAGAAATGAACTTTCAACAGCGAGCTTAATCACAAAAAAAATCTATCAAGCTTGGAGATATCTAACAAACTTTAATTTACCTGGTAAGTCCCGAAAAAATATAGAGCATCATTATGATATTGGTGGAAAAAAAGGTGAACAACTTTATGATATTTTCTTAGATACGAAGCATAGATTGTATTCGTGCGCTTACTGGAAAGACGACACTAAAACTCTCGAAGATGCTCAGCAAAATAAAATAGAACATATTGTAAAAAAACTTGATATTAAAGAGGGTTCAAAAGTTCTTGAAGTTGGTTGTGGTTGGGGTGGTATGGCACTTGAAATAGCTAAACAAAAAAACTGTGAAGTCACCGGTATTTCTTTAAGCAAAAATCAAATTATGTATTGTAAAGAAAAGGCAAAGGAGCTTGGATTAGACAATCAAGTAAAATTTGAACTAATCGATTATAGAGAAGTGAAAGGAAATTATGATAGGATTTACTCAGTTGGTATGTTTGAACATGTAGGTAAAAAATTTTACTCTACTTTTTTTAAAACAATGAATCGATTACTGAAAGATGATGGTCTATTTTTGTTGCACACAATTGGAGTAGTAGACAAACCATCGCCTCCTAATAAGTTTATAAATAAATATATTTTTCCAGGGGGAGTCTGTCCATCTTTTAGCCAAATAATAACGCCTTTAGAAAAGACAGGATTAATAGTAGCAGATTCTGAGACACTTATAAGACATTACGATAAAACATTAGAAAGCTGGTTAGAAAGGTTCTTAAATAAAAAAAATCTTGTCAAAGATTTGTTTGACGAAAAATTTGTAAAAATGTGGGAATTTTATTTAGCTAGCTGTGCCGCTGCCTTTAGATATCGTGATCTTGTTGTTTTTCAATTACAAATTGTCAAGAACTTTCAATCAGCTCATAGAACAAGAGACTATATATATTCATAAAAACTGTTATTAAATTAGTAACAGCATGAAAAGAAAGAAAAAAAAACTTAAGAAAAATAAGTCAATTAAATCAAAAAGACTTAAATCTAGAAAATCTGTTAAAAAAAGAAAAAAAGTTTTTAAAAAAAAATCAAAAAAAAATAGAACTGTCAAAAAAAGAAGAAAAAAAACTAAGATTCGAAAAAAGAAAATTATTTCATCAAGAACAAAACTTAAAACACAAAAAACAAGAACAAAACTTAAAACTCAAAAAACAAGAATGGTGGTTTCGAGCATTTTAAGTTTAAGTGATAAAATTAAATCAATGTTAAGATTTAATTTTAATCTAGATAAATCTCTACAGAATTTTTTTCAAGGTATTTCAAATAGAGTTTTAAATATAAAGAAAGTCATTCAAGAGGAAAGAGAAAAACAAAAACGAGAAAAAATAAAGGAAATGGAGAGAGAAAAAAAAGAGACCAAGAAACGTTTTATGCAACAAGAGGAAATAGCATTAAAAGCAAAAGCTTTGGAGCTTAAAGAGGAAAAAGAATTAAGTCGTCAATTATCAATCGATCTAAAAAGATTTTTACGCGAGGATCAAGCTGAACTTAGAAGAGAGCGGGCAGAAAAACAAAGGAGGTTTTTAGAACAGATTAAACTTGAAAAGAAAATTAAGGGTTTTGTTCTTAGAGAGGAAAAAGAGGTTCAAGCTCTTTCAAAATATGTTTTAAATCAACAAAGAGAGTCCTACGAAGAAGTCAAGCTCCGAATAGACAAGATTAAAGAAAAATATAAAGCTTTAAGACAACAAAAAGTTGAAGAAGCAATTAGAGAACGACTATCTCAATTTGGTGTAGAAGTAAAAGATAGTGATACTAAAGAAATATTATTAGAGAAAGAGAGAGTTTATAATGAGGAGAGAGAGAAGGTAGAGTATGCATTAGAGTCTTTCTATAGGGCTTCCCATTCACTTTGTTTCATGATTTCAAAAAGGTATTTAAGCAAACACCTGCCAATAATGAGGTGTATAGACAAAAGGATTGAAGAGTCAGCAATATATATAAAATGGGATGATACTCCTGAAGATGAGTGGCTCATTTGCATTTATTTAAAAGATGACTCTCCCACTGAGGGGATTGTTATTGAGGACAAGACCGATCCAGAAAAAAATATTTCAAAAGAATTTCAGAAAGATCAGATTTTTAATGCATCGGATTTTATGGTTGACTCACTTACTGCTTTACTTGAGAGAGAAAGAAATAAAAAAAAAGCTAGTTGATGAGATCATTTAATTTTTTAATCTCACCAATTTTAAATATAATTGCCTCTTCTTTTTTGTAACCAAATTTTTCGGCATTTTCTTTAAACCTTACAGGAGGTTCCCATATCGGTTCCAAACTTAATATTGCTGTTCCCCAATGCATTCCTATAATTTTTTTTACTTTTAAATCTTTCATTAAAGATAAAAGTTCTTCAGGATTTGCGTGAGCTGTAGATTTGTCCTTGACTGGAACAATTGGATAAAAATTGTAGGCGCCCAAATTTCCAAAACCCAGATCGATAGGGCCAAACTTTTTTCCTAATTCCTTGTAAAAGGGTGCTGGTCCAGTATCGCAAGCAAAAAAGATTTTTTTATCTTTGTATTCAATTAAAAAGCTCCCCCAAAGTGATCTATTTGTATTTCCATCTCCCCAGATCCACCGTTTGGACCAATGTTGACTTGGAAGCATTGTAATCGTGATTTCATCATTAATTTTGATTTTATCAAACCAATCCATTTCTTTAACAGTATCTTTTCTATATCCATTTTTTGTGAAATACTTTCCAAGCTTAAGAGGCACAAGAACTTTAGCATTTTTATAAGGAAAGTTTTTTATCGTACGAATACTCATGTGATCATAATGATTGTGTGTCAGTAAAAATAAATCTATTTTGGGAAGTTCTTTAAGATTCAAAGGGGACTCCACGTATTTTTTGGGACCAAATACCATAGGTCCATAATTCTTTTCGAAAACTGGATCAGTAATAATTGTAGTATTTCCAAGTTTAATTATAAAGCTCGCGTGATCAAGCCACATCACGTATGAGTCAGATTTATGTTTTTCTAGATTTTTTAAAACTATATCTTTATCAATTACATGTTCAGGTGGATAATCGATCTTAAGTTTCTTCTTTTCCTCCCTAAAAACTTTCCAATTCCATTTAAAATTAGGATCTCTCTTTGGACCCCCTTCAAGATTTCTAAAAGCATATAATTTTCCGTCTTTATAAATATGATGATAAGGTTTTTCCATAGCTTTTAAATTAATACTAAATAAAAATAATATACACAGAATAAGGGGTATTCGCATACCCCTTATTAGCACAGACAATTAAATTTAAAAGGAAATTAAATATCTGAACAGTTAGATTTATTTATTCTCTTATCAAATGATTTAATCGCTTCTTCTGAGACAACCCAAACATACGAGCTTTCTTTTAAACCATTCTCATCAGCAGCTGTACATCTTTTTCCAAATTTTACTTTGGCCATGTTGCCTCCTGCACAATTAGTTAACATTAGCAACAAAATTAAAGTAGATAATATTTTCATATTTTAAAGTTAGACTTAGAGTCTGTGCTTAGCTTGGCAAAATTTGGACCAAAAAAAGAAATTGAAACTTTATTGAATAAGATAAACTTTAGCTTTATGATTAAAATTATGTCTAAAAGCCATATTTACAAACTGAAAGTATTTGTTGAAGACGTTGATTTTGGTCGCGTGTTTTACTCTAGGTACCTTCAGTATATTGAAAGGGCTAGGACAGAACTTATCCACGAAAAATTTGGACTTACTTTAACTCAACTTATGAATGAGCATGAAATAATGTTTGTCGTTAGAGAATGCAATATAAAATATCTAAAATCTGCAGTTTTTGAGGATAATTTAAGTATCGAAACAACAGTTTTAAAAAAAACTAACGTAAGATTAAATTTGCTTCAAGAAGTTAAAAGAGATGGGGAAGTTCTTGTTAGCGCAGAAGTGGAGCTAGCAGTAGTAGATCGAAGTGGGTCAATAAAAAAACTTTCTAAAGATTTTTTCACAAAAATTTAAATTTGGCTAAGAAACGCCTAATATCTGCCTAAATTTTCGTTATAAGCTATATTCAACTCAAGTTTGCATATTCAGCAATACTCATAGGGTTAAAAATAAACTAAAAAGAGTTATGAGAATTAAACAACTTAAAAAAAACAAGTTCAAGAGTAACATAAATAAGAAATTCAAAAAAATTTCTCTTTTCGAACTTCAAAATAGTCCAAAATTTCTAAATTTTAGAGTTCGAGCATAATCTTTCCTCCTAAATAAACCAATGGCTTAATCTAATTAGGCCATTGTTTTTATATCAATAATTGTTAAATTAATCTGTGAAAACTAAGAAACAAATTAATAATAAAGTAGCCATCATTATGGGGTCGCAAAGCGACTATACCGTAATGAAAGAATGCGAAAAAATTCTCAAATTACTTAAAGTTAAATACCAAACTCTAATAGTCAGTGCGCACCGAACTCCAAAGCGAATGTTTCAATTTGCAGAAAAAGCGAAAAAAAATGGATTTGGTGTAATTGTAGCAGGAGCAGGCGGAGCCGCACATTTAGCTGGTATGGTCGCTTCTTTAACCACCTTACCTGTTTTAGGAGTGCCAATAGAAACGAAAAAATTAAAAGGTCTTGATAGTCTTTTATCAATGGTTCAAATGCCTAAAGCAGTCCCAATAGGATGTCTTGCAATAGATGGAGCTTTTAACGCTGGTTTGCTCGCAGCTTCAATAATTGGTAATTTAGACACAAAAGTAAAATCAAATTTGGAAAAATGGAGAAGACTCCAAACTCAATCAATTAAAAAAAAACCTAAATAATAAATGTCTGATATCACTTTAGGGATTATAGGTTCAGGACAATTAGGTTCACTGCTTTGTCAGGCAGCTAAAAAGCTTGATGTTAAAACAGTAGTTCTATCAGATGATGAACAAGGACCTGCACAAAATTATTCTAATGAATTTATTTATTCAAAATATGATGATGAAAATAAGATTAAAGAATTTATTGATAAAGTCGATATCGTAACCTTTGAATTTGAAAATATACCAATAGATATTTTGAATAAAATAGAGCTTAAGAAAAAAGTTTTACCCAAACCTGAAATAAATAAAATAATTCAAAACAGAAAGTTAGAAAAAACTTTTGTTAATGATTTAGGTATTAAAACTACAGATTGGGCCTTTATCGAACAAGCTGGAGATGTCGAAAAGAATAAAAATTTATTACCTGGAATTTTGAAATCAAACACACTTGGTTATGATGGACACGGGCAGTTTGTTTTAAACTCTCTCGATGATGTAAAAAAAGATTGGTGCTTCACAGCTGATTATATTTTAGAAAAGAGGGTAAACCTCAAGAAAGAAATATCAGTTGTAATTACAAGATATTTAAATGGTGAAACTTATATTTACGAACCCATAGAAAATGTTCATAAAGACCAAATCTTAAATTATTCAAAAATCCCAGCAGGCATAAATAAAGAAATTTTTACTAAAGCTCAGAGTAATGCAAAACTCATCTCAGAAAAATTAGATTATGTTGGCACGATGTGTGTTGAATATTTTATCGACCAAGATGATAATTTGTTAGTTAATGAAATTGCTCCAAGAGTTCATAATTCAGGTCACTTAACAATAAATGCATTTTCCTTTAGTCAGTTTTCTGGACATGTGGCAGCCGTGTGTAATCTTGGTTTAAAAAAAGCTGAAAAAATTTCTAATGCTGAAATGTTTAATATTTTAGGAAAAGATATTGAAACTTATAGATCAAAAACATTTAATAAAGATGAATTCTTTTATGACTATGGAAAAAAATCTATTAAAGATAAAAGAAAAATGGGACATCTTACGGTTTTAAAAAAATAATTATTTAATTGTTATTCTATGCATAACTCTTCTGCAGTTTTTTATTTCACTTGCCATATGCAGAATACTTAAATTATCCCAAACACAGATATCATTTTTTTTCCACTCATATGAAAATATGAACTCTTCTTTGTTTACGTGATCTACTAAATAATTTTTCAAATATTCAGCTTCGTCTTCTTTTACATTTTTAATCTTCATTAAATGTCCTGGAGATACATAAAGAGTTTTCTTTCCATCTACAGTAATAACTATTGGATGTTCGGCCTCCATAGTTTCTGAAGATTTTATTCCCATTTCTTTTTCTCGTTCAAGTCTTGTAATTGCTATCGGACCTGCCGATGAAAAAACTCCAGTAGCGTCTTTAATTTTTTCTTTAATGTCGTCTGGTAATTTATCGTATGCATTAAAGCCTGATGCGAATATAGTATTACCTTGGCCAACTGGTATTTCCATACCCATTAACATTGTATATCTCGGTCTATCATTAGCTAAATAACTTGTATCCTGATGAAGCCAGCTAGAGCCAAAACTTAAATTTTTATCATCAGGCTTTCTTTCGATTACATTTATAAATGGAAATTTTTCATCTAAACCTTTAAGTCTTGGATACACTACAGGTTGACCTATTTTCTTTGCAAAATTTTGATAAGTTTCAGGATCAAGATTTTGTTCTTTTATAAATATAACTCCGTATTTATTTAAAATCTTTTTTATTTCTGTTGCCTGATCTTGATCTAGGGATTTTAAATTAATGTCGTTGATATAAGCTCCAACATTATTTTTTCCCGGTGAGATAGATAAATTCATTTAGTTCAAAGGTTTAATTAAAGCAGGGTCATTATTTACTGGATTATTAACATCTTTTGATATCTCATGAAACTTTAAATTGGGTGGTTTAATAGAGTTTAATATTTCCATAGCGTCTTTTTTAATGTTCAAATAATTATTAATCTGGCTTTGATTAATGATCATTGGCTCTCTATGATGGATGGTGCTAATTTTTTCAGTAGCCTCTCTAGTAATTATACAAAACTGGTCATTCTGATATATCCCGGCAAAATACATTAATTCATCGTCCTCTTTTGAAAAATAATAGGGAGTTTTTGTTTTGTCTTCTCTCTTCCATTCATAGTAACCATCAGCTGGAATAATACATCTTGATGTCTGGATAAGATTCTTAAAAGTAACTTTTTCCATTAGAGTTTCTCTTCTTGCATTAATTAGGGGGGAAAATTTATCTAATTTTTTAGACCAATTAGGTACTAACCCCCACTCATAAAGCTCAAGGGCCTTACCATTTGAATAGGATTTAATTATTGGCAACTTTTGAGTTGGATGTGCATTATAGTTATCTGTATCCTCTACTTTTATATTTGTTTTTACCAAATCAGCGGTTTTAGTAACTGGTTTTCGAATACTATATCTTCCACACATTATTTATTTTTTCTCTCTCTTTTAAGCTTTCTTTTTTCTTTAAAAGATAACTTTGCTTTTTTCATAAAGCTTCTATCTTTTTGACTTTTACCCGAATATCTTTTTGACATAATTATTCATCTATTATTTCATGAAATTGTTCACCTAGTCCATCTACTTTTAAGTGAAGTTTGTCACCTGTCTTTAGGAATTCAGGTTTTTCCATTTCCAATGCCGTACCAGCTGGTGTTCCGGTAGTGATAATTGTCCCAGGATACAAAGTCATAAATTGACTTAAATGAGAAATTAAAAAATTGAAATTGAAAATCATTCTTTCTGTATTTCCAGTTTGTCTTCTGTTACCATTTACATCTAACGTTAAATTAATATTTTTTAAGTTTTTTATTTCATCTCTAGTTACAAGATAAGGCCCAGTTGGTCCTGCTATAGATTTACCTTTAATCCATTGACCTCCCCTTTCTTTTTGCCAAGACCTTTCAGATATGTCATTAACGATACAATAGCCAAATACATAATCTTGGGCATTTTCTTCTTTAATATATTTGGCTTTCCGACCGATAATCATGCCAACTTCAACCTCGTAATCCATTTTACTTGCAGACTTAGGTTTTATTATTTTATCGTTAGGACCCTGAATACATCCAGAGCTTTTATTGAAAACAATTGGTTCAGTAGGTAATTTTGATTTGGTGCCTTCCGCATGTGCTTTGTAATTTAAACCTATTGCTAAAAAATCTACAGGATTTGAGATGCAAGCTCCAATTCTAATTTTTGAGTCAATCTCTTTTAGACCTACAAGATCAATCGCTCTTAACTTATTAAGTGTTTCATCGTTTATTGTTTGAGGATTTAAATCTTTAATATGATCGGAAAGATCTCTAATTTTATTATTACTGTCTAAAGTAGCAACAATTTCATTGCCAATCTCACCAACTCTTAATAATTTCATGAAATAATTTTAACTATGACATAGTTATTTTACAAATCTTTTAATTCTTTCTTCTGTAGTCGTATCAGGACCACCATAAGGGGTCTCGTAACTGTTCGATTTCGTGAGAACATCTATACCTTTTGTAAATATAAAAATGAAAAAAATTATAAAAAAAACTGCAAATATTTTTGCTGGATTATAATTACCTGATTGAAAAACACTGACAGGTTGCTCTTGTTTTTTATGAAAAAACTTAAAGGTTAAGTAAACAGCAATTATTAAGCCTATGTGCGCCATAACTACTCCTGCCCATCCGAATATAAAAGAAGTAACGCTAAAAACATACAAACTAAAAACAGTAGACCAAACAAAAGACAAGACTATTAAAATTTGTAGCCTTACAGATTTTGGTAAGCTCCTCAGATCATTCTTGGAATCATCAAACATGATATTAGCAGCTTCTGACATCCAATTTTTAAAACTTTCCATATTTATTTTATATACTTTTTAAATTGAAATTAAAATTATTATAAATTTTGCACTAGTTTTCTTACTTTTTGCATATGTGAATTAAATTTTTCTTGAGTCATACCTGGTAAAACCTCATAAAATCTTATGTAGGTTGTTTCCATGCCACCAAGCTTTAAAACACCTGCTTTAATTCTTCTAAATGGAATATTTTGAAACCAGGTTTGTATTGAAAACCAATTTCCACCGTAAGACATTGACATTATAGCTTTTCTTCCTTTCATCGCACCAGCAACAGGATAGCCCCAATTACCAACAAGTCTTTTGAATGAGAAAAACCATTTCGGAGCTAAAGTTAAATCAATCCAATTTTCTAAAATTGCAGTTGCTCTAAGATTGTAACATGGTGAAATCATAAACAATACATCGCTTGCTTCTAATCTTTTTCTATAATCTAAAATTTGATCATTTGGTCCAGAACCGTCAAAAAAAGGAATTGGTTTTTCCTCATGTAAATTAATTAAGTCAACTTGATGACCTAACTTTTTTGCCTCTTTAATAAAAGTATCTCTTACAGAAGCATTAAATGATTTTTTTATATCATGATGGCCATAAACGATAAAAATTTTTTTAGACATCTTCAATTCTCTATATCATTTTTTTCATTTTTTCGTATAAGAAATCCCGAACCTATCCCCACTGCAATAGCTGATATTATCCACGAATATTCTTGTTCGCTGAAAAGCACTAATAGACCAAATCCTATAATGATGATTCCTAAAAGCTTATTATCCATTGACAAATATAAACCTTATATTAAAGTTTACTTACCCATCTGTCATGGGAAAAAAGACGCGGCATTCGACATGCCGAACCTATAAAGGGTTGCAAAGTCGGTAGAAATGAAAGGAGTTGCTATGGATAGATTTAGCAAACTGTATGGAAATTCTGCCGTAAAAAAAGCTGAGCAGAAACTTTCAATGCAGTTAAGCAAAAATAAAAAAGCGCCAGACAGCACAGCGCACGGAAGCCACGGATATTTAATCAAATCCGGAAAAAATTCTGGCAAAATTTTAAAGCATTTAAAAAAAGATAAAAATCAGCTTTAAAACTTTTATAGGGTGGGGACTTTTAAATCCCCACTCAAGTCTTTATTATAATCCCAATGGAAAAACAAAATTTCTATGATCTAAGTTTTAATCATCTTAAAACCTTTTTAGTTGAAAAAGTAGGTGTTCCCGAAAAGCAAGCTAAGATGAGAAGCGAACAAATGTTTAATGCAGTCTATAAAAAAAATATCAAATCTTTAGATGAACTCACAACTTTTAGTTTAGATTTAAGAGAAAAAATAAAAGATTTAATTAGCTTAGATAAACCAAAAGTTATTGACATTCAAAAAAGTAAAGATGGAACTATTAAACTATTATTAGAGTTGAAAGATAAAAGAAATGTGGAAACAGTATTAATTCCAGATAAAAATAAAAGTCGATACACAATATGTTTATCTGTATCGGTTGGATGTTATTTAAGTTGCGATATGTGTGCTACTGCTCAAATTCCAAAAAAATTAGTTAGAAACTTATCAGTTTCAGAAATAACCTCTCAAATTATTCTAAGTAAAGAATATTTAAAAGATTGGAAAACAAGCGATAAGCAAATTAAAACTCAAGTGATAATGGGTCAAGGAGAGTCGGGTTACAACTTAGATAATTTAAAAACATATATAGAAATTGCGAAAAATAAAAATGCTTTAGATTATGGAAGAACTAGAATAACTGTTTCAAGTGTAGGATTATGTAACAAAAAAGATGAACTTAGTGTGATAGAGTGGATTGGTAGAAACGTAGATACATATCTTGCAATTTCTTTACATAGTTCAATAAATTCTCAGCGTGATAAGTTGATGCCTATTAATAAAAAGTTTTCAATTGATAGTTTGATACCAGAATTAAAAAAATATTATGAAATAACTAAATTACCAATATTTATAGAATATATTGCCTTAGAGGATAATTTATCAGATGAGCATGCTAGAGCTTTAGTTTCAATAATGAGAAAGGTTCCAAGCAAACTAAATTTGATAGAATTTAATCCTTTGGAAAATAGAACTTATAAAGCTGCATCTAAAGAAAAAATAGAAAAGTTTTCCAAAATAATTCAAGATAATGGATTTTTAGCTTTATTTCGTAAATCTAAAGGAAGAGATATCCACGCCTCATGTGGTAGTTTAGCCTTAAAAAAAATTAATTAATGTTTAAAAATCTAGAAATTTTTTTAGGAGCAACTGTTGCCGACGCTGCTACCAGACCCCTTCATTGGGTTTACGATCCAAAAAAGTTAAAAAAATATATTAAAAATAAAAAAGAAATAGCTTTTCTAAAAAAAAATCGAAGTCCTTTTTATTCAATCAAAACCGGTAATGTTTCTGGTTATAATGATGTAGGGCAGGTAATGTTTCGAACAATATTATCTACAAAAAAAAAGTCTGATATACTTAAAAATTTTAAAGCAAACATTATAAAAAACTTTGGCCCAGGTTCTGCTTATTGGAAAAATTTAAAACTAAGAAAAAAATATAAAAAAGTAAAGTGGCGAAAACCTATGAATGGCCCGTGGATACATCAAAATATTTTAGAATCAATAAAAAATATCAAAGCTAAGAAGAATATTACAGGAGGCACCAAGGTGAACGAATCTGATGGATATTGCGCGGCTTTACCTTACTTTCTTTATAATAAGTCTGAAAAAGATATTAAAAAAGTTATTGGGAGTGTTGCCAACTCAAAGATAAATGAGACACACGCTTTGGCTAAATTAAAAATAATAGATTTAGCAAACAATGGTGATAAAAACCCTGTCAAAACTTTTGTCAAAAGATATCGAAAAAACAAATATTTTAAAGAAGTAATTATAAATACTAAGAAAGTTATAAAATTAAGAAAGCAGAATCATGTAAAAGTTGTTAGAAAATTTGGTAAAGCATGTAGTTATCCTGGAACGTATATGGGATCGATTCACGCAATTCTTTCTTCAAAAAGTTATAAATCAGCAATCATCAAAACAATTAAGGCTGGAGGATGTAACTGTAGCAGAGCCAATTTTGTTGGAGCTTATTTTGTAGCATTTAAAGGTTTAAAGAATATCCCCAACCACTGGATTAAAAAAACAAAAGTCGCAAAAGAAATAAGCTGCAATTTTTAAAATTAGTGCTATTAAGTAATCATGTCTACTGTTGGAGGTTTATTCTCGGGTATTGGAGGTATTGAAACTGGTTTTGAAAAAGCTGGTTTTAAAATTCTTTGGTCAAATGAAAATGATCCTTATAGCGTCCGAAGTTTTCAACATAACTATAAACATAAACTTTATCCTGATGATATAAGAAAATTAAATTTTAAGAAAATTAAGCCCGTTGATGTTTTAGTAGGGGGTTTTCCTTGCCAAGCTTTTTCTGTGGCCGGTTACCGAAAAGGATTTAGAGATCCTAGAGGTAATTTATTTTTTGAGATTTGTAGGGCGATTACTGAATTACCTAAAATGCCAAAAGCCATAATGTTAGAAAATGTAAAAAACATAAGAGGACATGACAACGGTAAAACTGCAAGAGTGATTACAAAATCTTTAAGGGAATTGGGTTATTCTGTATTTTGGAATTTATTCAATACCTCTATACACACAGATATTCCACAAAACAGAGAAAGAACTTTTATAATTGGTTTTAAGGACGAAGCTGACTGGGACTTTGAGCCGAACAAAAAAACTAGTAGCTCAATTTTCAATAGCCATTTACCTTTAGTAAAAAGCAAAGCAAAAAAAAAATTAAAAGAAATGTTTGATAAAGGCGATATTGATGAGAGATATTATTATAAACAAGATGCTTACATGTACAAACATTTGAAAAAGGCAATCGTTTCTAAAAATACAGTTTATCAATGGAGAAGAGTTTATGTTAGAGAAAACAAGAGTGGTGAGTGTCCAACTCTAACTGCCAACATGGGAACTGGTGGTCATAATGTACCTTTAATAAAAGATGATTTAGGAATTAGGAAATTGACACCTCGAGAATGTTTAAATTTTCAAGGTTTCCCTAAAAGTTTTAAGTTTCCAGATGATATGCCAATTTCACAAAGGTATAAGCAGGCAGGAAATGCTGTTACGGTAAACTTAATTCAAAAAATTGCTAAGATTTTAAATAAATCAATTGCTTAAATCTCCTTCAAATATAGGTTTCAGTTTTAGAGGCTCTACTATTTTTGCTCTTACATCAAATCTTGGGCGTTGACCTGTTTTTTGTGCTTTTTGCTTAACAGTTTCCCTTTCATTAACCATCGTATTATCAATTTGAGCGTTTGAAATTTCATAAATTTTATATTTACCGTCAATTTTTTTATCCGCAAAAAAATCTATAAAATAATAGATATCCTGCTCAGAACGTGGCCCGAATTGACTAGGACCGCTAGATGAAGACCCTTTTATTTGAATTCTTTTTTTAGTTTTTTCATCAAAACAATCAAAAGAAGTTGAGAAATTACTTCCTTTGTGACTTATTAGTTTTCCTATTTTAAGATCTAAGCAAACTATAGCTTCAGATAAAGCCTCAGGTAAGTTCACACTTCTTGTTGCGTATAAATCTTTTTTAAGCGTCTCGCTCAAAGTTTTCCACATATTAAAACTATTTTTTAATATTTCTTTGTCTGATTCCTCAAAGTATAAAAGATTTAAAGTAATAACTTTTTTGCCCTTTTTTAATTTAAATTTTTTATTTTTCACTTTATTATTATGACATTTGATATTTAAGGTTTCAAAAAGATAATTTCCCATAAATTGTAGGATTAAATATTAAAATTTTTTTATTGACTTTAAAAATAAAGTGTTTATATTAAGAATCATTAACGAACGCATATATATTGTTTTAGATTGTGGTTTTGTTGAAAAAAATTTTCCTCACATCACATTATGCGGTCATAACAGAAAGGTAAGTTATGTCTGACTATAAAAAGACAAAAAAAGGCAAAGGCAAAAAAAGCAATAATATTGTGCCTTTGAAGAAAGATCTTCAAGTTATTAGCAATGACAATCCTGTTGATGCTAAACAAGCTGAGATCGATCGATTAAACGACCATGTAAAGGAGGCTTTTAAGAATTTAGCTGAGTTTACGGATGGTTGTAAATTAAATAACAGCGAGATGTGGTACAATATTTTATATTTTGCAAAGCAAAGAGCGATACATACCATTCCCTTCGCTGATTTTAAAATAAATGATGAAAACTCTAGTTTAGAGGTCACTGAAAACTACGTAAAGTTTTACAATGAGCACTATCCCGAGCTTTTCGTTAATAAAGAAAAAAACCGTCAATTACATTAGGAGGAAAAATGGCAGATAATACAAAATTTAAATCAGTTTCTGTAGCAATAGGTAATTATAATAAGTTGGTAGAATTATCTAAGGGCAAGATAACTACTGCTAATCTAAGTATTAGCAAAACAATAGAGTGTCTTGTTACTAAAGCATATAACGAAACTTTAGCAGAGGATAAAAATGATAAATTTACTCAGTCTTGAGATCCTCATAGGGTTAATTGCTGGAATTTTTATTGGCTGGGTCCTAAAAAATCTATTTTCTAAAAAAGAAAATTTGGGGGATCTAGCCAGTAATTTAAAGGCGTTAGAGACTAAAATAGATGGGTATCATACAGCAAATACTTCTGAACGTGGTTCTTTAAAAACTATTTTAGAAGATATTAAGAAAGGCGAAGCAGATGTAGTTAAATCTGCTGAAGATATTAAAAGAACTCTTGTTACAGGTGGATCTCAAAACCAAGGCTCATGGGGGGAGCTGGTTTTAAAAAGAATTCTAACAGAAAACTTAAGATTTACTGAAGGGGAAGAATTTGAAGTACATAAAAGTTTTAATGAGGAGGATGGAAGAAAAATCCCAGATGTTATTATACATTTTCCCGATGGCAGAGATGTAATAGTAGACTCAAAAGTTTCTTTAAAAGCTTGGGATGAATATGTGAATGCTACTGATGAAAGAGAAAAAGAAGATGCACTTAAAAGACATAAGCTATCACTTCAAACGCATATTGATACGTTAGCGAAAAAA
The DNA here is from genome assembly GCA_902619675.1 of uncultured Pelagibacteraceae bacterium. Lineage (GTDB taxonomy): Bacteria > Pseudomonadota > Alphaproteobacteria > Pelagibacterales > Pelagibacteraceae > Pelagilacustribacter. The sequence continues at coordinate 31,196 of CACNFA010000003.1, forward strand.
AATTATCAAGGTATTAAAGGAATAAAAACTATTGATACAGTTGTTATGTTTTGCCCTAACGAGTCAGCTATTTCTATTTTACCTAGACAAGGCGGTAGTAAGTTATTTGAATACGCAATAAAAAATAAAATAACTCTAGCATCACCTAGTATATTCTATTACATGTTAAAAACAGCAGAGTATTCTTGGAGAGCAGATAAACAAAGCAAAAATGTTGCTGATATTATTAAGTTAGCTAATCTTGTTAGTGCTCAAGCAGTAGATATTTACGGAAGTGCCAAAAAAGCTCAAGAAGCTATTTCCAACGCGTCTGGCAAAACTGCTGAAGTGATGGAAAAAATTCAAGATGGAGCTGGAAGTTTCCTTAGCAGAATACAAAGAATGAATAAGCTAGGTCTTTCTCCTAAAAAACAAGTTCCAATAGAAGTAGAGGAAGACGAGAGTGAAGTTGTCAAAATAGAAGATAAGAAAAGGAATATAAAGTAATGCCTAATATAGCAGTACTAGACTATGAGGCTCAATCAGCCTCGACATCTTACGGAAAAATTATTTCTGTAACAGGAATTCTTTACAACGATCAATTTCAAGAGCTAGACCGTTTTGAATTATTCTGTAGAAATGTCCTAGGGTATATCCCAGATCCTTATAGTCTTTGGGTTAATAAAGGTTTAAAGAAATTAAAAGACTCTAACATGAGCCATTACCAACTAATGCTGGAAATGCACAAAAAAATAAATCAATGGTCACCTTGTATTTGGGCGACGTGGAATGGACACGGGTATGATTATCCACTTTGTGAGAAAGAAAATTATAGATCTCTTTTACCTATATACATTTTAAAAACAAATGGTAATGAAGCAGCAGATTTCTTGCCATTTGCAAGAGCAGCAAAACTTTTCTATCCTAAGTCTCTTGAAACTTCTTACTCAAGTTCTAACAATCCCGTATTTAAACTCGAGGATTTGGGAATGAAAAATTTTCCAGAAACAGATAAAAGTAAATTTCATACAGCCACGCAAGATGTAGAAATCACAGCCAAAGTCATGAATAAAGTAAAACAGACAGCGAAACCTATCTTTGACTCCTCATTAATGACCATCTCTAAGCAAAAGGCCAAAGATCAAATTGTGAATAATAAAATGTTTACTACAGCTCTTTATTACTTTGGTAAATCAAGACCCTTTGCCTGTACGTATTTATTCGACCACCCAGAATATACTTGGCCCATGGTTTATTGTCTTGAAGTGGATCCAAAGGAGTTAATACAATTAGATTTTAAATCATTAAAAGAAAAAATGAAAAAACCGGGAAAATTTATTCGACCCATACCTTTGAAACATCCAGTAATTCTCCATGAAAGTTATGCGTTAAAATCAGAACCTTTTAGGACTCTAGGTTTAGATAAACTTAAAGAGCGAGCTGAATTAGTTAGAAATAGCCCAACTTTTATAGAAAATCTTAAAAGAGCAGTGAAAGAAAATGCAGAGGAGAAAAAATTGAAATATAGTTCTAAGGAAGACGAACGTACTGCTAACGATCCACATAATCAATTATATAGTGGAGGGTTTTTAGATAAAAATAGTCCTGACTACGATATCATTCAGAAATTTCATACCTTAGATTGGGACAAAAGGTATGAACAAGTGATGAAAATAAAGGATCCAAGATTTAAGTATTTTGGAGAAAGATTAATATATCAAAATGAACCAGAAGCTTTACCTTCAGAAGCTTATCAAAGGATTCATAAAGAAACAGCTGAAAGAGTTTTGAGGCTAGAGGAAAAAAACTTTACTACAATTCCAATGGCAGAGCATTTAATTGATAGTATACGAGCTGAAAAAGACGTACCCAAGGAAAAATTAGACTACATGAATGAAGTTGATGAAATGATTAAAGAAATGAGAATTATATTCGAGAAAGCTTTATCAGGACAATTCTCAACTAAAAAAAAGGATATAGCTTGAAATGAATTCAGGTAATTATTTTTACAATTTAAGATTTATTTTAAAAGAAAAACAAGAATGTTTAGAATATTATCAAGATTCTATAAAACTTAATAATCTTCAGAAAAAAGCTAACTTGCAATTATTCCGCCAAAAACCTTTGAGCTATTTAGTTCGTTTTATAATTTATTTACCGATTAATTTAATTAGAATATATAAAAATACGAACAATCAGTATTTTATGATGAAATTAAGAAATGAGATAGAAGTTTTAAAATTTGAAATCAAAAAAATCCAAAAACAATCTCAAAATGTTATAAACAGGTAGCCATTTTAAATTAGTAAAAAATTTGACTTTAACTGATTTGATTATTAAAAATTCATTATGCCAATAAAAAAAGTTTCAGATAATACATTTAAAAAAGAGGTTTTAGAAAATTCTAAACCAGTTGTTGCTAAGTTCGAAGCCAGCTGGTGTGGTGTTTAGTCCCCTCATTTTAAATGGGGGGATGATTTCAAAAGGTCCATGTAAACAACTTACTCCAATAGTCGAAAAAATATCAGACGAAATGACAAATGTTGATTTTGTATCTTTAGACATAGAAGAAGCAGTTAATGTTAGCACCGAGTTTTCAATACGCTCAGTGCCGCAAATGTACATTTTAAAAGATGGAAAAGTAGTTTCACAAAAAGTTGGAGCCTCAGATTACAATACAGTCTCCGCTTGGATAAAAGATAACGTCTAGTTCTGATTTAATATATTGCCACAGTTATAGAGGCTACCAAAACATACTATAAGCTTTTTTTCTTTACTACTAATTTTTGTCAAAGCAGTTTTAAAATTATCAGCTACTTCAGAAGCAATATTATTTCGAGACGCAATTTTATTTAGCAGGTCTGGATTGACCGAATTTTCATTTTCTATAGGCATTGTAACTACTTTTTTAAATATACCTTTTAAATTTTTTAGAAATAAATCGGGTTCTTTGTTTTTAGACATAGCCCAAATACCGTATATAGGTAATTTTATTGTTTTAAGATACTTATATAAATTAAGACTATCTGCAGGGCTATGTGCTCCATCAATCATTATAGTCTCATTTTTGTGAAGCTTATTTTTAATTTTTCCATGGTTTAAATATTGATAACGACCTTCAAATTTAAGTGATGGTAAAGTTTTTTGGATAATCTTTTTATCAATATTAAGATCAAGAGCTACTTTGATGGCTAAACAAACATTTTCGAACATACCTTTCGAATAAACATTTTTAGTATTGAGAGAAATTTTTGTACTTTTGTCCAGGTAATAATATGAATTACCAGCTCTGACTATTTTCCAAGCGCTAGGATAAACTATATTACTTTTGTTATTTTTAAGGTGAACTTTTATTTTTTTTAAAACATTTGGAGTTTGTTTTGATATATAAATTCTTCCAAAATGACTTAAATAAGCAACGTCCTCTTTAATAACTTGATCCAAAGTTTTTATTTTTAAAAAATTTAAATGTTGTTTATTGATATTTGTACAGATCTGAATCTTTGGAAAATCAGTAATATTATTGCTGTCGAGTTTCCAAAAACAACCTGTTTCCATAATATTATAGTCAGCATTAATCTTAGAAGCATTGATAATGTAAACTAAAGTCAGACACTCAAAAACACTTAAAGGAATCTTTAATTTTTCGATCTCTTTAATTGTTTCTCTAATTTTTTTATGAGAGAGATATTCGTTACCTATATAGAATCTTTCACTTATATCTTTAATTGACGGACTGACGTGTGCTGTTACAGTTTGATTATTTGCTTCAATAAACGATCTTAACGTATGTAAAGTTGTGAATTTTCCAGATTCCCCTACTACATTTATTATATTTTTTAATCTTCTTTCTGGATTTCCTAATAGATTAAGAGCAAGCTTTATCCTTTTAAGACCAAACTTAACAGATTTATTAAATAATTTATGATTAGCTAGCTGATTGTAGATCAACTTTGACATTAGATGTTGACTCAGCTTTAGCTTCGATTTCTGATTTTTTAAGAAGAACTCTAATTAGATTTGTAATTTTTTCTCTTATTTCCATTCTAGAGTCAAACGCTCCATCAATCATACCATGATCAACAATGCTTGAGGCTTGACCAAAGTCTTGAGGAAGTTCATGGCCTTTGTTTACAGATTGCGAAACTCTTTTTCCTGCGAACAGCATGTTTTCACTTTTTGGTGACTCAGCAAAAATAAAGTCATTACCATAAACATTACAAAATGTACCACCCGTGACTTTCGAGCCACAAATACCAATTGTTACAATTCCAGCATCTTTTAACATATTCATTGCCATCATCTGGACTGGCATATTTTTCAATGAATTTAGATTTCCAGTTACAGCCATTCCCCCACTTTGATAAAAAGAAACTACTGCATCAACTTTTTCATTAAGAGCCGTTTGAATTCCTGAAATTAAATGCTCACCCTCTCTTTGAGTTAAAGCGCCGCCACCATGTTGAAAATTGTAACCAAAAGCAATTATTTTAAGTCCGTTGACTGTTCCTTTAGCTGCAAGAATAGCACTTTGTTGACCAGTTTTCTTTTTGTAAGCATTATATTTATCAATAAATTTCTTATCTCCAATTTTAAAATTTAGAGGGTCTGGATCTGCCCATTCGGGACACTCAATTAATTCGTACTCTCCATCATCAAAAAACATTTCTGAAAATCTTATTTTTGGATCTAAATCAAAATGATGTGAACATTTACAAACATTAAAATTTTTTCTCAAATCTTCCTTTAACAACATTTGGCTACAACCAGGACAATTAATCCACATGCTATCATCTTGATCTTTCCTCGAAGGTCTTTCCCGCTTAAAAGTTTGTTTTGCTTTTTCTACAAAACTTTGTAATTTTTTTTGAATCCAATTCATAAAATTTTATTTCTAAGATTGTACACAACTTTATCTAACTTTGTGACAGGATTTTGTCTCATTTTGAGTGAATTAGTAATAGTTTTACACAGCAAACTGCCTACAACTAGGCCATCTGCAGATTTAAGAGATTTTATAGTCTTTTCAGTGATTCCAAAACCAATAACTAAGTTTTTCTTGTAGTTAATTCTTTTAATTTTTTTGTAGTTCTCTAAAATCCTTCTTGGCGATACTTTAAGTTTACCCCCAGTGGTTGAAAGCATTGATATATAATAAACCATATCATGGGAGTCTTTTATAATTTTCTTCATTCTATCTTTTGTTGTTGTAGGCGCTAAAAGTTGAATAAAATTTATTGATTTCTTTTTACATTTTTTTGCAAAATCTTTATTTTCTGGCCAAGGCAAATCCACACAAATAATTCCAGAGACACCTGATTTTTTACAATCTTTTAGGAATTTATTCTCTCCATAATTAAAAATCATATTGTAATATCCCATTAATATAATCGGCTTTGAGGATTTGGTATTCTTATATTTTTTTGCAAGTCGAAATATATCTCTCATTTTAAAACCATTTTTTATTGCCCTAAAGGAACTTGTCTGAATGTCTGCGCCGTCGCCAATTGGAGTCGAGAATGGGAATCCAATTTCCGCTAGGTCGACGTGAGGAGATATAGATTTTAAAATTTTTAAAGATTTTTTGATGTTAGGATCTGAGGAAACTGTATACGAAATTAATGCTGGTCTATTTTCTTTTCGGCATTTTTCAAATGCTAATTGTATTTCAGATTTCATCTTACGTATGATCCTAATCTTTTTTTAATTATATCTCTGTCTTTGAAGCTGTCGCCGCAACTATTTACTATTATCACTGTATCTTTACTCAATTTTGGCGCAATTTTTATTGCCTCTGCAAAAGCATGAGCTGGTTCAAGTGAAGGTGAAATATTTTCCATACTAGAAACAAGTTTATAGGCGCTTAAAGCCTCTTCGTCAGTCGCCGAAGTATATCTAGCACGCTTTGTATCCTTTAAAAAACAATGGAGTGGTGAAATTCCACTATAGTCAAGTCCAGCCGAAATAGAGTCAGTGAGACCTATCTGACCATCTTTATCTTGGATAACATATTGAGCTGCCCCATGTAGAATTCCAATTTTTGAATTATTTGTAAGTGGTGCAGCATGTAATTTACTTTTTTTAGGTCCACCAGCCTCTATTCCTACAAATTCAACTTGTCTTTTATCATAATCCATAAATGAACTCCAAAATCCGTAACTTGAAGAACCTCCTCCACAAACATTTAATAATTTTAAACGTCTAGGAATTTTTCCAAATTCATCTTTAATTTGAACTATAAGCTCTCTAGAAATTTGAGAAGTTGAATATCCGCAAATCTTTACAAAGATATTTGGTCCGACTGTGCTACCTACTACGAGGTGAGATGTTAAACAGTTAGCTACCCAATATCTCATGCACTCACTGACCGCATCAATTAAGGTTTGACTTCCTGAGGTAACAGGAACTACTTCAGCTCCAAATTTTTTCATAGCATCTACATTGGGTTTTTGTCTTTTAATATCCTTTACGCCCATAAAAATTTTACACTTCAAACCAAATTTTTTAGCGACCATAGCAAGTGTCTTTCCGGCCATACCTGCTCCAGTGTCCCCACAGACAAACTTTTTCCCTGCTCTTTTTGCTATTAAGCAATGAACAATTGCATTATAAATTTTATGAGCTGTGCCTGGGTTCTCAGAAACAACTTTTGCCCATATTTGAGCTCCGCCTAAATGATCAGTTATTTGGTTTAATGGTATTAGGGGCGTTGGGGTACCTACGTAGTTTTCAAAATAATAGTCTCTTTCTCTGATAAAACTTTTATCTTTTCTAAGTTTTGAAAATAGCTTTTCTAAGTCTTCAATCGGTTTTTTAAGTGTTTCTGGAACAAAATTTCCTCCAAATTTACCACCCCACATACCGTTTTTATCGTGTTGATCAATTAAAGGTATACCTTTTTTAATTTTCAAGCTCATTTACTTTTTTAATAAATTTTTTTATTTTTGAATGATCTTTGTATCCTATTTGTTTATCTAATTCCAAACTACTCGACAAATCACAAAAGTTAACTCCTAATTTTGCAATATTTTCAATGTTATTCTGAGAAATTGATCCTGCTAGGGCATATTTTTCACCTTTTGGAATTTTAGCGATTAAATTTTTCGGAAACTCAATTGATTTTTCCATACCTGGTGTATCGAACAAAATAATGTCAGCGTTTTCGTATTGTTTATAATATTCTATGTCAGATTCATCTTGTATCTTAATAGCTTTAATTACCTTCAAGCCCATCGATTTGATTTCATCCACTCTCTCCTTTTTTTCTGACCCATGAAGTTGAATATAATCAAAGTTTCCTAAAATTACTTCTTTTATAAATTCGTCTGTTGGATCAACTGTGACAGCAGTAAAAAAAGAATTTTGTTTGTCATATAATTTTAGTTTATGAACATCCTCTAAGTTTAAGTTTCGGGGAGATTTTTTGTAAAATACAAATCCTAGTAAATTTACTCCAAGATCAATGCAAAGCTGTACATCTCTGACTGGGTTTAAGCCACAAACTTTTATTCTCATCCTAATTAAGTTCTCTGATAAGTTTCTGTATATTCTTCTTAATGTTACTTGTTAGGCTTCTTCCCATAACTATTCCTGTAGCACCATTTTGAAAAGCCTGTTTTGGCGTCATGACTCTTTTTTGATCACCTTTGCTATCCCCTGATAATCTTATCCCAGGAGTAATTATTTCTTTTTTAAAAATTTTTTTCACAATCTTAATTTCTTGAGGACTACATACAATAGCATCTAATTTTGCTTTTGCAGCTAATTTAGCTTGATGAAGAACCAATCTTTTTACTTCTTTATTGAATCCAATCTCTCTTAAGGACTTATTATCTAGTGAAGTAAGTATAGTAACACCAACTAATTTAGTTTTTCCAGATACTTTTTTTGCAGCTTTTAGCGCATTATAACCAGAACTGATATGAATTGTGATGTAATTAAAATTTAAGTCTTTGACTGCTCTTATCGCGGAAGCACAAGTATTAGGTATATCTGCAAGTTTGTAATCTCCAAATGTAATTTTGTTTTTAAGATGAGATACGAATTTTCTACCATCTCGAGAGTTTAAAAACTCCAAACCAAATTTATATCCAAATTTTATTTTCGGTATCTGTGTAAATTTTATTATTTGATTTATTTTTTTTGTGCTTGTTGTATCGCAGGCAATAAAAATCGTTGGTAATTTCATTTATTTATTAATTCTTTAAGCTTTTTACTTGCTTTAAATCTTACTTTATTTTTTTCTGGAACATATATCAATTGAGAAGTTTTGGGATTACGTGCGTTTGGCTTGGCTCTTATTTTTTTAACAAAAAAAGTACCGAAACCTCTTAATTCAACTTTCTTACTTTGCTTTAAGGCTTTTTCAATACTTTCTGTGAAAATATCGATAATAGCTTCTAATTGAGAATTATTTAGTTGAGGGTTTTTTTGTTTGAGTTTTTTGATGATCTCTGGTCGTGACAATTATTTATCTTTTTTTCCTTTTTTGCCTTTACCCATCGCCTGTTTAAATATTCCAGCAAGCGTGGCTCCTGATTTTGTAGCATTTTCGCCAAATTTTTGTATAAGTGTCTTCTCCTCGTCTAGTTGTGCCTGTTTAACACTAAGTTTAATCGACCTAAGTTTTAAATCTAGAGATACAATTTTTGCATCAAGGGCGTTCCCCGGTGAAAACACCTCAGGACGCTGATCAGCAGTGTCTTTGGCCAAGTCAGCTTTTCTAATTGTTGCAATTAGTTTTTTGTCTTTATCTATTGCTACTTTAACCCCAGTTTTTAATACTTCATGAATTCTAGTAGTAATAATATCACCCTCTTTTTTCTTATTTTCTTTGAACCAATTTAAAGGATCTTTTTCTAATGCTCTTTTTGAAAATCTAATTTTTTCATCTTTAATCTCTATAATTTTTACACTCATAACATCGTTTTTTTTATACTTTTTTAAATTCTCAACGTTTTCATTAAAATCAAGCTCCTTAAAATGCAACATGCCCGATAGTTTTGTGTCTATAAGCTCAGCGAATATAGCTTTATCAGTTATATTTGTGATTTTTATTTTTACTTCTTTTCCGATTTGATCTTTGACTTTATTCCAAGGATTTTCTATTTCTCCGTTATCTTTATAAGATAGTGAAATTCTTTTAGATTCTTTCTCTATGCTAACAATTTTAAATTTTGCTTTCTGCGATACTGAAAAAATTTTACTTGGCTTAACGTTTCTATTGGTCCAGTCCATCATAGAAGAATGGCAAAGGCCTTCCACATTTTGATCAATGGAAATAAATGCACCGAAATCAACTATTTTACTTACCGTACCCTCATAAACTTCACCCACTTTATATTTCTTTTCTATGTTTTCAAACGGATCTTCGGTAAGTGCCTTAACAGAAGCGGATACGCGGTTTGTGGCCTTGTCTATTTTGATTATACGAACTTTTAACTGATCACCTATAGAAACTAAATCTGATGGTTTTTTTACACGAGAATGTGAAAGGTCTGATACATGCACCAACATTTGTATGCTTTTATAAGTACAAAATACCCCCCATTCATTGATTGCGTGTACTTGTGATGTAACTATATCATTTTCTTTAATTTCTTTTAAAGCTTCAGTTATTTCTGCATTTTTACTTTTTTCTAAAACAGCTCTTCGAGAAACCGAACAATTTCCTCTAGCCTTATCAAGACGTACAGGTAAAACTTTTATTTTAGTATTCAGAAGATGATCTACTTTTTTTAATGGGCGCGTATCTAGCTGCGAAGATGGAAGAAAGCATGGTAATGAGCCGTCAAACGCATAAAAAATATATCCACCTTTTATACGTGTACGAACTTCACCAGTTATCTCTTCTTGATTCTCAAAAGCTTTCACTACACGGTTCCACGCACCTAATCGTCTCGCTTTATCCCTAGAAACAATTATTTCTCCCTTAAAACTCTCCAGACGATCTATGAAAATTTCTGTTGTTGATCCAACCTTAAGTTTTGAGAGTTCGTCTTTAAATTCCTCAATAGGTATCATACCCTCCATTTTTGCATTTTTAATATCTAAAATTACATAATTCTTTGTAATTTCAGACACAGTAGCTTTAATGATTTGATTTTCTTTTGGTAATTCCTTGAATTCTTTGTCTAAAAGTGACTGGAATTCTTTGTGTAGCGGTGAAGAGTCTTTGATCCCTTGTTCAGAAGACATAAATTATTTTAAAACTCTTTCCACATGTTTAATCATTTTATTTAACATAGCTTGTTTATTTAATTTTTTTGTGTCCACCAATACTGCATTTTTAGCTTTTTTTAAAGGGCTATGTTTTCTTTTTTTGTCAGAAATATTCCTTAATTTTAAAGCTTTTTTTACATTGTTATAATTAATTTTTATCCCTCTTTTTTTTAATTCTAAAAATCTTCTTTTAGCAGCTGTCTCTAGGTTACACTTGAAGAAAAATTTTACATCTGAATCTGGTAATATTTTTGTTGAAGCATCTCGGCCCTCTAAAACACAGCCCTTACTTTGTCGTATAAATTTAATTTGATATTTCTTAAGTATATTTCTTACTGATAATATTTTTGCTATTTCAGCGCTATGTGACGAAATTTTTGGAGTATGTAAGTTTATTTTACTTAGTTTATTATAATTTAAATTTTTAAATCTTTTTTTTAAAAATAAGATTTTATTTTTTGGGCTATGTTTTAAAATTAAATAACTTGAATATCTATAAAGAAGCCCGCTAGATAAAAATTTGAGGCCGTATTTTTTTGCAATCATTTTTGCGCCAGTAGTTTTGCCAGTAGCTGCACCACCATCGCAAGTAATTCTTAAGTTTTTACTTAGAGATTTCAAACTTTGCTCCTAAAGTTTTCATAATTTTTAAAAAAGAAGGTGATGATGTGAACACTGTTTCAAAATTCTTTATTTTTGTTCGTGCTCCTGTTAAAACTGCTAAAATTAGTGACGACATATAAATCCTATGATCAGCTAAAATCGGAACTGCAATTCTTTTACTACTCGCATTAAAAGAACCCTTGCCGTAAATTTTTATTTCATTCTTAGTTGATATACTTTTAATACCAATTTGTTTTAAAATTTTTTGCATTTCTTTAATTCTATTACTTTCTTTATTTGCTAAACCTTGAATACCTTTAAAGATTGATATTCCTTTTGTAAGTGCCGCTATAACAAATAATATAGGATATTCATCTGTTGCTTTTACATAATATTCTGAACCAGCTTTAATAGGTTTAATTTTACAACTATTTACAATTATATCTCCTCTTACTTCATTATTCTCTTTACGAATGTTTATAAAATTTATTTTTGCACCATGTTTTTTTAGAAGTTGATAAAAACCAGTTCTTGTTGTGTTTAAGCCAACATTTTTAATTTTTAGAAATGATTTCTTATTTAATAATGTAAGTGCTGTAAAAAAAGCTGCTGACGATGGATCACCAGGAACATTAATACTCATAGGAGCTAAGAATCTTTTACCAAAAATATTTATCAATTTTTTTTTACCTTTTTTAACCTTTAAAACTTGAGAATTTTTTATAAGCATATTTTCTGTGTGATCTCGACTTTTCTCATTTTCAATAATTGTGGTAATCCCATAAGCATTTAATCCTGCTAGGAGGACAGCGCTTTTAAGCTGGGCAGAGACTCCCGCAAAATATTTTATGCCTATAGGCATTTCTGATGAAATTAATTTTAAGGGAAAATAAAATCTGCTTTTTGGAAGGAAGCTTGCTCCAAATTCATTCATTAATAAAATCAATTTTTTCATATTTCTTTTGTTTAAAGAAGTATCACCTTTCATTTTAATTTCTAAATTTGGAGTTGTGGAAAGAATACCAATTAATAGTCGTGCTAAAGTACCTGAATTTCCAAAATCTAATTGAAGATTTTTTTTTGAAAATAAGGACCCCAAACCTTTACCATATATGTAATATTTTTTTTTTCTCTTTAAAATTTTTACACCTAAATTTTTAAGACACTTTATTGTTGAAAAAACGTCATCCGACTCTAAGACATTTTTTACTGTTGAGATATTTTGGCTTATGGCTCCAATTAAAAAACTTCTTATAGAAATTGATTTATCCGAGTCTACTTTTATAATTTTGTTATACGGACCTATATTTTTTCTAATTTCTACATTAAAACTTTTTTTTGACATTACTTTTAAGAAAATTGTGTTCCGAAATAATGCTCTATTGCTTTTGAAGATTTTAATAGTTCTCGAGAAGTACCTTCTGCAATCACAGTATGTTCGCCCAACACGTATGATCTATCTGTGATATCGAATAAGTTTTTCACATTATGGTCAGTTACTAAAATTGCAGTTCCACTAGATTGAATTTTTAAAATATATTTTTGGATATCCTGAATGACTAATGGGTCTAGGGCAGCTAGTGGTTCATCCAGCAAAACAATCTTTGGTTTATTTATCATCACTCTTGCCATCATAAGTCTTCTAATTTCTCCACCAGATAGGACTGAGGCATTTAGAGTCCGTAAATGTTGTAAGTTAAATTCGTCTAAAAGCTTTTCAGTAATTGCTTTTTGATTATCAACTCCCTGTATTGAAATTTGAGCAATACCTAAAACGTTATCATATACAGACATGTTAAAAACACTTCTTTGTTGAGGTAGATATCCTAAACCTTCTTTTGATCTTAAATGTATTGGAATTTGTTCAATTGATTTATTATTTAAAAATATTTTCCCCCCTTCGACATTTTGTTCTCCAATGCACATTGAAAAAAGTGTTGTCTTTCCACATCCATTAGGTCCTAATACCCCAACACACTCACCTGGAAAAACTTTAAGTGACAACTTTTTTAAAATTGGTCTTCCGTCAAAAGATTTACTTACGTCTTTGACTTCGAATATTGGTTTATCCTTTTTAAATTTTAAAATTCTAAAACCTTTTTTCATTTTATATTTACCTCAGCATTGACCTTACTTTCATTAAATGAAGCTATATTTAATGTTTGTTTTTTTATATCAAATAAAAGTTTGTCCGCAACCATAGTTCCTTTTATATCTTTTATTCTAACATTTTCTGTAATAGATAAAAAACTTCCTGAATTAGAATATTCAGCTTTTTCAGCAAAAAGTTCACTTCCTTGGTAATTTGCCCTTAAATTTCCGTTGAAAAACATATCTAGCGTTTTATTGTTGTATGTCCCCTCATTTGAAATAACATTCAAAACAGTTCCATCTTTAAAATAAAAAACTGCTTCAACAAATTTCATATAAACTATTTCTTGACTCTCTTTTTTAGTTGAAGCTTCTTTTGATTTCAGAATATAGCGATTTCCTGCAAGATCTAAGCCGGAATATTCTATATTAAAAAAAACATCACTTTGTTCAGACTTTTCAGTTAACTGTTGCTCAATTTTTTCTTGGGTTTCTTTAGGTATTATTTCTCCTGTTTCAGATTTATCTCTCTTAGCATATGTAAAAATAATAATTAGCGCACCAAATAGAAGCAAGCTCAATTGAATAATAATTAGTCTCTTTTTTCTACTCATCATTTTATTCCATCACGTAAAAGAAAATGTATATGAATGATTCCTTTCAAAAGCTTATTTGTTTTTTTATAATTCTTATCTGTTACTACAAGCAAGCTTGTTATTTTTTTTTCATTCATAATTGCAAGTGCTTTTGAGGCTGGCATATTTTCGTTTACTACTAGTGGATTTTTACTCATAAATTTTTCAATTTTATCATTATAATTATTTTTAATTTCTCTTCTTAAATCGCCATCAGTGACAATTCCTTTGATATATTTATTTTTTAAGACAACAATTATTCCAAGTTTCTTTTGGTTCATTATTTTAAGAGCAGTTTTAAAATTTTTATCGTAATTTATAACTGGCATTTTTTTTCCTGTGACCATTATGTCTTTAGCTAGAAGCAATGAATTTCCAATATTTCCACCCGGATGGTAGATCTTAAATTTTTCTTTGGAGAATTTTTTTTGATATATTGCTGTTGTTGCAAGACAATCCCCTAATAATAAAGTTAAAGATGTACTTGATGTCGGAACCATTCCGGTAATATCCGACTCCTTCACCTTGGGTAAAATCAATTTTACATCACTTGCTTTCAATAAAATACTATCTGGTTTTGACGCCACACCAATTATTTTTATTCTGTACCTGTTTGCATATTTCAACATATTTGCTAATTCTAAAGTGTTACCTGAGTAGGAAAAAATAATTAAAATATCTTTTTTTTCAATTTGCCCCATATCTCCATGTAAAGCTTGCGCAGGATCACAGAAGAAACTTGGAATACCTACACTTGAAAAAGTTGCAGAAATTTTTCTTGCTATTAGACCAGATTTACCTATACCCGCAAAAATGACTTTACCCTTGCAATTTAAAATCAAGTCTATTGCTTTGATAAAAGAGTTATTAAAGATTTTATTAATTTTTTTTAATTCATTGATTTGAATAGAGGCTGCTTTTTTAGCGAGTGCAATGTATCTCTTTTTATTCATCAATGTTCGAATATATCCTCTTTAAATCCTTTTTGATCTAACTCTACTCTAGTATCTAGAAAAGCTAAACATTTTTTGAATACATCAATTCTATTTTCCCTAACAAGCATACTTTCTAATTCGGATTTTATTTTATGAAGAAATATAACATCATTAGCTGCATAATCTAACTGCTTGTCAGTGAGTTTATCAATATCTTTATTCCAATCACTACTTCCGTATCTTTTGTCTATAGACTTATTACAAAACTCTTGAACCAAATTTTTTAAACCATGTCCATCTGTATAAGTTCTTACAATTTTTGAAGCAATCTTTGTATCAAAAATATTTTTCACTTTGCATTTTAGAAAAAATTCTAAGGCATTTTTATCAAAACGTAAAAAATGTCCAATTTTTAAAATTTTTTCATTTTCTAAAATGGAAACTAAATTCGGAGCTTTATAACTATCTTTGTTTGGTTGGATTATATAAACGTTACCTTTTTCGTCGCAGATTTGTATAAGACTTAACTTATCTCTCTCAGGTATTTGCAATCCTGTAGCTTCAGTATCTATTGCAACACTATTTTTAAAAGAGGATGCAATCTCTGAAGTAATGTCCTCTTTTATCTTAGTAATTTTCATATATAAGTTTAAATACCATGAAAAATCAAATTTGCACAATCCTTGGTGGTGGTGGTTTTATAGGGAGATATCTTGTTCGAAATTTGTCCAAGAAAAATTACCGTTGCATAATCACCACAAGAAAAGCCTTTCAAAAGGGGTATTTAAAGACTCAGGCAACGCCAGGCGCAATAGAACTCTTAGATTGGAACCCAAATAATTTTTCAGATTTGAAAGAAGCCATTAAAAATTCAGATGTAGTCGTAAATTTAATTGGCATCCTCTTTGAGAATAGAAAACAAAAATTTTATAATATTCACTCAAAAATTCCTGAGACTGTCGCTAAGATTTGTTCAGACTCAGATGCAAAGAAATTTATTCATGTCAGTGCTATCGGTGCTAATGATAAATCAAAATCCCTATATCAAAAATCAAAATTTCTGGGGGAGCAAAAAGCACTAGAGAATTTTAAAAAAACAGTAATCATAAGACCAAGTGTCGTTTGTGGTCCAGAAGATAATTTTACTAATCTTTTTTCAAAATTAAGCATATTACCTGTTATTCCAGTTGTAGGAAAAAATTATAAGTTTCAACCAATCTTAGTTTCTGATGTCGTAAGCTCCATTGTAAAAGCTATTGAAACTAAAAATAACGAAAGTAAAATTTATGAAATAGGAGGACCAAAAATAATTAGTTTTGGAGATATGGTTAAGTCAATTTTATCAACTATTAACAAAAAAAGATTCGTTGTTGAAATGCCAATGCCTCTTGCAAAAATACAGAGTACCATTACAGATTTTCTCCCTTTACCTCCGATTTTAACTAGAGACCAATGTGAAATTTTGTCTGAAGCAGATAATGTTGTTTCCAATAATCATCTAACACTAAAAGATCTTGATATAGACCCAGTAGACGTTGAAGCAGAGATGAAAAAATGGTTATGGAGATATAAAGACGGCGGTCAGTTCGCTAAAGCACAATGAAAAGTATAAGTTTATTTAGTGGATATATTTATTTAATTCTTGCAATCATAACAGGTATTGCCACTAACGGTTTTCTCAAAACTACTGAAAGTTTTACTAAGCTCTTACCAACAATTTTTTGCATCACAAGTATTGTTGTTTGTATTTTTTGTTTATCTAGAGCAATGACTATAATACCTGTAGGATTTACTTATGCCACTTACGGAGCATTAACGATAACTGCAGTTACATTATTTGGAATATTTAAATACAATCAAACTCCTAATCTTTATGGTACTGTTGGATTAATTTTAATTGTTTCAGGAGTTATACTTTTAAACCTTTTTGGTAAATTAAAGTAAACCCCTGATGTTTTTAAATCAGGGGCATTTAATTACATTATAAACTAATTATTTAAAGATGCTGTGATAGGTTCTTTATTTTTGTTAGCTCTTTTTTCAGCGATTTTTTTCTCGATACTAGCTATCTTTAGATCAATCTTTGATAGTTTTTTTTGTTTAGTGCTTATCTTATTTTTAAGCTTATCGATTGATTTTAGTATTTTTTTCTTTTTCTTTTCGTTTTTTTTTAACTTTTTTTTCATATTGTTCCTCCAAAAAAGAAAAATCTAAAATAATCTAAAAAATTTTTCAAATGAAATTAAGAAAAATCTTTTAAACTAAAAGTTGAAAAAATTTAGAAAATCCTACGGAACTAATAAATTTATAAATCTCTCTGTTTTTTGGATCTCAAGACTGTTTACGTAACCACAATTTTCACCATCAACCTGTGATAGAACTTTATTGTTTACACCATTTATTTTTAATCTGTTCAATTCTTTTTTAATTACACTTTTTGCAGGAGTTAAGTCGCCTTTGGTTAAAATTAACCAAACATAATAAAGTAATTTTATTCTGGTCAGGTCTTTAAATATGTAAGCCACTATCCTGTTTTCAAATATATTGGTATCATTTGTTATAGAATGGGGACCAGCATAGTATTTTGAATTAGTACATAAAATCCAATCAGCCATAATTTTTTCATTATCTACCTCAACCTCCATTTTATTATTTTTTAAAAATAAAAAATGCTGAAAACCTTTTAAAGCGAAAATTACTTTTCCAAGATACTTTTTAATATTAGTATTTATGGACTCAACAATTCGAGAGTCAAAACCTACACCAGCCATCAAGAAAAAGTACTTATCATTTATTTTTGCTAATGAAATTTTCTTATGATTATCTGATACTAGGACGTTGTAAATCTCCTCCGCCTTTTTCTTAATTTGAGTTTCTATTTGTAAAATATTTGCAGTGCCAGCAGGTATGTATCCAACTAATTTGTCTTTTAGATTATCACTTTTAAACATTTCATTAATACCAAAACATACGCTCCCGTCACCGCCAGCAAATACTAACCGATCAAATTTTTTATTAGACAATTCTTTAAATACATTCCTTGCATGATCTTCGCTTTCAGTTTTAAAAAGATCTACAATATGATTTTTTTCTAAAAGATTAATGACCTTGTTAATTAATTTAAGTTTTCTACCACCTGCTGCATTTGCGTTAAATATCACCGCAAAATTCAATTTTTTATTCATATTTTAACAATTCTGTAACATATTTATGATTCTACTTTTACTAGAGATTCGTTTTATAAAAAATATGGAAACAATTCAAACTAAATCTAAGGGAAAGATTTTAAATTACAAAAGCATCTTTATTTCCGACTTGCACCTTGGGCATAGAAAAAGTGCAGCAAACAAATTATTAGAATTTTACAAACATTCAAGGTCAGAGAATTTATATCTTGTTGGTGATATCATTGATGTTTGGGCTTTAAAAACAAAATTTTACTGGCCTCAAGAACATAATGATGTGATTCAAAAAACATTAAGAAAAGCAAGACATGGAACAAAAGTAAAATATATTGTTGGAAATCATGATGATGTCTTCAGAAAATTTTTACCATTACATTTTGGCGATATTGAAGTTGTAAATAGAGCCATACATGTAAGCTCAGATAATAAAAAGTATATTGTTGTTCATGGTGATGCCTGGGATGGAGTCATGAAATATGCTCCATGGTTATCAAAAGTAGGAGCTGTCGCTTATAGTTTTTTACTTGAGTTTAATGTTGTTATCAATTTTTTTAGAAGATTATTTAAAAAGGGTAATTGGTCTTTAGCAAAATATTTAAAACACAAAGTAAAGAACGCTGTAAAATATATAGGTGATTATGAAAAAACTTTAGCAATTTATGCTAAAAGAAAAAATGTTGATGGCATAATTTGCGGCCATATTCATCATTCTGCCGATCAAGTCTTAGATGGTGTGAGATATTTAAATTGTGGTGATTGGGTAGAAGGTGCAACTTTCTTAGTAGAACATTTTGATGGTCGCATGGAAGTTATTGACTGGGACAAAATCAGAGGTGATGTTGTTGATTACGAGCCGTATCTAAAAGTAGTAAATAAATAAATGAAGATTTTAATCGTTACTGATGCCTGGTATCCGCAAGTGAACGGTGTTTGTAGAACTTTAAAAAATCTTGGCGATGAATTAAAAAAAATTGGACATCAGGTTGAATATATTGAACCTAATCAATTTTTTACTGTGCCAATGCCAAAATATAATGAAATAAAACTTTCTCTTAATGTTTGGCCTAGAGTAGGCAGATTAATTTCTAAAGCTGATGCTGACATAATTCACATAGCTACAGAAGGTCCGATAGGAATATTTGCAAAAAGATATTGTGTAAAAAGTAAGCTTAAGTTTACCACGTCTTACCATACTCAATTTGATAAATATTTGAAGCTATACTATCCTTATTTGCCAATTAAGCTTGCTCAAAAGTTCCTTAAAGGATTTCACTCAAAGGCGGAAAAAATTTTAGTAACAACTCAGTCGATGAAAGATGAACTTCAAGAAATTGGTTTTGAAAAGGATAAGATGGTTGTTTGGACTAGAGGAGCAAACCACGGGGCATTTCAAAAGCCTAAAAAGATTAATTTAGAGTATAAAAGACCAATTTATCTTTATGTGGGAAGAGTATCTATTGAAAAGAATATAAGAGCATTTCTGGATTTAGATTTAGAAGGTACGAAATTAGTTGTCGGTAAAGGACCTGATTTAGATAAACTAAAAAAAGAATATCCTGAAGCGATATTTAAAGGAGAGAGAACAAATGGTGAGCTTGCAAGTTACTTTGCTTCTTCTGATGTTTTTGTTTTCCCGAGCAAAACAGATACTTTTGGAATTGTAATTATAGAAGCTTTAAAATGTGGATTGCCAGTAGCCGCTTACCCAGTAGCAGGACCAAAAGATATTTTTAACGGTACAAACATTGGCTCGTTAAACAACGATCTTAAAAAAGCAGCACTTGAAGCTCTTAAGTCAGATAGAAGCGCTTGCATTGAGCATGCAAAAAAATATACCTGGGAAAATTGCGCAAAAATCTTTTTAAATAGTGCGGTATCAAACCGCTAAAAAATATTTCTTTAGTCTATATCTTTAAAGTATAATCAAATCATGGAATTATTATTTTACTCTCTTGCTGGAATAATTGTGATCGTAGTAATTGCAGTATCCAGAAAATCAATTGTAGCAGGTATGGAGGCAAGATCCGATATTAAGAGAGAGAACAAACCAAGTAATAATGAAGAGGGAATAGAAGACATCACCAATGAAAATATTGAAAAAACTAATGAGCAAGTAAAGATTATAAATCAAATCGATGATCTAATTTTAATTGTAGATAAATTTAAAAATATCAAATTTTTTAATAGTAGTGCAAAAAAAAAATTTGGAGAAAATAATTTAAATAAGCACGTGGCTACTTTATTGAGAGTTCCTGATTTACTCCAAAATATTGATTTAGTGCTTTTAAAAAAAGAGACAATTACTATGGATTTAGAATTATCCTCTCCCTCATTTCAGTTCTTTAAAGTTCATCTATTCTCTGGACCGACCTCATATGTCGATGATCCTGACTCAGTTGTTTTATTTCTAAAAGATTTAACTGATATTATAAAAGCGCAAAGGTTCAAATCTGATTTTGTAGCCAATGTAAGCCATGAACTTAAAACGCCTTTAGTTTCTATTAAAGGATTTCTAGAAACTATAAGCGGACATGCGAAAGATGATTTAGAAGCACAAAAAAAATTCATACCGATAATGCTTGAGCAAGCTGATAGGATGGAAAGCTTAATTAAAGATTTACTTTCATTAAGTAGAATTGAGTTAGAGGAACATATACAGCCTCAAGATAAAGTAAATTTAAAAGAAATTTTAAGTAACGTTGAAGACATCCATCAAAAAAATTTAAAATCTTTTGAATTTAAAAATAATGTAAAAGATGATTTCTTTATTAAAGGCGATCATGAAAAATTAATTGAAGTTTTTTCAAATATTATTGATAACAGTATAAAATATTCAGAAAAAAATAAAAAGATCGAGGTTAATTGTGGGCAAGGTACTGGAAAAGTAATAGGAGACTCTTATACCGTGTCCATTAAAGATAATGGTATTGGAATTCCAACTGAACAACTTCCGAGAATTACAGAAAGATTTTTTAGAGTTGATGCAGCTAAAAGTAAAAAAGTTGGTGGCACTGGACTTGGAATGGCGATCGTGAAGCACATTGTTAATCAGCATAGAGGTGAGTTAGAAATAAAAAGTGAGACTCAAAGGGGCACCGAAATAAAGGTTCACTTTTCTAAATTTTAGCAAATATCACAATTTTATTAAATTATGTCTTGAGATAGACAGCAAAATAGTTAAAATTCTAGTATGACTAGAATAACAAATTATATAATTCTGGTTTTATTAACTTTAACTTTTACAACTGTTAAGGCAGATGTAAACTTAATTGAGAAAACTTTACGTTCTCAACCTCTTACAGTTTTTGATCTTGGACTTTTAAGACTTAAAAACGATCTTAGGCAAGCTAAAAACGATTTAGTTCTTGAAGTAGATAATAAAAATGTATCTACAATTTATACTGAAGCTTTATTTTCTAGAAGAGACGATGGAATTCAATTAATTGTGTCAGCACCGATGAGCACTCATTTAAATGCTAACTCGTACATGGTGGACTCAATTAAATGTAGAAAAATTTTTGAAAAAGTTAAAAATAATCTTTTAAAAGGACAAAACGAGAGCAATATGATTCACTCAAAAGCTGCATCTTATTTAAGTGAAGTATTCACCGCTCCAACACAATGGAATGCTTGGAGATATGATAAAGGTTTTACACAAAAATTAGTTAACTTTGTACAACTAGAAGTTACATTAAAGCCAACTCAATCCTACGCAGTTAAAAATAAAGTAAGACCTTTTAGTTGCGGAGGGTCTTTAGCCTCTGATTATCAACAAATCGAGATAACTAGAAAGTTCAACTAAAAAGTTATCATTTTAATAAATTTGTAACACATCTGTAATATTTAAGAGTCCTCTTAATTCTATGAATCCAATGTTTGTTAATTAATTAATAAATGAAAGGATAAACAATGAGAAAACTATCAATCGCTTTGGCTTCATTAGTTGCAATGTTAGTTGTAACTTCTGCTCAAGCTAGAGATCAGATTAAAATCGTAGGTTCTTCAACTGTATTCCCTTATGCAACAATCGTTGCTGAAAGGTTTGGTTCGTCTGGTAAATTTAAAACACCAGTAATCGAGTCAACAGGAACAGGTGGTGGAGCTAAATTATTCTGTGCCGGTGTTGGTACAGAGCACCCAGACGTAACAAATGCATCTAGAGCCATGAAGGCTAAAGAGTACGCGCTATGTCAAAAAAATGGTGTTGAAGAAATCGTAGAGATTACAGTTGGTAATGATGGAATAACGTTAGCTTATTCTAAAGATGCTAAACCAGTAAACTTTACAAAAAAACAATTATGGGCAGCATTAGCAAAAGAAGTTGCTAAAGATGGTAAGTTAGTACCGAATCCATATAAAAAATGGAGCGATATTGACTCTTCATTACCAAACTACCCAATTAAAGTGATGGTACCTCCAGGAACATCAGGAACAAGAGATGCCTGGAATTCATTAGTAATGAAAAAAGGTATCGATGATGCTTCTAAAAAAGCTGGCGCTAAATATAAAGCACTAAGAGAAGACGGTGCGGTAATTGAAGTTGGTGAAAACGACTCACTAATTATTCAAAAACTAGCTGCTGATAAAGAAATGTTTGGTTTCTTTGGTTTCAGTTATTTCTTAGCTGCAAAAGATAAATTGCAAGCTGCAAGCATTGAAGGTGGTCAACCAAGCTTAAAATCTATTCAAGATTATAGCTATGCAGTTGCAAGACCTTTATTCTTCTATGTGAAAAAAGCTCACGTGGGCGTTGTACCTGGCTTACATGAATTCGTAAAAGAGTTCACAAGTAAAAAAGCTATGGGTAAAAAAGGTTATTTAACTGATATCGGGCTAGTACCCCTAGATGGCAAGTTATACAAAACATCTAGAACTAACGCTACGAAGTTAGTTAACATGCCTGCTAAGAAGTAGTAGTATCAATTAAACAAAAAGGGGGTATTTTACCCCCTTTTTATCTCTGGAAGCTCAATATGAATTTAATACTTGTAACTTTTATTATTCTCTTAGCTTTCACAAGTTATTATTTCGGTAGAAAAAAAGCTCTAGTTATTCAATCATCACAAAGACTTACGGCATTACCAAAATTTTATGGATATTATTTAGCTGCTTGGTGTGCTGCACCAGCATTAATAATTTTTGCTCTTTGGTCAGTTTTTGAACCATCAATAGTTAAAACATTTATTTTACAAGATTACACTGATCAGAACTTAACTAAAAATGAGCTTCAGCTTATTTACACAAAGGTTAAAGCATTAGCCGCAGGAACTTACACGGGAAATATTACTAATTTTCTAGATGAGTCTGCTAATAAGTACATTCAATTAAAAGGAATAGCTAACAGCGCTAAAGTAGCAATTATTTTAGCAATTTTAATTTTCTCTCTGAGTTTTGCATATAGATCTGTTCAGAAAAATGATCGCATGAGAGAACCAGTAGAAATTTTTCTTAAATGGGTGTTATTTGTTGCATCATTAGGCGCAGTTTTAGTTACAATTGGAATAGTTTTTTCACTTTTATTCGAAGCGATTAGGTTTTTTCAAGCAGTAAAAATCTTTGACTTTATATTCGGAACTCATTGGTATCCTGCTAAAACTTTTGTAAGAGATGGTCAACCAGATCCTGAATTAATGAAGGATGCTTTCGGAGCTGTGCCTTTATTTGCTGGAACTTTTTTTATTGCTTTTATTGCAATGTGTGTTGCCATCCCCATAGGTTTGCTGAGTGGGATATATCTATCTGAGTATGCTGGAAGAGGTGTAAGAAAATATGCTAAACCTATTATTGAGATTTTAGCTGGTATTCCAACAGTGGTATATGGTTTTTTTGCAGCTTTAACCGTCGGTCCTTTTGTTAAAGAAATAGGTAATGCTATGGGCTTAGAAGTTTCAGCGGAGAGCGCTTTAGCTGCAGGAGCAGTTATGGGAGTAATGATAATTCCTTTTATTTCAAGTCTAAGCGATGACGTTATGACGGCAGTACCTCAAAATTTAAGAGATGGAAGTTACGCAATGGGCGCAACAAAATCTGAAACTGTAAAAAAAGTAATTTTTCCAGCAGCCCTACCTGGTATCGTAGGTTCGATACTTTTAGCAGTATCGAGAGCGGTGGGAGAAACAATGATTGTTGTAATGGCCTCAGGACTAGCGGCTAATCTTACAATGAATCCACTTGAGTCAACTTCTACCATTACAGCGCAAATTGTAGTAATTTTAATTGGAGACCAACAATTTGGAGATCCAAAAACTCAATCAGCTTTTGCATTAGGAATATCTTTATTTATAGTAACTTTATTCTTAAATGTAATCGCTCTTTCAGTTGTTAAAAAATATAGGGAAAAATATGAATAGTTTTAAGAAAAATTTATTAAAAAAAAGATATAACGCTGAAAGAAGATTTCAATGGTATGGCAAAATAGCTATAGGATTAGCTTTAAGCTTTTTAGCAGTTTTTATGTTTCAGATATTTTCAAAAGGTTACTCAGCTTTCCAAAAAACTTGGATAGTAACAGAAGTTCATTATGATAAAGAATTACTTTTAATCGATGCAGAAAGCCCATCAAAAGATGATTTAGAAAATGCAGACTATTATGATGTTGCTTACAAAGCTATGACCTCATTAGATCCTGGACTTCCTGAAGAAGAGGATCGTCAATTGATACAAATGGTTTCGTATAAATATGAGGCAGAGGTTAAAGATCTACTTTTAAAAAATCCAGACTATCTAGGTAAAATAGTGCCCATAAAATTAACAGCTTCTGATGATGTTGATCAAGTTCATAAGGGAAATTATCCAAGAGATATTCCTGAGGAGAATAGAAGAGTAAATGATTACCAGTTGCAGATTTACGATATGCTTAATGAAAGAGGAGATATTTTATCAGAGTTTAACATTAGTTTTTTTACAAGTCCTGATTCAAGAGAGGCAGAACTAGCAGGTATAGCTAGCTCGTTTATGGGAACAGTTTTTAGTATACTAGTATGTTTAGCGTTTTCATTTCCTGTTGCAGTGTTAGCTGCAATTTATCTCGAGGAATTCGCACCAAAAAATAAATTTACAGATTTTATAGAAGTAAACATTAATAATTTAGCAGCTGTTCCATCGATAGTATTTGGTTTGCTAGGTCTTGGTGTTTTATTAGCAGTTTTTAATTTACCAAGATCGACACCACTTGTTGGAGGAATTACTTTGTCTCTTATGACATTACCAACAATAATTATTGCTGCAAGAGCTTCTTTAAAAGCTGTTCCCCCAAGTATAAGAGAAGCTGCTTTAGCGATGGGTGCAAGTAATATGCAAACAACCATGCATCATACTGTGCCACTATCAATGCCTGGAACTTTATCTGGAACGATAATTGGCTTGGCTCAAGCTTTAGGGGAAACAGCCCCTTTAATTTTAATAGGAATGGTTGCTTTTGTGAATACAATACCTGGTACGCCAGTTGATCCTGCTGCAAGTTTACCAGTTCAGATATATATATGGTCAGAAAGTGCTGAGAGGGGTTTCGTTGAAAAAGTATCTGCATGTATTATGGTGCTTCTAGCTTTTTTAATTTTAATGAACTTGGCAGCTCAAATCGTTAGACACAAATTTGAAAAGAAATGGAGTTAAATGAGTAAAATAAAAGCGGAAAATGTAAATGTTTATTACGGATCCAAACAGGCATTATTTGACGTCTCTATAGATATAGCAGAAAAAGAAGTTACAGCTTTAATTGGACCATCTGGGTGTGGAAAGTCTACTTTCTTAAGATGCTTGAACAGGATGAACGACGTCATAGAAATTTGTAGAGTTGAAGGCAGTATTAAAATGGACAACCTAGAACTGAATTCAAGAAAGTTAGATGTTGTGAGACTTAGGGAGAACGTTGGTATGGTTTTTCAAAAACCCAATCCATTCCCTAAAACAATTTATGAAAATGTAGCTTATGGTCCTACTATTCACGGTATTGCACAGAGCAAAGAAGAAATGGATCAAATAGTTGAAACAAGTTTGAAAAAAGCTGCCTTGTGGAACGAAGTTAAAGATAGACTTGATGAAATCGGAACTGGCTTATCAGGAGGTCAACAGCAACGACTATGTATTGCTAGAGCTATATCTGTAAGTCCAGAAGTGATTCTTATGGACGAACCATGTTCAGCGCTTGACCCAATAGCAACAGCTCAAATTGAAGAACTTATAGATGATCTTAAAAAAGAGGTCACAATTGTGATAGTTACCCACTCAATGTCACAAGCAGCTAGGGTATCTCAAAAAACAGGTTTCTTTCATTTGGGAAAACTTATAGAATTTGGACCAACAGATAAAATATTTAAAAATCCTGAAAATCAGCAAACTCAGGATTATATTACAGGAAGGTTTGGTTAATGAGTGAAAAACCGCACATTGTAAAATCTTACGAAGAGCAACTTCAGTTATTAAAAGATACAATAGTGAAAATGGGAACTGGAGTTGAGAAACAGCTTGAAAACACTATTCAATCTTTAGTTAAAAAAGACATTAGTTTAGCAGAAAAATCTATCAAAGATGACGAATTGACTGATAAGTATGAAATAAATATAGAAGAGCAAGTTGTAAATTTGATTGCCTTAAGGCAACCTATGGCAATAGATTTAAGAGAAACAGTTGTTGCCTTAAAAGTTTCTTCAGACTTAGAGAGAATTGGTGATTTAGCAAAAAACATCTCAAAACGATTAACTAAAATTGGAACTGATTTACCTAATGATATTACTAAAAATTTCGAAATAGCTGGTTTAAAAGCATCAAAACAAGTCAATGCAGTTTTAAATTCGTATTTACATAGAGCTAAAGATACAGCAGTAAATGTTTGGAATTCTGATGAAGAAATAGATCAAATGACTAATTCTAATATGGAAGCTGCAGTAAAGCATTTAGAAAAAAATAAAAACGATGTACAAAAAGTAACCCAACTACTTTTCATGCTTAAAAATATTGAGAGGATTGGAGATCATGCAACCAATATTGCAGAGCAAGTTTATTTTCTGATTACAGGAGATTATTTAGAGGGAGACCGACCAAAAGGATAATGAGGGCAAATTTATTCATTGTTGAAGATGAAATACCCATCGTAACTTTACTTAAATACAATTTAGAAAAAGAGGGTCACAAAGTTGATTATGCAGTCAATGGAGAAGACGCTATTAGAAATATAAAGGAAAAAAATCCTGATTTAATTTTATTAGATTGGATGTTGCCAGATATTTCAGGTGTTGAAGTCTGTAAAAATTTGAAAAGAAGCAATCTTCACAAAAATATCCCAATCATTATGTTAACAGCCAAAGGTGAGGAAGAAGACAAACTTAAAGGATTTGAAACAGGAGCTGATGACTACGTAACTAAGCCATTCAGCCAAAAAGAACTTATTGCAAGAGTTAACGCTTTATTAAAGAGATCTAAACCAAGTGTTGCCGCTGATGTTGTAGTATTTGAGGATCTTAAAGTAGATAGAGTTCAACGAAGAGTTTATAGAGCAGATAAACAAGTTATAGTCGGCCCAACCGAATTTAAACTAATTGATTTTTTAATAAAGAATCCAAAAAGAGTATATTCGCGTGAGCAACTTCTAAATTCTGTATGGGGAGATGATATTTATGTTGAGTCCAGAACTATAGATGTTCATATAAGAAGACTAAGAAAAGCAATAAATATTGATGGCAAGAAAGATCTTATCAGAACAGTAAGATCTGCTGGCTATTCCTTAGATGTTTGAAGATCTTTTGGCTTTATAAATGATATTAATTTTCCTTTAACTTTTGATAACTTTTCCCAATCATTGAAATTAAAACTTACTTCAGCAACGGCTGCAGTAGGAAATTTTCTTTTTAAATTTTCAAATTGTTCGGAGTTTTCTTTAAGACAGATTCGATTTATGAGTTCACTAATTGAAGGTTCATGATTGATTAAAAGTAGAGTTTTATAATTATCAACTGTTTGTTTTAAGATATGAATAATTTCATCCTCACTAGCATGATAAAGCGCTTTTTTTTTAATAATTTTCTTAAAACTGATTTTTTCTGACAATATATTTAATGTTTGTATTGTCCTTTTTGAGGATGAGCAATAAACTAAATCAAATTTTAACTTCTTTTTAATAAAAAATTCACAAATTAATTTTGCTGAATTTTCCCCTCTTTTATTCAATGGCCTGTCATGATCATCTAAATCTGGAAAATCCCAACTAGATTTAGCATGTCTCATCGCATATAATTTAAACATATTTTTAATTTAACATTTAAATATGTCGAAAGCATCATTTTCAGAAAAAGCTAATATTAGCAATCAACTCATAAACAGAGAATTATCTTGGCTTCAGTTTAATGATCGTGTTTTAGAAGAATCAAAAGATAAAACAAATCCTCTATTTGAAAGAGTAAAATTTTTATCAATCGCAGGTACAAATTTAGATGAATTTTTTATGGTAAGAGTCGCTGGACTTTTTAATCAAATTAAAGATGGTTTTGACGAATTAAGCGCAGATGGATTAACTGCAGAGGATCAATTGAATAGGGTCGTATTAAAAACTAAAGAACTATTAAAGAAGCAAAACGAAGCATTCCTAGAGTTGAAAAAAGAGCTATCGAAAGAAAAAATTTTCATTCGAAAAATGTCAGAACTAAATAAGAAGGATCTTATGTATCTAAGAGAATATTTTCAGGAAACAATTTATCCTATAATAACACCTACTGCCATTGACCCATCACATCCCTTTCCTTTTATACCAAATAAAGGCCAAGCAATTTTACTAAGAATGACTAGAATAAAAAAAAAAAGAGAACTAAATGCAATTATAGTTATACCAAGAGCACTTCCAAAATTTGTATCTCTAAACAATTCTGAAACAATAAATGAATTTGTCACAATTGATGACGTAATTTGTAAATTTGCTAATGAAATATTTCCAGACCATAATATCGAGGCAAGTTTGCAGTTTAAAATAATTAGAGACAGCGAAATTGAAATAGATGATGAAGCTGCTGATCTTGTGAGATATTTTGAAAAAGCAATTAAGAAAAGAAGAAGGGGAAACGTAGTTAAACTCGAAGTAATCACTAATTCAAACAAAAAACTTTTAAATTTTATTTCAAAAAAATTTAAAATGGATGAAGATCATATTTATGAGGTTGAAGGATTGGTTGGAATACAAGATATAGATGAAATTTGTAAAAAGAAAGATCCAAAGCTGAGATTTAAAAAGTTTAATCCTAGAGAAGTTGAAAGATTGAAGGAATTTGATGATAAATTTTTTTCAGCTATAAGAAGTAAAGATTTTGTTGTACACCACCCTTTTGAAACTTTTGATGTAGTAATTCAATTTTTAGAAGCTGCAGCAAAAGATCCCAAAGTTATCGGTATCAAACAAACTTTGTATCGAACCACACCTGACTCTCCTATCGTAAAAGCACTAAGTAGAGCAGCAGAAAACGGAAAAGTTGTTACAGCCGTAATAGAAATAAAAGCTCGATTTGATGAGGAAGCTAATATTGAATTATCTAGGAAACTAGAGAAAGCTGGCGTTCAAATTGTTTACGGATTCGCAAAATATAAAACGCATGCAAAGGCAAGTTTAGTTTTAAGAAAAGAAGGAGCTAAAACGCGAAGCTATGTTCACTTAGGTACAGGAAACTATCATCCAATTAACGCAAAAATTTATACTGACTTATCACTGTTTAGCTCTAATCAAGACTTGGCCAAAGATGTCGAAAAATTTTTCAATTATGTAACTGGTTATGCAAAACCAAAAAAATTGAATAAAATTTTTATGTCTCCATTAAATAGCAGGAATTTTTTTGAAGAAAAAATTGAAAATGAAATTGTAAATGCAAGTAAAGGAAAACCTGCAGAAATATGGGCAAAAATGAATTCTCTTGTAGACCCTGGAATTATTAAGAAATTTTATGAAGCTTCAAACGCAGGAGTAAAAATAAATTTATCAGTAAGAGGAGTGTGTTGCTTAAGACCTGGAATTAAAGGTCAATCTGAAAATATAAAAGTAAAAAGCCTTATTGGCAGATTTTTAGAACACTCAAGAATTTATTGTTTTGCAAATGGTAGTTCTATGCCCTCTCGAGAGAATCAGGTATATATTTCATCTGCAGATTTAATGCCTAGAAATTTAGATAGAAGAATTGAAATTATAATTCCGATAGAAAACAATACTGTGCATGAGCAAATTTTAGATCAAATTATGTTAGCTAACTTTAAAGATAAATCAGAAACATGGTATTTAGATAGTTTGGGAAACTATCATAAAGAACAAGAAAAAGGCTTTTCCGCACATTCCTATTTCATGAAGAACCCAAGTTTATCAGGTCGTGGTAAGTCAATTTTAAGAGCTAAACCTCAAAATTTAAGATTAGTAAAATGAAACCAGAATTAAAAAATCTTTTTAAATTTCAGTCTAATAAAAAGTCTAAGCAAGCCATAATAGATCTTGGATCAAATTCAGTAAGAATGCTCATATACGATAATTTTAAAATTTCTCCAATCCCAGTCTTTAATGAAAAAGCAGTTTGCAAACTTGGAAAAAATTTAGATAAATCTAAAAAACTAAATCCCGATGGAATTAAAGGTTCTTTAAAAGTTCTAAATAGATTTAAAGAAATTTTAGATATTTCAGACGTTCAAGATTTAGAAATTATTGCAACAGCAGCTTTTAGAGAGGCCACTGATGCAAGTGAATTTTTAAGAGAAATTGAAAAAATATTTAATAAAAAACCACTAGTATTATCTGGCGAGGAAGAAGCAAGAACATCAGCAAATGGTGTAATGGTAGGATTTGATGAAGTAGATGGATTAGTTGCAGATTTAGGAGGTGGAAGTTTAGAACTTGCCAGAGTTTCTAAAAATCAAATTTTTGAAACAACCTCTTTACCTCTTGGAGTATTAAGACTTGAAAATAATCCTATTATAAAAAAAAGAAATTTGGGAAAATATGTTAAAAAACTTTTAAGAGATGAAAAATGGCTTTCTAAAAAGAAATTTAAAAATATTTATTTGGTAGGAGGGACTTGGAGATCATTATTTAAATATCATCTCTTTAAAGAAAAACACCCATTACATATTTTGCATCAATATAAACTCTCAAAAGATGTAGCAGTAAAATACTTAAATAGAATTTCAAAATTTAATAAATCATCTTTGAAATCAATGGAATATATTACTAAATCTAGAACTCCCTATTTACCTTTTAGCTCTATAATACTAAACGAAATAATTGAAGCAGCAAGCCCCTCAAAAGTTATTTGCTCAATCAGTGGACTGAGAGAGGGACATATGAATACAATTATAAACCAAGGAATGAGCGAGGATGAAATTTTCAAATTAAAAACTGACGGTATATCTTTTAAAAAAGGGGACTATGGAAAGAGTTTTGAGAAATATTTTAATTTTATTTCACCATTATTTGAAGACAACGAATATTTTAATCGAAGATTACTAACCTTGGCTTGCATCTTAAGTAAAATGGATTGGGGCCTAGGAGCTTTTCAAAAAGCAGAATTAGTTTTTATGGAAGTGTTAAATACTCCATTACTAAAACTAGAACATAGAGATAGAGTAAAAGTTGCATCAGCAAGTTTTTGGAGACATTGTGGCTTAAAATATAATCCGAATTATCAGTTTTTATCCTTATTAAATAACAACGAAATTTTATCCTCAAAGCAAGTGGGATCTGCTTTAAGATTAGCAGAGTCACTCACTAGCATGTCTTCTTTGTTGTTAGATGAATTTAAAATTTATAAAAGAAATAAGACTATTTTTTTGAAAATACCTAACAATCATAGCGATATTGTCTCAAAACAAGTAACTAAAAGACTTAAAAACCTGGCAAGAGAGATGAATGTCGACTCCAATATCATTTATTCTTGAAAATTAATAAATCTTTAACTTAATTTAAATATTTTTTTAGCATTTATATATTATTAACTGATTAACAGTCTCCCAACTGTGTTGTTAATTAATTAGCCCATCAGCCCAAGGTATCAATATTTCCTTGGGCTGGCCTCCAATTACAAAATAATTTTTCTGATTAAATAGACAGCCAATATTCCACCAAGCATCTCAGCAATGATATAGCTAGGAGTATTTAAGTAACTAATTCCAGTAAATGTGTCTGTAAAAGTTCTTGCGATTGCTACCGCTGGATTTGCAAATGAAGTTGAAGAGGTAAACCAATACCCCGCTGTTATAAAAGTAGCTACTGATGAAGCGACCGCAAGTTTGCCGCTCTTTAAAGATCCAAATATCACAAAAATTAATCCAAAAGTTGCAATGATCTCAGCTGTAAAAATATTTATTCCAGGTCTAATCTTCTGTGAAAGCTGCAACAAAGGAAGATCAAACATAAAATTTGCTAACATTACCCCTAACATGCAACCTAAGATTTGAGCAGAGATATAAGTGATAATTAAATTTTTTTTAATCTTGTTGGTAAAATACATTGCTAACGTAACGACAGGATTGAAATGTGCGCCGGAGATATCACCGATTGAAGTAATCAGAACAAATAATCCTGCACCTGTAGCTAAAGTATTCGCTATTAACATTACAGCGATATCATCAGTTAGATTTTGAGCCATAATACCTGAACCAACAATAATCATGACTAAAAAACAACTTCCTATAAATTCACCAATAAATATCTTTTTACTTTTCATTTTTTACCCAATGTTTAATTTTTTCATTAATTATATTATAAGTTTCTTCAGCTATTAAATTTATTTTATCTTTATTTTTAGTTTTTTTAATTTTTTCAACAGGGTCCGCGATGTCCCAGTGCGTAATGGTCTTTTTTTTGGGCCATACAGGACAAACTTCTTTATTGGCGTTATTACAAACTGTAATCACGTAATCAATATCAATATCACTTTTTAAAAATTCATCAAAATTTTTCGAATAATACGTGGCTAAATTAAATTTTTTTCCTTCAAGATACTCTTTAATGTAGGGATTGATTTTCCCTGAAGGATTACTTCCAGCGCTAAATGCGATGAATTGATTTCGGAAATTATTGTTTACAATACTTTCCGCTATTATGCTTCTCGCAGAGTTTCCAGTACAAACAAATAATATTGTTTTTATTTTCCTCATAAAAAATGTATTGAAGTGTCCCGAATTTACGGAACCAAAATTTGATAAAAACCAATAATAAATAATGGAATCTGTAACCCAAAATTGGTTAATATTGCTTTATCCTTAGAAATAAAACCTGCAATTGTCCAACCAACAACTCCCGCTCCATGAAACATTATATTTACTGGATACATATTCAAATTTGTTAATAAAATACCTGTAAGAACTAAAAAAGTACTTAACCATTTAAGGTATTTTTTAATAAACTTCATAATCAATTATATGATTGTAATGTTAAAGTTTTGTTAACCAGACGAGGCTTTAACTTTTTTCTCGATAAATTCTGGAACATCATCATCCTTATCGAATAAATCTTCTTTTTGACCTTTAGGTTGAAAGGCATACAAAACATGAAGTTTGCAATAAGGAAAATCTCCCTCAGGCTTTCTACCGCAAAAATAGAATTTTTCTTCATTAGGATGACCAATAGGCCATTTGCAAGTTTCATCTGTAAGTTCCTCTAAAGATTTAGGATTTTCTGGTTCGAAATTTTTGTCTAATAGTATTGATTTAAATTTAGCCTTTCTTGAAGTTGGCGTTGGACCTCGTTTAATTTGTTTATTTTCTCCAGTTCTAGGTGAGTTTGAATGCTTAGAAGGGGCTCTTGCTTCAAGATTAAGTCTGTGAGCCTTACCTATTACTGCGTTCCTGGTTGTATCACCTAAAGCTTCAGCGATCTGACTTGCTGTATGGCCCTTAGACCAGAGTTCTTTTAATTTAGCGACTTTTTCTTCTGTCCAACTCATAGTATATAATTACAATATTTAGTAATTATGAAAAACTTAGGACATAATGTTGAGGTTTAAAACATTAAAACGCATCAAAACTGTGAGTAGATTTAGTTTTGCACAGTTTTTTTAATAACAGGTTATAAGACTATCAATGGTTGAAATTTCGAAAAAATATAAAATTGGAAAAAGAAGATTTGGATTAATTAATTGGCATGGCACTTGGACTTTATACAAGAAAGAAGTTCTTAGATTCTTAATTGTGTGGATACAAACTATTTTTTCTCCACTAATTTCATCTTTACTATTTTTACTTGTTCTATCTTTAGCTATTGGAGCAGATAGAGGTGAAGTTCTTGGTGTCCCTTTTATAACTTTTTTAGCGCCAGGGTTGATTTCAATGCAGATAATTCAGCAATCTTTTTCTCATTCCTCATCATCTTTTATGATTAAAAAAATTGATGGAACTATAGTTGATTTATTGTTTGCTCCTCTGTCAGCTGGAGAGGTTACGATCTCAGTTTCTCTTGCAGCTGTGACAAGAAGTGTATTAATTGGAATAGTTTCGATTATAGTATTTAAATTAATTATAAATATTGAAATCAAAAACTATTTAACTCTTATAGCATTTACTTTGCTATCTTCTTTTGTTTTAGGAAATATAGGAATTATTGCTGGACTATGGGCTGAAAAATTCGATCATATGGCAACAGTCACCAATTTTGTAATAGTTCCATTATCTTTCTTATCAGGCACTTTTTATTCAATAGAGAGACTCCCTGACTTCTTGCAAGCAGTAAGTAAAATTAATCCGTTTTTTTATATGATTGATGGTTTTAGATATAGTTTTATTGGCACTTCAGAC
Source organism: uncultured Pelagibacteraceae bacterium (assembly GCA_902619675.1). Classification (GTDB taxonomy): domain Bacteria; phylum Pseudomonadota; class Alphaproteobacteria; order Pelagibacterales; family Pelagibacteraceae; genus Pelagilacustribacter. Next base: position 65,591 of record CACNFA010000003.1, read on the forward strand.
GGTTCAATCTCTATTGGTTTACTATATTTAACTGCCTTAAGCTTTGTTAGCTGGCTTGTTTGTTATTTATTGTATAAAAAAGGTTATAAAATAAAATCATGAGTAAAATTTTAAATACTTATAACAGAAAGAAAATCTCTTTTTCCAAAGGAAAAGGAAGCTTCTTATATACAACGAACGGAAAGAAATATTTAGATTTCGTTCAAGGTATCGCTGTAAACTGCCTTGGTCATGCTAATGATTATTTAATTAAATCAATTAATAAACAATCTAAAAAATTGTGGCATGTATCAAATGTATTTACTATTCCTGAACAAGAGAGATTGGCAAAAAGACTAGCCCAAAAAACATTCGCTGATTATGTAACTTTTCAAAATTCTGGGGCAGAAGCAACAGAGGCAGCTATAAAATTTGCTAGAAGATATTTTTATTCAAAAGGCCAACCCAGAAAAAATAGAGTTCTTTGTATTAATAACAGTTTCCATGGAAGAACTATCGCAGCTATATTCGCAAGCAATAGTAAAAAAGCAATTGAAGGTTTTAAACCTAAAGTAGATGGTTTTGATCATTTCAACTTTGGAGATCATAAGGGTTTAGAAAAGGCGATAACCAGCAGAACTGCTGCCATCATGGTTGAGACAATCATGGGAGAAGGTGGAATTAAAGTAATTCCAGATTATTGTCTCAAAGGCTTAAGAAAACTATGTAATAAAAAAAAAATTTTATTAATTCTTGATGAAGTACAATGTGGCATTGGAAGAAGTGGTAAATTTTTTGCATTCGAGTATGCAAAAATTAAACCTGATATTGTCCCAATAGCAAAAGGAATTGGTGGTGGCTTTCCAATCGGTGCAGTTTTAGTTAATAAAAAAGTAGCATCAGGCATGAAGCCAGGAACTCACGGATCCACATTTGGTGGAAATCCATTAGCAATGAGTGCTGGAAACGCAGTTATGGATGTAATGTTTAAAAAAGGTTTCTTAAATAATGTAATTAAAAACGGAAAATACTTCACTAATCAACTTGAAAAAATTAAAACCAAATATCCTAAAATAATCAAAGATGTGAGAGGTAAAGGACTACTCATTGGACTTTGTCTTCATGTAAATCAAGCTAAATTTATTCAAAAACTTTTAGATAATAATATGTTAACAGTTAGAGCCGCTGAAAATGTTGTCAGACTTTTGCCTCCTTTAAATGTAACAAAGAGCGAGATAAATTTGGGTTTGAAAATAATAGAGAAAGTTTGCAAAAATTTTAAATGAAAAACTTTATAAATATCTCTGACTGTTCTTCAGTAGAGCTTAGATCGATAATTGAAGAAGCAAAAAAGAGAAAACAAAATAGATCCGGTCTGAAAAAATCTGCTCCCGATGAAGATAAACCTTTTGAAGGTAGGTCGATGGCAATGATTTTTGAAAAACCCTCTACAAGAACAAGAATGTCATTTGACATCGCTGTAAAACAATTAGGTGGATCATCAATTATCTTAAATCCCGATGGAATACACTACGGAAAAGGTGATGAAACTTTAAAAGATACAGCAAAAGTTTTATCAGAATATGTCGATATAGTTATGTTGAGAACTTCCTCACATAAAAATTTAGAAGAATTTGGAAAATATTTAGACATTCCAATAATTAATGGCCTCTCTGATAATAGCCATCCTTGCCAAATTATGTCTGATATTCTTACATATGAGGAAAACAATGGCCCTATAGATGGCAAAACTGTATCTTGGATTGGGGACGGCAATAATAATATGTCTAATTCTCTAATTGAAGCTGCAGGCAAATTCAACTTTAAACTCAAAATAGGCTGTCCAAAAAAATATTCTCCAAACAAAAATATATTAAAGTTAGCGAAACAGGAAAAAATAAAATTGACAATTACTTCAAAACCTTTAGAGGCTGCTACAGGCGCGGATTGTGTAATGACCGATAAATGGATATCAATGAATGATAAAGTAAATAAAGTTTCCAAAAAGAAAACTTTAAAACCCTACCAAGTTAACAAGAAATTAATGAGTAAGGCTAAACCAGATGCCATTTTTATGCATTGTCTTCCAGTAGGAAGAGGAGAAGAGGTAACAGATGAAGTAATAGATGGAAGTCAATCAGTAGTTTGGAGACAAGCGTTAAATAGAGTTCACGCCCAGAAAAGTATTATAAAATGGTGCCTAGATTAAGGTAAAGATTTTGGATTATCACCCTTAGAATTCATATATAAAATCACTGATGCTCTATCTTTCTCTTTTCTAAGCCCTGCGAAAGCCATTTTTGTTCCTTTTATATATGCTTGAGGTTTAATTAAATAACTATTCATCTCTTCAAAAGACCACTCTTTAGCATATGCGACCATTGCTTTTGAATATTTATAATCACTTACTGAGCCAGCGGTTCTTCCGATTACACCCCATAAATTAGGACCTATCATATTTTTTCCACCTGCTGCAATCATATGGCAAGCACTACATTTTTTAAAAACTTTCTCACCATGAGTTAAGTCACCCATTGCTAACAGAGCTTTTATATCAACTACCTCTGCTACTTTTTCGGATATCTCAGTTGCACCTGAAGTTGAAGCTACCTCTAGCCCCTCAACTTTATAGGCAGAGACTTTTGGTTTTTCTACCTGAAATAAGATGTCAGTGAATTTTCCAATACCTATAACAATTAATGCTGTTAAAAGAACAGCAGCTATAATTTTATTTATTTCAAAACTATCCATATTTTTGGTAAATACTTATTAGACGTATAACACGAGTTTTAAAAAAAAAACTTAAAATTACCAAATTTTTTTGCGTCTCTAGGACGCATAATTATGAATAAAACTGCAATAATAATACCGTCGAGGTTAGATGCTAGTAGACTGCCTAATAAGCCTCTTAAACTAATTAATAATAAGGAGATGATTCTTCATGTTTATGAAGCTGCAAAAAAATCTAAATCTGGAGAAGTTTATGTAGCCACACCTGATGAGAAAATAGTTGATAAGGTAAAAAGTTACGGTGGAAATGCAATACTTACAGCACAAAACCATCAAACTGGAACTGATAGAGTATTTGAGGTATTTAAAAAAACATTAAATGAGACCCCAAATGTAATTGTTAATCTTCAAGGAGATATGCCGAATATAAAACCTGAGTTTATAAAACACTTAATTGATTATATGCGGCACAGCAAATGTGAAATTGCCACTCTAGCTTCCAATCTTTCAGTCGAAGAATCTGATAATTTAAATGTAGTAAAAGTTTTTACAAAAGACAAAATTGAAGAACTATCATTTGCATCAGTTTCAGATTTTAATAGAAAAATTATTAAGGGTTGTAATGATTATGTACATCACCATATTGGGATATATGGCTTCACTAAAGAGGCCTTAATAAAGTATGTAAATCTGAAAAGAACTAAGCTAGAGTTAGAGAGAAATTTAGAACAAATGAGAGCTTTTGAAAACAATATGAACATACATGTAGGCCTTGTAAATTCGAAACCTTTAAGTGTTGACACAGAAGAAGATTTAAAAAAAATAAAAGAATTAATGAAACAAAATGAAAAAAAATAAAATAGCATTTCAAGGAGAACTCGGTGCTTACTCACATATTGCTGTTGAAAACCTCTTCAAAGACGCAGAAATAAAAACTTGTGCTACTTTTGAAGAAACATTTAAACACGCATATAATTACTCAAATTATAAAATAGTCATACCTATAGAAAATTCCCTTGCCGGAAGAGTTGCTGATATACATTATTTATTACCAAAATATAAGTTGCAAATTCACGGGGAACACTTCCAACCTGTTGAGCATAATTTACTATGTAAGCCTGAAGCCAGCATCGACGACATAAAATTTGTCAGAAGTCATGCACAAGCTATTGGTCAGTGCCAAAATTTAATCAACAAGAAAAATTTGAAGTCAATTATTTCAGCTGACACCGCTGGTTCAGCAAAAGATCTTGCCGAAGGAGAAGATAAATCAATTGCAGCAATAGCTTCAGAACTTTCAGCTAAAATTTATAATTTAAAGATTTTAGAAAAAAATATAGAGGATGAGAAAGGCAATGTAACACGTTTTTTGATAATGGGAAAAAATATTGAACAACCAGAATTTATTGATACAAAAAAATTTATCACAAGTTGTATTTTTAGAGTCAAGAGTGAACCATCTGCTCTTTATAAATGTTTAGGCGGGTTTGCTACTAATCAAGTTAATTTAACAAAGCTTGAAAGCTTTTCAGTAAAGAATACTTTTGACCAAGCTAATTTTTATCTGGATCTAGAGGGCCATTTAGAACAACCTGAAGTAAAAAAGGCTTTGGAAGAACTAGGTTTTCACACTGAAACTTTGGATATTTTAGGTGTTTATGAAGCATCAGCATTTAGGAAAAAATAGTCCACAAAATTAAAATCTACTCTTGTGGTATTTAAATTGATCTTGGTATACTCATATTGAGGTTGGCATCAGGTGGATGTTTCATAAACCCGGTCAGGTCTGAAAAGAAGCAGCCGTAGTGAAAATTTTTCAGGTTGTTGCCTGCCTCTTTTAAATGACAAACAAAATTTTAGCACTTAAATATAGACCACAAGAGTTTAAAGATTTAATTGGTCAAGAGGCGATGTCTCAGACAATCACGAATGCAATTAAACTCAATAAAACACCTAATGCATATCTTCTTACTGGAATAAGAGGAGTTGGAAAAACAACTACAGCAAGATTAATTGCCAAAGCTTTAAATTGTGAAACAAACGATGACAAAAATAAAAAATGTTCTAATGGGAATTTTTGCACTACTTGCCAAGAAATCGCAAACTCAAACCATATAGATATTTTAGAAATGGATGCAGCTTCTAAAACAGGAATTGATGATGTTAGAGAGCTAATTGAGAATTCAAAATATAGTCCATCAAGTGCTAAATTTAAAATATTTATAATAGATGAAGTTCATATGTTATCTAAACAGGCTTTTAATGGTTTGCTTAAAACTCTTGAAGAACCGCCACCTAGACTTAAATTTATATTAGCAACAACAGAGGTAAGAAAAATACCAGTTACGATATTATCGAGATGCCAGAGATTTGATCTCAAAAGAGTAAGTGTTGAGCAACTTTTCTTACATTTGAAAAATATTGCTACAAAAGAAAATGGCAAAATATCTGATGAAGCAATAAGATTAATAGCTAAAACTTCAGAAGGATCAGTAAGAGACTCTATTTCTTTATTAGATAGAGCTTTATTGTCTCAAACAATAGACAACAATCCGATCGAAGAACAACAGGTCAGGGAGATGCTTGGTCTTGCAGATAAAACCAAAGTTATTTCCATGTTTAAAGAAATTTTGAGTGGCAATGAAAAAAATGCTTTAGAATACCTTAAAGACTTAATCAGAGATGGTATTGATGCAAAGAACTTCCTTAATGATATTTTAGAAGTTTTATATCTTTTCAGTAGAAGAATTAATCTTGGACCCATTGAGAAAGATATGTCAATTTCTGAGACTGAAGCCCAAATGATCGAAAAATATTCTTCAAATATAGACATGCAAGACATAGGCTTATTTTGGCAACTCACGATTAAAACTATCGATGATTTAAAAGTAATAGGTAATGAAAATTTAACTTTAGAAATGTTTATTATGCAATTAGTACATTTAAAAAATATAGATGTTCCAAAAGAGATGAATAGCGAAACGGATACTACTAATCAACAAGAAAATTTATTGGGAAAAAAAATAGATGAAAAAACACTCGAAAAAAATTTACCTAATAAAATCAAGAATCAATTAAAAAGCACAAATCAAATTAAAACAAGCCCAATAAAAAATGTTACAAATGATAAAATTTCCAAAATAGAAATTACAAGCTTCCAAGATCTTATCAATCAAGCCAATAAAGAAAAAGAGATAGAACTGAAATATGATTTAGAACGAAATGTTAGATTAGTTAGTTTTAATAAAGGTAAAATTGATATTAGTTTTAATGAGAAGTTAAATAAAAATTTCATCAAAAATTTGTCAGAAAAACTTCTTAATTGGACCGGAGAAAGATGGATTATTTCATTAAGCAAAAATACAGATGCAAAAAGTGTGTATGAGAAAAATTTAGAGAGTAAATCTGATCAATTTAAAGAGTTTAAAGATAGTAAAATTTCAAAAGAAATTGAAAAAGCATTTCCCGACGCAAAATTGATAGATATTAGGGAGGAAGAATAAATGACAAATTTTTCTGACATGTTATCAAAAGCGAAAGCTATGCAAGAAAAAATGAAAGAGGTGCAAGATCAAATTAAAAAAATTGAAGTTGAAGGTGTTTCTGGTGGCAACCTTGTAAAAGTTGTTTTAACTGGAGATTACGAGTTAAAGTCTATTGAAATTACCGAGGCAGCCAGGCAAGAAAATCAAAATATTATCAACGATTTAATAATTGCAGCCTTTAATAACGCTAAAGAAAACCTAAAAAAAAAATCTGCAGAAGAATTATCTAAAGCTACAGGTGGTTTGAATTTGCCGCTAGATTTTAAATTACCTTTTTAATGGACAATGATATTCCTGAAATTAATGAATTAATAAAGCAATTTTCAAAATTGCCTGGTCTTGGCCCTAAGTCTGCTAAGAGAATAATTCTGAAATTAATTAATAATAAAGACAATATGGTAAAGCCTTTAGCTAAGTCATTGGCACAAGTTTACAAAAAAGTAGTCCGTTGTGTTGATTGTGGTAATTTAAAAATAATTGACAGAATTTGTATATGCGCATCAGATAATTCATATGATAAGATTTGTGTTGTAGAGAATCTAGCAGATATGTGGGTAATAGACTCTGCAAACATTTATAAAGGACATTTCCATATTTTAGGGGGGACGTTAAATTCTAATGAAAATTTTGAACAAAAAAATCTTTTGATAGACTCTTTGGTAAAAAGAATAAAAAAAAACAATTTAAAAGAGGTAATTATTGCTACAAGTGCAACAGTTGAGGGACAAACCACTGCACATTACATTGAAGATACTATTAAAAATGAAAAACTAAAAATAACTAAACTGGCTCAAGGATTACCAGTTGGTGGAGAAATTGAACAGCTTGACGATGGAACATTATTTTCAGCATTTAAAAACAGAGTCCCAGTATCTGATACTTAATTAAGAGTTTTTTTTTCTAATCTTTTTTGGTGTAAAAGAGGTTCTGTATAGCCAGAAGGCTGTATTCTTCCTTTAAAAACTAGATCACATGCTGCCGAAAATGCAATTGAGCTTTCAAAGTTGTCTGACATTTTTTTATATTTTGGATCGCTCTTGTTTTGCTCATCAACTTTTTTTGCCATCTTTTTCATTACATTCATTACCTGGTCCTCTTTACAAATTCCATGGTGTAACCAATTAGCGATGTGTTGAGAAGAAATTCGCAGAGTAGCTCTATCTTCCATTAAACCAACATCATTAATATCAAGAACTTTAGAACATCCTATGCCTTGATCTACCCATCTGACTACGTAACCTAAAATGCCTTGAGCATTATTTTCTAGCTCACGATTAATATCTTCTAATGCCCAGTTAGGTCTATCAGCTTTTGGAATTTCTAAAATATCCTCAACTTTAGCTTTATTTCTGTTAATTATTTTTTTCTGCTCGTCAAAAACATTAACTTTATGATAATGAAGTGAATGTAAAGTTGCAGCTGTTGGTGACGGAACCCATGCACAATTTGCTCCAGACTTTGGATGTCCAATTTTCTGTAGCATCATATTTGCCATCTGGTCTGGCATTGCCCACATTCCCTTTCCTATTTGTGCCTTGCCGGAAAAACCACAAGTTAAACCAACATCAACATTCCAATTTTCGTAGGAATTTAACCAAGTAGATTTTTTCATATCACCTTTAAAGATCATCGGACCTGCCTCAAAAGAGGTATGCATTTCATCTCCAGTTCGATCTAAGAATCCTGTATTTATAAAAACTATTCTGTTTTTAACTTGTCGAATACATTCCTTTAAATTAACGGTTGTTCTTCTTTCTTCATCCATTATTCCAACTTTAATAGAGTACTTTTTGATGTTTAATGTTTCTTCAACTTTTTCGAATAAAGAGTTTGTGAAGGCGACTTCTTCAGGCCCATGCATTTTTGGTTTTACTATATATACTGATCCAGTCCTAGAATTATTTTTATTTTGAAAATCATGTAAAGCGCATAAAGTAGATATGAAAGCATCTAATATACCTTCGGGTATTTCTTCGCCATTATTTAACTTAATAGCTGGGTTAGTCATCAGATGACCAACATTTCTGTTTAATAATAGAGCTCTTCCATGAAGTTTAATTTTTTTATCATCTTTTGAAATATACTCTCTATCAACATTGAGTTTCCTGACAATTTGCTCACCATTTTTTTCAAAAGTAGACTGTAGATCACCTTTCATAAGACCTAGCCAATTTCGATAACATTTTACCTTATCTTCAGCATCAACTGCTGCTACAGAGTCCTCATTGTCGACTATTGTAGATAAAGCTGATTCAACTATTACGTCTGAAATTGATGCTTCGTCAATTTGTCCTACCTTTGAATTTTTATCGATTTCAATTTCTATATGAAGGTTATTATTTTTTAGTAAAATTGATTTTGGATTACTTATGTCTCCACCAAAGCCGATGAATTGATTAGCATTATTTAAATTGAATTTATTTTTACCATCTGACAAGGCAAGCGCGTATTCTCCAGCCATCTTAATTATTTCAATTTTTTTTATATTTTTCCAACTGACATTTTTTAAAGGTATTGAGTTATCTAAAAATTCTTTTACATAACTTATGACTTCATTTGCCCTTTCTTTATCCCAATCTTTTTTTATGATGCCAGGTATTACGTCAGTTCCGTATAAAGCATTATACAAACTTCCCCAACGAGCGTTAGCAGCATTCAAAGCATATCTTGCATTATCTACTGGAACCACAAGTTGTGGACCTGCTATTGAGGATATTTCTTCATCCACATTCGTTGTATCAATTTTAAAATCCTCTTTTTCTTCAACTAAATATCCAATCGATTTTAAAAAATTAATATATTCTTTTTTATCAAACGCTTTGCCAATATTTAATTTGTGCCAGCTATCTATTTTTTTCTGAATAGTCTCTCTTTTCTCAATTAAATTCTTATTTATCGGAGCTAGTTCATGAGCTATTTTTGAAAACTTACTCCAAAAATCCTCAGAATTTACTTTTGTTCCAGGAATAGCCTCTTCGTTAACAAATTGATATAAAGTTGAACTAATTTTGAGCCCATTTTTATCTATTATTTTCATATTGGCCGATCTTTACATTATTTTATAATATAATAATACTATCAATATTGTATCATTTTATATGAAAAATTATTTAGATTTTGAAAAAGAAATAAAAGCTTTAGAGCAGGAAGTAAATGATTTAAAAAGCCCATTTGGTTCTGAAGGGATAGCCGAGGTAAATACCGATAAAATAAAAAATACTCAAAACGAGATTAATGAAAAACTTGAGGAAATTTATTCTAATCTTAACAGTTGGCAAAAAACCCAGGTAGCAAGGCATGAAGACCGACCTAAAGCAAATTATTACATAAAAAAAATATTCTCAAAATTCACATTACTTTCCGGCGATAGATACTTTGGAGATGATAAGTCAGTAATCGCAGGTTTTGGTTTGATTGACGATAAGTCAGTTTTAATTATAGGCCAGGTAAAAGGAGACGACTTAAACAGTAGGCTCGAGAGAAATTTTGGGATGATGCGCCCCGAAGGTTATAGAAAATGTATCAGACTTATGAAGTTAGCAGATAGATTTAAGATTCCTGTCATAAGCTTTATTGATACACCTGGAGCCTATCCAGGAATTGGAGCTGAACAACGAGGTCAAGCATCAGCAATTGCTAACTCTATAGAATGTTGTATGTCGCTAACAGTTCCAAATATTTCTATTATAATTGGTGAGGGTGGCTCAGGAGGGGCTATAGCCTTAGCATCTTCAAATAAAGTTATAATGTTAGAAAATTCAATTTATTCAGTTATTTCACCAGAAGGGTGTGCTTCAATACTTTGGCGTGATCCAAGTAAATCTTTACAAGCTGCAGAAGCTATGAAACTGACAGCAAATGATTTATTTAAACTAAAAATAATAGACGAAGTTATACCTGAACCGTTAGGTGGAGCTCACAGAGATCCTGAAAGTATTGCATTAGATATTAAACATTCAATAATCAAAAATTTAAAATTTTTTGATAATTACACAAAAGAAGAAATTTATGATCATAGAAAAACCAAATTTCTTCAAATAGGAAGAGATCAAGGTTTTTCCAAATCTTCAAATCTTAGCGATGGAGATTTAAGTTACAAAGGGCCTAACTTAAGAAAACTTAAGTCACATATTCTCGAAAATAAGTATATCTATGGAGGGCTTGGATTAGTAATAATCGTAACTTTAATAACGTTTTTGTCCTAGTATTGTTGCAAAAAAACAATTGCGTCAAATATTATTATTCTGCTATTGACTTTCCTTAAGCAAATCTATTTAAGATGATCACAACTAACTTATGGTTAGTTAAAGTTAATAACAATAAGGAAACAAAGTAAATATGAGTACACTAAAAGGTAAAGTAAAGTGGTTCAATGGTACTAAAGGATATGGTTTCATTGAAAGAGAAGACAAAGAAAAAGACGTGTTCGTCCATTCTTCTGCGGTAAGAGAAGCTGGTTTAAAATATTTAAACGAGGGTGATGAGTTAACGTTTGAAGTGGAGAGCACAGAAAAAGGTCCTTCAGCAGTAAAACTGCAGAAAACATCTTAATCTAAATTTCCAAAATCACTGATTATCGGGACATTAACTTTAGTTTATACTATTTTTACTGTCCCGCTAATTTAATCTTGAAATAGTCACAATTATTTCCTACATAGATGTCATGATTAAAAACAAAAGAATCATTTCAACTTTAAGATCACATTCACACAGAATGCACGCTAGGCTATTGCTTAGCTTATAATCAAAATTATATAAATTTAATTAAAATTAAGATAAAAATAATAGGGATGCAGCAGTAGCTCAGTTGGTTAGAGCACTAGTTTGTGGAACTAGGGGTCGGTGGTTCGAATCCACCCTGCTGTACCAAAAAATGACAAAAGAAAAAAATAACAAACCTTCAAAAGAACTTCCGTTAGGGTTTGTAGACAGGCAAGAAAAAGAATTATTAGTACGTGATTTTATAATTTCTAATATTAAAGAGATTATGATCAAGTATGGTTTTCAATATCTTGAAACACCAAGTTTTGAGTATTCAGATAGTATAGGAAAATTCTTACCTGATAAGGATCGACCTGATGAAGGTGTATTTTCATTTAAAGATGAAAATAAGTGGATGTCTTTAAGATATGATCTTACAGCCCCACTTGCTAGATATGTTGCAAAAAATTATTTAGAAATTCCAAAACCATTTAAAAGATATCAATTAGGAACTGTTTGGAGAAACGAAAAACCAGGGCCGGGGAGATTTAGAGAATTTTTACAGTTCGACGCCGACTTTGTAGGCACAAAAAGTTTACAAGCAGATGCTGAGTTATGTGTCATGATTTCGGAAATTCTTGAAAAATGTGGTCTAACCAAATCAGAATATGTAATAAAGATTTCATCGAGAAAAATAACTGAAGAGTTATTTAAAAAAATTAATATAAATGAAAATCAGCAAAAACTTACTACACTAAGAGCTCTAGACAAAATTGATAGGCTTGGTTGGAGTGGAGTAAAAGAACTGCTAGGTGCTGGTAGAAAAGATAAATCTGGAGATTACACAAAAGGTGCGAATTTAAAATCCAAGGATATTAAAGTAATAGAAGAAACACTTAAGAAAAAATCTCCCGATACAGAAGATCTAGTTGAAATATTTAAAATTTTTAAAAATTATAATTTTAATAATTTTGAATTTGATCCATCAGTTATTAGAGGTTTAGAGTATTATACTGGAGCAATTTTCGAAGTTAATCTTAAGTTTGATGTAACAAATAACAGAGGTCAAGTAATTCAATTTGGTTCTATAGGTGGTGGAGGCAGATACGATAATTTAGTAAATAATTTTGGTAACTTTGATGCTCCTGCCACAGGTATATCTATAGGATTAGATCGATTGGTCTATGCATTGATGCAGAAAAAAGAATTTAAAGTTAAACAATCGAAACCTGTTGTAATTTGTGTTTTTGATAAAAATTCAATGAAAGAATACATAAACGTGCAGTTGATATTGAGAAAAGCAGGTATTAGCACAGAAATTTATCCTGGAGAAAGTAAATTAAAAAAACAAATGGAATATGCAAATAAAATAAAATCTCCTGCTGTTATTTTATATGGTGAAGATGAGATAAAATCAGGCAAGCCAACTTTAAGAAATTTAAGAAACGGTAAAGAACAATCAATTAAAATTAATGAATTAGCTAATGAAATCAAAAAAATTATCTGAAACTATAATTAAAAATTTTAAAAGTAATGGTTTTGTTTTATCAGAACCTGATGTTCTTTTAGACTCAGATTATATTATCGAGAGGTCAGGCGAAAAATTCAGAAGCTCAATGCTCACTTTTGATAATGAAGATGGAAAAACTATGTGCTTAAGACCAGATTTAACTGTAGCTTCATGTATAAGTTTTTTACAAAAAAAATCATCTTCAAAAATTTATTATTCTGGTCAAGCATATAGAAGAACAGGTAATAAAGATAAAAATTTCATTAATGACCAGTTGGGAATTGAAATTTTAGGTTCAAAAAATCAGATTCAAGATGATTTTAAAATTATAAGCACAATATTGAGTTCCGTTAAAAAGATAAAAAGAAAAAAAATTTTTATAAAAGTTGGAGATATTGGTTTATTTAAAAGTTTAATAAACGCTCTGGATATGCCTGAGAGATGGAAGCTAAGACTGATAAGACATTTTTGGAGACCAAGTTATTTTGAGGAGCTTTTGAAAAGATTGGAAACGAATACAGATATCGAAGAAGGTACTTTTAATACAGATAAAAAAAGATTTTATGAAATGAAAAAAAGAGATCAAGACAAAGCGGTCGCTGGGAGGCCAATATCAGAAATATTAAAAAGATTTGATAAAAAGATTAAAGACCCAAGATCTTTTGTTGATGGTAAAACAATAGTAAAAATTATTAAATCCTTTTTAAAAATAAACTGTAAACTTAAAGAACTTGATGAAAGACTGTTAGATTTTGCTAAAAAAAATAATCTAAAAAAAAATATATTTAAAGACTTTAAATCTATTCTTAATTTAAAAAAACTTAATCAAGATATCATTTTCATCGCGAATTTCGGTAGAGAAGTAGAATATTACACCGGGATTGTGTTTGAGGTATTCTCAGATAAAAAAGAGATTGCTAGGGGAGGTCGTTATGATGATTTACTCAAAAGTTTGGGGGCTAAAAGGAATACTCCGGCGGTTGGTGCCGCAATCAACTTAAAAAATATATGAGAGATTTAATTACTATAGGCTTACCAAGTAAAGGACGTTTAAAAGATAAAGCAATATCGTTTTTTAATGATAAAGGACTCAAGATTTTACAAAGTGAAAAAGAAAGAAATTATTTTGGAACCATTGAAAATGAACCTAAAATCAAGATTGTTTTTCTTCACGCTAAAGAAATTATTCAAAGATTAGGTGACGGAACCCTTGATATAGGTGTATCCGGATTAGATCTGTTAAAAGAGTCTGATAAAAACTTACAAAGTAAAATTTATATTCAAAAAAAACTTGATTTTGGTAATGCCAACTTAGTTATAGCAGTTCCAGATGATTGGATAGATGTACAGACTATTGCTGACCTTGAGGAGGTTTCTTTTGATATTAGATCTAAAAGAAATTCTAGATTGAGGGTGGCAACTAAATATCCAAATTTGACTAATGATTTTTTGATTTCTAAGGGGGTTACTCAATATAAATTGATAACTAGTCTCGGTGCTACTGAAACTTATCCATTTATAGGTTCTTCCGAAATTATTACTGACATAACTTCTACAGGCAAAACTTTAGCTGATAATAATTTAAGAATTCTTAAAGATGGGTTAATACTAAGCTCAAACGCATGTTTATTTATTGCAAAAAAAAAGGCTACAAAACTGCAGCCTTTTTTAAATCTTTTGTGTAGGTGAAATTACATTCCCATGCCACCCATGCCACCCATACCGCCCATGCCACCACCCATTGGAGGCATTGCAGGACCAGCGTCTTTTTCCTCGGGTTTGTCTGCAATCATTGCTTCTGTTGTAATTAATAGTCCAGCTATTGAAGCAGCATCTTGTAATGCTGATCTTACAACTTTAGTTGGATCAATAATTCCTTTAGCAAACATATCTACATAATCTTCATTCTGAGCATCATAACCTTGAGAAGCTTTTTTTCCTTCTAAAAGTTTACCTACAACTACTGAACCATCGACTCCTGCGTTAGCAGTAATTTGCCTGATTGGAGCTTGAAGAGCTTTTTTTACTATTTCGACACCAGCTTTTTGGTCATCGCCTTTTACTTTAACACCATCTAAATCTTGTGCAGCGTAAAGTAATGCACAACCACCACCGATTACTACTCCTTCTTCAACTGCGGCTCTAGTTGCATTAAGTGCGTCTTCAACTCTGTCTTTTCTCTCTTTCACTTCAACTTCAGTAGCACCACCGACTTTAATTACAGCAACTCCGCCAGCAAGTTTGGCTAATCTTTCTTGAAGTTTCTCTTTATCATAATCAGATGTTGTTTCATTGATCTCAGATCTAATTTGATTACATCTTGCTTCAATATCAGATTTTTTACCTTCACCGGCTACAATTGTACTGTTCTCTTTATCAATTTTTACTTTTTTACAAGAACCAAGATCACCAATTTTAACATTCTCTAATTTAATTCCAAGATCTTCTGAGATGACCTGTCCTCCAGTTAGAATAGCAATATCTTCTAACATTGCTTTTCTTCTATCACCAAATCCGGGAGCTTTAACAGCTACAACTTTAAGACCACCTCTCAATTTGTTAACAACTAAAGTTGCTAAAGCCTCACCTTCAACATCTTCTGAAATTATCATTAATGGTCTGTTTGCTTGTACTACTGACTCAAGCAACGGCACCATTGGTTGTAGGTTAGTTAATTTTTTCTCAACTAAAAGCACTAATGGATTTTCAAGTTCAGTTGTCATTTTTTCAGTATTTGTAACAAAGTAAGGGGATAGATATCCTCTATCGAATTGCATACCTTCTACAACATCCAACTCAGTTTCAACACCTTTTGCCTCCTCAACTGTTATCACACCTTCATTACCAACTTTTTGCATTGCTTTAGAAATCATATCGCCAATAGACTTTTCCCCATTTGCTGAAATTGTTCCAACTTGAGCAACTTCCTCATTGGCTTTAACTTTTTTGGAAGATGTTTTTAATTTATCAATCACTTGCTCAACTGCTTTGTCGATACCGCGTTTGATATCCATCGGGTTCATTCCAGCTGTAACATATTTAAGTCCTTCATTAACAATTGCTTGAGTTAGAATAGTTGCAGTGGTAGTTCCATCACCAGCATTATCATTTGTTTTGCTTGCAACTTCTTTGACCATTTGAGCACCCATATTTTCAAATTTATCTTCAAGTTCAATTTCCTTTGCAACAGAAACACCATCTTTTGTAGTTCTTGGAGCACCATAAGATTTATCCATCACAACATTACGTCCTTTTGGACCTAATGTTACTTTCACAGCGTTTGCTAATGTATTAACTCCTGTGAGCATTTTTGATCTAGCTTCTGTGTCGAATTTAATTAGTTTTGCCATTATTTTCTCCTATAAAGTTTATTTTTTACTTTTTGAAATTCCCATTATGTCAGACTCTTTCATTATGCTGTACTCTTTACCGTCTATCTTTACTTCAGTGCCTGACCATTTTCCAAATAAAACTATATCACCTACTTTTACATCCATCGGTGTTGTTTTTCCACTCTCTGTTATACCACCAGGCCCAACAGCCACTACTTCACCTTCTTGAGGTTTTTCTTTCGCAGTATCTGGGATGATGATTCCTCCTGCAGTTTTTTCTTCACTGTCCAAAACTTTAATTAACACTCGGTCGTGTAGAGGTCTAAATTTCATATTTATTCTCCTGTAATTTTTATGTATGGCTGATATGGTAAGTTTTATTGGGATTTCAAGGGGGTAAAGTTATAAAAAAAACCCTTAAATGCTGTGTTTTTGGGGTCTCTGTAAAGAAAGAAGGAGAGAAAATTGAGAGAATTAAGCCACTTATCTGAGATTTTTGATAAATACGATACTTTTGTAATAGACCTCTGGGGGGTTTTACATAATGGTATAGAACTGAACCCTAAAGCAATTGAGGCAGTAGAAAAATTAAATGAAAACTCAAAGAAGTTAATTTTCTTATCTAACGCACCAAGACCAAGTTTTAAAGTTGTCAATTTTTTATTAAGCATGAAAATGGATAAAAAATATCTTAGTAATGTAATGACATCAGGAGAAGCAGCAATGCACGCTATAAACAAAAATAAATTTGGAAAAACATTTTATCACCTTGGACCACCTAGGGATACGTCAATATTTGAGCGAGTTAAAAAAAATAAAACCACTATCGATAAGTGTGAATTTATATTGTGCACTGGTTTATTTGATGAGCATGAAAATGATTTAGAATTTTATAAGAAATTTTTAAAAAAACATACATCAAAGACATTGATTTGTACTAATCCTGATTTAACAGTTCATCGTGGCGATACGGAAGAATTATGCGCTGGTTCAGTAGCAAAAATATTTGAAGAACTTGGAGGAAAAGTTGTCTATTATGGTAAACCTCACAGTGAAGTTTATAATATGTGTTTTAATAAAAATGAAAAGGTTTTAGCAATAGGAGATAATTTGAGAACAGACATCAAAGGAGCAAATAATTTAAATATTGATTGCATTTTTATATCTGAAGGAGTACATCGTGAAGAATGCAAAAATGATA
This sequence comes from uncultured Pelagibacteraceae bacterium, assembly GCA_902619675.1. Classification (GTDB taxonomy): domain Bacteria; phylum Pseudomonadota; class Alphaproteobacteria; order Pelagibacterales; family Pelagibacteraceae; genus Pelagilacustribacter. Next base: position 82,589 of record CACNFA010000003.1, read on the forward strand.
CTGACTTAAAAAATCTTTTAAAAAAATATAAAGTAAAAGCAGATTTTTTTCAAAAAGAGCTGACTTGGTAGTATGAAAATTTATTATGATGCAAATATCAGTTATAGACACCGCAAGTGTGTGCTGGCAATAGGAAATTTTGATGGTATTCATTTAGGGCATCTCAAAGTTATCAAAGAGGCTAAAAAGAAAGCAAAAGATAAAAAATTATCTTTTGGGGCGATGTCTTTTGAGCCGGTGCCGGTTATGTTTTTTAACAAAAATGTAAAAAATCACAGAATAAATTCATATGATCAAAAGATAAAGCAATTTAAAAAATTGAAACTAGACTTTTTGATTTTAATAAAATTTAATAAAAAATTCTCATCTTTGACTGCCGAAAGTTTCGTTAAAGATATAATCCACAAAAAAATAAATTGTAAATACTTATATGTAAGTAAAAATTTTAAGTTTGGAAATAAAAGAAAGGGAAGTGTTCAAACACTGAAAAAATTTGAAAATAAATTAAAATTTAAAAATATTATAACTAAGCCTTATAAAAAAAAAAATAAGATCATATCCTCTACTTATATAAGAAAAAAAATACAAGGTGGTAAAATTACTGAAGTAAATAAGTTGCTTAATAGGCAGTGGAGTGTAGAAGGTAAAGTAGTACAAGGAAAAAAAAGGGGAAGAAAAATAGGTTTTCCTACATGCAATCTCAGACTACATGAGTATGTTATTCCAAAACTTGGAGTTTACTCTGTTAAAGTCAAATCAGTACATTTCACTAAAAATGGCATCGCTAATGTAGGTTATAGACCGACATTTAATGGACAAAATCTATTGTTAGAAATAAATATCTTTGGGATTAATAAAAATTTATATAATAAAGTATTAAATGTAAGTTTTAAAAAATTTATAAGACCAGAAAAAAAATTTAAGAGTTATAAACATTTAAAAAAACAAATTAAACTTGATATTATAAAAGCCAAACAAAAATAAAAAAATAAATGTCTAAAGAAAGTTTACAACTTCCAAAAACAGCTTTTTCAATGAAAGCAAGTTTACCCCTAAAAGAGCCTGAAATTTTAAAGAAATGGGAAAAAAATAAAATTTTTGAAAAGCTAAGAAAAAAGTCTAAAGGAAAAGAAAAATTTGTTCTTCATGATGGTCCACCTTATGCAAATGGGCATATACATATGGGTACTGCTTTAAATAAAATTTTGAAAGATATGATTACTCGCTTTCACCAGATGAACGGTAAAGACTCTATTTACGTACCAGGGTGGGACTGCCATGGACTTCCAATAGAATGGAAAATAGAGGAGCAGTATAAAAAAAGAAAAAAAAATAAGGATGAAGTTCCTATTAAAGATTTTAGACAAGAGTGCAGGGACTTTGCCAAAAGCTGGATTGATGTCCACATTAAAGAGTTTAAGCGACTAGGGGTTGTCGGCGATTTTGAAAACTATTACTCTACAATGAGTTACGAAGCAGAGGCCCAAATTGTTAGAGAATTAGGTAAATTTCTGCTTGATGGAAGTTTATATCAAGGATTTAAACCAGTTCTATGGTCTACTGTTGAAAAGACTGCTTTAGCTGATGCCGAGGTAGAATATTTAGATCATACTTCTAATACAATTTATGTTGCATTTAAAGTTAAAGAAACTAACAAAGATTTTTTAAAAGACTCAAGCATTATAATTTGGACTACAACACCATGGACTATACCTGCCAATAAAGCATTAGCTTTTAACAGCAATATTGAATACACGCTTTTGGAAATTGAACATCTTGAACATTTTAAAGATAAGAAAATTGTAGTTGCAAAAGATTTGATTGAGTCAATTTTAAAAGAGTGCGAAATTAAGAATTATAAAGAATTAAAGACTTTTAAGGGTTCTGATTTTCAAGGAACAGTATGTAATCATCCATTTATCAAAATGCATTTTAATTACGATGTTCCGATGTTGGATGCTCAATTCGTTAATTTGGAACAAGGAACGGGTATTGTTCATTGTGCTCCAAGCCACGGCCCCGATGATTTTAATTTGTGTCTTAAAAATAATATACCATCGCTTTATACAGTTGATAATTCTGGTGTTTATACTAAAGAAGTACCTTATTTTACAAATACTCACGTATTCAAGGCAGACCCTATTGTAATAGAAAAATTAAAAGAGCAAAAACAATTACTCAAACATGATAAACTTAATCACAGTTATCCTCATTCTTGGCGATCCAAGGCTCCTTTAATCTACAGAGCTACACCACAATGGTTTATCTCTATGCAAAAAAATAAACTTAGAGATAAAGCCGTAAAAGCAATAAATGAAACAATCTTTTATCCAAATAAAGGTAAGGAGAGGCTTTTATCCATGATTGAAGGAAGGCCAGACTGGTGTGTTTCTAGACAAAGAGTTTGGGGAGTGCCATTGCCTATTTTTATTAATAAAAAAACAAAAGAGCCATTAAGAGATCAAAAAATTATAGATAGAATTGCCTCTATTTACGAAAAGCAAGGCTCTGACTGTTGGTTTACAGATGATGCTAAAATTTTTTTAGGTGATGATTATGACTCTAAAGATTACGAAAAACTAAATGATATTGTTGAAGTATGGTTCGATAGTGGTTCCACACACAGTTTTGTTTTAGAAAAAAGAAAAGATTTGAAATGGCCAGCTGATATGTATTTAGAAGGATCTGATCAACATAGAGGGTGGTTTCACTCTTCTTTACTAGAGTCATGTGGAACTAGGGGTAAAGCACCATTTAAAAGTATTCTTTCGCATGGTTTCGTTGTAGATGGCAAAGGTATGAAAATGTCTAAATCAATGGGTAATGTTATCGCCCCAGAAGATATATTGAAGAACTATGGAGCAGACATTCTTAGAGTTTGGGCTTCAGCATCTGATTATGCTGAAGATTTGAGAATTGATAAAAATATTTTACTACAACATGCAGAATCGTATAGAAAAATTAGAAATACCTTCAGATTCATGCTTGGAAACCTAAAAGATAATTTTGAAAAACAAAACTTTGAAAAAATAAAACTAGATGAATTAGATGAATTAGAACAATTTATCTTACATAAATTGTTTTCATTAAGTAACTCTGTTGCTAAAAATTTGAAAGATTACAATTTTCACAAATTATATAAAGAACTATTAAATTTTTGCACGCTAGATCTTTCTTCTTTTTATTTTGATATAAGAAAAGATGTTCTTTACTGTGACAGTATAAATTCAAATAAACGAAAAAATTGTGTAATTGTTTTAAATATAATTTTAGAAAGTTTATTAAAGTGGTTCGCTCCGATTTTAGTTTTTACTACTGAGGAAATTTATAGTTTAGTCAATAAGAATAATTCTGAAAGTATTCATGAAAATAATTTTGTGAGAATTCCAACCAATTGGAAGAATGATAAGCTTAATGAAAAATGGTCAAATCTATTTAAAATTAAACAAGAAGCAAATATTGCAATAGAAGAGAAAAGAGCTAACAAAGAAATTGGATCAAGTTTAGAAGCAGAAATAAAATTAATCTTAAACAAAGATCAATTCCAACTTCTCGATAAATTAGATTTAGCAGATTATTTTATAGTTTCAAAAGCAGAGAAGGAATTGTCAAATAATGATGATATAAAGATTGAAGTGAAAAAAGCCCAAGGAAATAAATGTGAAAGATGCTGGAAAATTTTAGAGCAAAAATGTGAAAGATGTTCGAAAGTTCTTCAATAAAATAGAATTACAATATTTTGACTAATCTTAAAGAAATAAAAAACAACATTTTTAAAAAAGAAAATTTTTATTTACTTATAATTATTTTGGCAACTTTCTTTTTGGATAGATATTCAAAGCTTTATATTTTAAAAAACTTTAGTGAAAGCACTCACTATTTAAATGATTTTATCAACTTAGATTTAGTTTGGAACACTGGTATCGGATTTGGCCTGTTAAGCTTTGAATCATCTATAATTTATAATTCAATTTCTATCATTATTGGTTTAATCATAATGTTTTTGGTCTACTATATTTCAAAATCAAATCAAGCAGATAAAATTATATTTTCAGTAATAATTGGAGGAGCTCTAGGAAATTTTTATGACAGAGTATTCATTAACGCGGTACCTGATTTTATTGATTTACATTACGGTAATTTTCATTGGTTTACGTTTAATGTTGCAGACATATTTATTACTATTGGTATAATAGCTTTTCTATTGAGAGATTTTTTTATAAAAACAAATAATGAAAA
>CACNFA010000004.1 GCA_902619675.1 uncultured Pelagibacteraceae bacterium
CAGCTTATATGAGTCCTGAACTTTTCAAGGAAATGCAAACTGACACAAAAGGTGAATTTGGTGGACTTGGCATTGAAATTGGCATGGAAGCAGGCGTTGTAAAAGTTATATCACCAATTGATGATACGCCAGCTGCTAAAGCCGGAATTAAAGCAGGAGATTACATCGTAAAAATAGGGAAAGAACAAGTCCAAGGCAAATCTTTGCTCGAAGCCGTAAAGCTTATGAGGGGTCCAGTAGGAACATCCATAGACTTAACAGTGAGACGTAAGAACGTAAAAAAACCTCTTGAATTCAAAATTATAAGAAAAATTATTGAAATTCAGTCAGTAAATTCAAAAATAATAGGTGATGAAGAAAATTTGGGATATATCAGATTAAAATCATTTAATGAAAATAGTGATAACCAATTTTTAAAATCTGTTAAGAAATTCGAAAAGAATTCTAAAATAAAAGGATACGTACTTGATCTTAGAAATAATCCTGGTGGGTTGTTAACTCAAGCAATAAATATTACAGATTTTTTTTTAGATGATGGAGAAATAGTTTCAACAAAGGGAAGAAAAGTTTCAGAAACAAGAAAATTTTTTGCTAGAAAAGGGGATGAGACTAAAGGAAAACCAATAGTAGTTTTAATAAATAGTGGTTCAGCTTCTGCTTCGGAAATTTTCGCTGGTGCTTTAAAAGATCATAAGCGGGCAATAATTTTAGGTGAAAGTTCATATGGAAAAGGGTCAGTTCAATCAATTATACCTTTAAGAAATGGTGGGGGAATGAGACTAACCATTTCTAAATATTACCTACCCTCAGGAAAATCTATTTCTGAAGTCGGCGTTACACCAGATATATTAGTTGAGGAAGAAGGTGATTTCCTAATTAATTCAGAGAAAGATAATCAGTTAAATTACGCAATAAAACTTTTTAATTCTTAATATGAATAATGTGAAACTACCAATGCGTAATGGTGTTGGAGTTATTATTTTGAATGAAAAAAATAGAGTTTTTGTTGGTAAAAGAAAAGACAATCCTATTAACAAATGGCAAATGCCACAAGGAGGTGTTGATGTCGGTGAGAGCTACCTTAAAGCTATGCAAAGAGAACTGTTAGAAGAGACTAGTATAAAAAGTATTAAAATTTTATGTGAAGTAGAAGGCTTTTTTGAATACGAACTTCCTAAAAATTTAGTCGGAGTTATTTGGAAAGGAAAATATAGAGGACAGAGGCAAAAATGGTTTATTACAAAATTTATTGGAAACGAAAGTGAAATTAATTTGAAAACTAAAAATCCTGAGTTTATTGAATGGAAATGGGTTTTACCCGATGAATTACCTGATTTAATTGTTGATTTTAAAAAAGATATGTATCTAAATTTATTAAAGAGTATTAAAAAAGTTATTGACTAATATTTTTAAGTGTTTCAATTTTGTATGATAATAAATATTTTTCTTTATCTGTAATCTTTTCATTTTCAAATTTTTTTTCTGCTTCATTTATCAGAGTTTCTAAGGATGTTTTTTTAAAATTTGAAAGCTCGTCAGCTGATGAGGTTAAAATTAAAAGGTTATTATTAGCAAATTCAACTGTACCTTCCTCAACAAAAAACTTCATTACTTTGTCGTCAACTATTGTAATAATTCCTGGCCTTAAAAAGGTTATCAATGAAATATGGTCTTTCAAAATTCCCATTTCGCCCTCGTAGGATGGAATTCTTACCTCTATCGACTCGGTTTTAATTATTGATCGATCAGGTGATATTATTTCAACTGTAAATTTTTCTGACATTATTTATCTTTGGCTAATTTTTCGGCTTTTTCTACTACCTCTTCAATCCCACCAACCATATAAAAAGCAGTCTCAGGTAAGTGATCATATTCACCTTTGCAAATTGCATCAAAACTTTTTATAGTTGAGTCTAAATCTACGAGTTTGCCTGGGGAACCTGTAAATACCTCAGCAACAAAAAATGGTTGGGATAAAAATCTTTGTATTTTTCTCGCCCTAGCAACTGTTAATTTATCCTCCTCTGAAAGTTCATCCATTCCAAGAATTGCGATAATGTCTTGTAGGGATTTGTATGCTTGCAAAATCCTTTGAACATCTCTAGCAACTCTGTAATGCTCATCACCAACTATTCTTGGATCTAGTATTCTAGATGTCGAGTCTAATGGATCAACTGCTGGATAAATACCTATTTCAGCTATTTGTCTCGATAGAACTGTTGTAGCATCCAAGTGTGAGAATGAAGTTGCTGGCGCCGGGTCTGTTAAATCATCTGCTGGTACATATATTGCCTGAACAGAAGTAATTGATCCTTTGTCAGTAGATGTTATTCTTTCTTGCAAATTTCCCATGTCAGTTGCTAATGTCGGTTGATACCCTACTGCTGAAGGTATTCTTCCTAACAGTGCTGATACCTCGGAGCCTGCTTGGGTAAATCTAAAAATATTATCAACAAAGAATAGTACATCTTGCCCTTCCTTATCTCTAAAATATTCTGCAACAGTAAGTCCTGTAAGAGCTACACGAGCTCTTGCTCCAGGTGGTTCATTCATTTGTCCATAAACCAAAGCTGCTTTTGATCCTTTTCCATCAGTTTTAATCACGCCTGACTCAATCATCTCGTGATAAAGATCATTTCCCTCTCTTGTACGTTCTCCGACTCCTGCAAATACTGAAAACCCTCCATGTGCTTTTGCAATATTATTAATTAATTCCATGATAGTAACTGTCTTTCCAACTCCTGCTCCTCCAAACAAACCAATTTTTCCTCCCTTTGCGTAAGGAGCTAATAAATCAATTACTTTTATCCCAGTTACTAGTTGCTCAGTTTCAGTAGCTTGATCTGTAAATTTTGGAGCGGGTCTGTGAATAGGCCATTTTTCTTTTGTTTTAACCTCTCCTTTTTCATCGATTGACTCACCCACAACATTTATAATTCTTCCTAAAGTTTCAGGTCCAACAGGAACACTTATAGGGGAACCGGTATTTATAACCTTGTCTCCTCTTTTTAATCCCTCTGTTGCATCCATCGCAATAGTTCTTACATCGTTTTCTCCGAGATGTTGTGCAACTTCAAGTATCAATTTATTTCCTGAATTATTAGCCTCTAATGCGGTATAGATTTCAGGCAAGTCGCTTTCAAAGTTTACATCAACAACAGCTCCGATTATTTGTGTAATTTTTCCACTTTTGCTCATATTTATAAACTCTCCGCTCCAGATATAATTTCTATTAATTCTTTAGTAATTGATGCTTGTCTACTTCTATTATAATTAATTGTCAGTTTATCCACTAAGTCTCCCGCATTTCTTGTAGCATTATCCATAGCTGTCATTCTAGAACCTTGCTCGCTGGCTGCATTTTCCAGAAAAGCTTTAAAAATTTGAGTCGAAATATTTTTAGGAAGCAAATCCTCTAAAATTTCATCCTCTTCAGGCTCAAACTCATATGATAAAGATTTTTCTTTGGTGTCTGAGGATTTGACCTCAGCAGGAATAATTTGTTGAGCATGTGGGATTTGGGTTATCACATTCTTAAAATTATTATAAAATAAGATACATTTATCAAATTCGTCTTGATTAAATAGCTTTATTATTTCATCACCAATTATTTTAGCTTCTCTGAATGAAATTTGTTTCTTATCTTTGAAACTCAACTTTTTAATAATATATTTTCCATAATCTCTTTTAATTTGGTCTAAACCTTTGGAACCGACAGTAATTATTTTTAAAAGTTTTCCCTCTTCGATTATTCTTTTGAAATTTGTTTTTGCTAATTTACAAATATTTGAGTTAAAGCCACCACACAGTCCTCTATCAGCTGTCAAGACAACACAAAGGTATGTTTTGTCTTTACCGGTTCCTACAAGAAGTTTAGGTGCGTTTTTAGGATCATTGATTGATTGGGTTAGATTGAGAATTATATTTTGCATTTTTTGACTATATGGACGTCCCTTCTCAGCATTCTCCTGAGCTTTTCTTAGTTTAGCTGCAGCTACCATTTTCATAGCTTTTGTAATTTTCTGTGTTGATTTAACACTTTTAATTCTTTTTTTTAAATCATCCAAACTTGGCATTATTTTTTACCTTTTTTATAATCCTCAATTATTTGAGCTAATAATTTTTCTGTGTTTTCTTCAAGTTTTCCAGAAGATTGTATAGCCTCTATTATCTCTGTTTTTTCAGATTTAATTTTTTCTAAAATATCCTTTTCAAATTTTTTTATATTGCTTAATTCAACATCATCTAAATATCCTTTTACACCTGTGAATACAGATATTACTTGTTCTGCTACAGTCATTGGTGAGTATTGGTCTTGCTTTAAAAGTTCTGTAAGTTTTGCTCCACGATTTAGCAATTGTTGTGTTGAAGCATCTAAATCCGATCCAAATTGAGCAAAGGCAGCCATTTCTCTATATTGGGCAAGTTCCAACTTTATTGAACCAGCGACTTTCTTCATTGCTTTAGTTTGCGCAGCAGAACCTACTCTAGATACAGATAAACCAACATTTACCGCCGGTCTTATCCCTTGATTAAATAATTCAGTTTCTAAAAATATTTGACCATCTGTAATTGAGATAACGTTAGTTGGGATATACGCAGATACATCGCCTGCTTGAGTTTCAATTATAGGTAAAGCAGTTAATGATCCTCCACCACTTTTGTCACTTAATTTTGCGGCTCTTTCAAGCAATCTGCTATGTAAATAAAATACGTCTCCTGGGTAAGCTTCTCTTCCTGGGGGACGTCTTAATAATAGAGACATTTGTCTATAAGCTACGGCTTGTTTAGACAAATCATCGTAAACAATAAGAGCATGCATACCGTTATCTCTAAAGAATTCTCCAATTGTGCATCCTGTGTAAGGAGCTAAAAATTGAAGAGGTGCAGAGTCAGATGCTGTGGCAGCAACAATCGTGGTATATTTTAATGCCCCTGCCTCCTCTAAAGTCTTTGCTATTTGAGCAACAGTCGATCTTTTTTGACCAATTGCAACATAAACACAATATAATTTCTTTTTTTCATCTGATGACTCATTTATTTTTTTTTGATTTATTATTGCGTCGATTGCTACTGCCGTTTTACCTGTCTGTCTATCGCCAATTATTAATTCTCTCTGTCCTCTTCCGATCGGTATAAGAGAGTCTATAGACTTCAAACCTGTTTGCATTGGCTCGTTCACAGATTGTCTTGGAATAATACCAGGTGCTTTCACTTCCACACGTTTTCTGTTTTTTACAGAAAGTGTTCCTTTGCCATCAATCGGATTTCCTAGACCATCAACTACTCTTCCTAATAGCTCTTTTCCAACAGGAACATCAACTATTGCGTTAGTCCTCTTAATAGTGTCACCTTCCTTAATATTTCTGTCGTCACCAAATATAACAACACCAACATTGTCATTTTCCAAATTTAATGCCATGCCTTTTGAGCCATCTTCAAATTCGACCATTTCTCCGGCTTGAACATTATCTAAACCGTAAACACGCGCTATGCCATCCCCAACCGATAAAACTTTTCCTATCTCAGAAACCTCTACTTTTTCTCCGAAATTTTTTATTTGATCTTTTAATAATTTTGTTACTTCAGATGGATTAATTGTCATTTTAATTGTTTAACATTGCTTGTTCGTACTTCTTAAGTTTATTTTTAATTGACGTATCAATCATAAAACTTCCAAGTTGAAGTTTAAGACCTCCAATTAAATCTTCGTCTACTTTGTAATCAAACTTAAATGTTGATCCTGTAGATTTGGACAGTTCTTTGCTTATATTTTCAAGTTCTGTTTGTGAGAGCTCTTTTGAAGATATTAAAGATGCTTTTATTTCTCCTCTTTTTTTTGAGCATAACTTTAAAAAGCTTTCAAAAATTTTTTTAACAAAAAATATTCTTCGTTTTTCAATTAATAATAGAAAAAAATTTCTTAAATTCTTATCAAAACCTAATTTATTAACTAATAATTTGATAACTTGATTTTGTTGATTTACACTTTGTGAAGGATCTTTGATAAAATTTCTTAAATCTAAACTTGAATTGAAAAGCGATAGAAAAGACTTGATATCAGTTTCAACCTTTTCTATTTCATTTGACTCTTTTGAAACCTCATACAAAGCGCGCGAGTACCTTTCTGAAGTTTCAGTTGAGAAAGATTTATTTGTGCTCATTTTTTATTGTTTGAATTTATTGTGAAATAATGTTGTGGTCGTATCATAAGACCATAACTTGATCAAGTTAGCAATTTTGAAGTCATGCAAAGTTGAAGGGATCTACATCAACCGTAAGTTTAATTTTTGATGAGATTTTTAGCCCATTTATGACTTTTATTATTTTTTTTTGCATCAAAAACTGATTGTCAAACTTTATCAGCAATCTTGATCTAAATTTTTTTTTTATCTTAAGCAGAGGAGAGTCAACTGGCCCTAAAACTTCTAGATTTTTTAATTGATTTAATCTAGATTTAATTTCTTTTGCCCCTTGAAAGCTTAAACTACGATCATTAGAAGAAATTATTACGGCTATCAATCTAATAAATGGAGGTAATTTATTTTTCCTTCTCAATTCGAGTTCATCACTTAAAAGTTTTTCAGATTTATTTTTTATCAAATCATTTAGAGTAGTGTTTTGAGGAGTTAGGGTTTGGTAAATTATTAAAGATTTTGAACTGAATCTGCCAGCTCGACCACTAAGTTGCTGATATAATTGAATATTTTTTTCTGTTGTTCTTAAATCGTAGCCTCTTCCAGAAAAGTCAGCATCAACTACAACAATACAATTTAATTTTGGAAAATTAAATCCTTTTGAAATCATTTGCGTACCAATCAAAATATCAATTTTATTTTCGCTTATTTCATCAAATAATCTTTTTGTTTTTTCTTTTGTTTTTAAGTAATCACTTGAGAATATTTCAATTCTTTTATCTGGAAATATTTTTTTTACCTCTTCAAATATTTTTTCGACACCTGGTCCGTACATCACAAAATTACAGAGTCCACCATTTTTACATTTTATATTAATTTTTTTTTCTAAAGAACAGTGATGACAAATTGATTTATTTTTTATTTTGTGAAATGTTAAATATAAAGAACAATTTGAACAAATAAGTTTGTGACCGCAATTTTTACATATTAGAAATGGTGCAAAACCTCTTCTGTTAATAAAGAAAAGAACTTGTTCTCCCTTACTTAAAAATTTTTTGGTAAAATCAATAGTCTTTTCAGAAATAAATTTATTTTTAATTTTTTCAAAATTTAAATTTATTATTTCTGTTTCCGGAAGTGGAAAATTATTAAATCTTTTCAAAATTTTAAAGTGTCTATATTTTTTATTGTGAATATTATTAAATGTTTCGATCGATGGGACAGATGTTACTAAATGTATTGGAATTTTTTCAAAATTTGCTCTAGCTATAGCCATATCTCTAGCATTATAAATTACACCTTCATCTTGTTTATATGAAGAGTCGTGTTCCTCATCGACAATAATTATCCCAAGATTTTTAAAAGGTAAAAGCAAAGCTGATCTCGCTCCAATTAGAATCTTTATTTTATTACCTATTACACCTTTCCATATTATTCTTTTTTGTTTAGGTGTTATTTTTGAATGCCAAACTGCTGGTTCAAAACCAAAAAAGTTTTCAAATCTTTCTTTAAAGTCATTGGTTAAGAATATCTCAGGAAGCAAAACTAAAGCTTGATTATTTTTTTCAATTATTTTCTTTATTCTTTCAAAATATACTAAAGTTTTTCCTGAGCCTGTAGTTCCTTGTAAAACAGAAACGTCAAATTTATTATTAACTTTTTCTAGAAAATTAAGAGCTAATAATTGTTCTTTATTTAATTTAAAAATTTTTTTTTTGGTTTGTTTTGTTTTTATAAGGTTATCTTTAATTCTTATAAATTTATCTGTAGCACCAATTGCCATTTTTAAGACAAGTCCCATCGGTACCATGTTATAAACTGAGAACCACTCAATGAAATTTATTAATTTTTTATTAATCGTGTACTCAGTTTTTTTTCTGATATTTTTAATTTTGATATTTTTTGGTTCAGAGTAATTGTTATTCCAAATAACACCGATTTCTTTTTTGGAACCAAAAGGTACCTCAACTAAATTTCCAATTTTATTCTCATCTTTAGAGTTGTAAGTAAACGGAAAATTAAAAACTTTTGGCAACAATACTTGTGCTTTCATACATAGATATTATTGTAATTTTTTTTAATTAAAAATGAATTGGTCTTTTATCAACAGCTAATGCCGCTTCTTTAATTGCTTCTGTATGAGTTGGGTGAGCATGACAAGTTCTAGCAATATCCTCTGCACTGGCACCAAACTCCATAGCTAAAGCCATTTCTGCAATCATATCTCCGCAGTGTGGGCCTATAATATGTACACCTAAAACTTTGTCTGTTTTACTGTCGGCTAAAATTTTTACAAACCCCTCTGTTTCATTGTTTACTTTTGCTCTAGAATTAGCAAGAAAAGGAAACTTACCAACTTTGTAGGATTTTTTTTCATTCTTTAATTCTTCCTCTGTTTTTCCTACAGTTGCTACCTCTGGTGAGGTATAAACCACTCCTGGAATAACATCATAATTTACATGGCCTGCTTGGCCGGCTAAAATTTCTGCTACAGCAATACCCTCCTCTTCAGCTTTGTGTGCTAGCATTGGTCCTTTTATAACATCACCTATTGCGTATATATTTTTAATTGAAGTTTGTAGTTTTTCGTTAACTTCGATTCTCCCTTTAGCATCTTTCTTAACGCCCACTTTGGTTAAATTAAGACCTTCTGTGTATGGTTTTCTACCTACTGAAACTAAAACCTTATCAAATTCTAGTGTTTCGTTATTTGAATTTTTGATATCAGTATAATTCAGTAAAACTTTGGAGCCATTATTTTTTACAGAATTGACTTTTGAACCCAATTTAAACTTAATACCTTGTTTAGTTAATATTTTTTTAAATTCATTCGAGATTTCTCTATCCATCCCTGGGGTAATAAAATCTAAGTATTCAATTACAGTGACATCTGAACCTAATCTTGACCACACAGACCCCATTTCTAAACCTATATAACCTCCGCCAATAACTGCTAGCTTTTTAGGAACTTTGTTGAGTGATAAAGCGCCTGTGGAAGAAATTATATTTTTTTCATCAATCTCTATTCCTGGTAAAGACGATACCTGTGACCCTGTAGCAATAACAATATTTTTAGCTTTATAATTTGTTTTAATATTATTTTCATAAACTACAATATCGTTTTTAGAAAATAAAACACCTTTACCTTTAATATAAGTTACTTTATTTTTTTTAAATAAAAACTCTACACCTTTTGTTAGCACTTGCACTGATTTATTTTTATTCGACATCATTTTTTCTATATTAAGTTTTATGTTGTCGATCTCTATTCCTTGCTGATTAAAGTCTTTTTTAGCCTTATGGAAGTTTTCAGATAGATTGAGCAAGCTTTTTGACGGAATACAGCCTACATTAAGACATGTTCCACCTAGAGCTCCCCTAGACTCCACACATGCTGTCTTTAAACCAAGTTGTGACGCTCTTATAGCACAAACGTATCCGCCAGGACCGCCGCCAATTACTACTAGATCAAAATTATCCATATTTAGATATTTAAAAATAATCTTTTTGGTTGTTCCAGTGACTCTTTTACAATCTTTAAAAAAGAAACAGCCTCTTTGCCATCAATTATTCTATGGTCATAAGATAAAGCTAAATACATAATTGGTCTTACTTCGATATTTCCATCTACTGCAACTGGTCTTTGGATAATATTGTGCATTCCAAGCACAGCTGATTGTGGAGGATTTAAAATTGGCGTTGATAGCATAGATCCATATATACCACCGTTAGTTATTGTGAAAGTTCCACCTTGTAAATCCTCAATTGTTATTTTACCGTCTCTAGCTTTTTGTCCCAAACTTCCTATATTTTTTTCAATATCTGCAAACGACATTTCATCTGTTTCCCTTAGCACTGGCACCACTAAACCTCTATCTGTTCCTACAGCTATACTTATGTTATAATAATTTTTATAAACTATTTCTTCACCCTGTATCTCGGCATTTATTGCAGGGTAATTTTTTAATCCAATCACACAAGCTTTTACAAAAAAAGACATAAAACCTAGCTTGACACCATAATTATTTTGAAACTCATTTTTATACTGATTTCTCATTCTAATCACCTCGCTCATATCTACCTCATTAAATGTTGTTAACATCGCAGCATTTTCTTGAGCATCTTTAAGTCTTTTAGCTATTGTTAATCTCAATCTTGTCATCTTCAATCTTTCTTCAGGGCCATGTTTAATTTTTCTTTCAGATGGAGATGGTTTTGTGCCCATTAAACTCATTATATCTTCTTTTAAAATTACACCATTTTTCCCTGTGCCTTGAATTTCATTTATATTAACATTTGCCTCGTTGGCCATTTTTCTTGCTGCAGGAGATATTTTTTTTTCTTTTTTTGAAAAAATTGTTTTATCATTTTTCTTTTCTTCGATATGTTTTTCCCTCAAAATTAGTGGCTCCTCTTCAATGGACTCTTCTTCTAATTTTAATATTGGCTCTTCATTTGAAATTTTTTTTATTTTTTTAGGTATTGTTTTCCTTTTTTCAGGTTCGAATAATTTAGGCTCCTCTGTTAATTCTTTTTTAGGTGGAGAATAATTTTTTATTTCTTTCAAGCTTTCATTGTTTTGATTGGTATTATTATTGATAGTACCTAATAAAGATCCTACATTTACCGTTTCACCTTCTTTAACATCAATTGTTCCTAAAATTCCATTTATAGGAGCAGGAACTTCAACATTCACTTTATCTGTTTCTAATTCCACGATTGGTTCATCAGCGATGACTTTTTCTCCTTGTGATTTTAACCATCTGGAAACTGTTGCTTCGGTAACTGATTCACCTAAAGTAGGAACTGTAATTTTTTCTGACATTTAACCCTTAACTACCTTTTCTAATATTTCCTTTTGTTGTGCAAGGTGTTTGTTTGCATTTCCAGTCGCAGTAGAAGAAGATGCTTGTCTACCAACATATTTAACGTAAATATCTTTGAAATTTATCATTTCAAGGGTTCTATCTATATAATTTCTAACAGTGTTCCATGCTCCCATGTTCTTTGGTTCTTCTTGGCACCATATAAATTTTGCTTTTTTATATCTTTTTAGAACACCAGCAAGAGTTTTAGCTGGAAAAGGGTAGAGTTGTTCAAGACGAATAAATACAACTTCCTTATTTTTATATTTTTCCCGAGCTTCAAGAAGGTCGTAATATATTTTACCTGAACACATTATTACTTTCTTTATTTTATTGTCTTTTTTTAAAGAGACTAAATTATTTTGCTTATTGTACGCATCATCTTCCAAAACTCTGTGAAAAGTACTCTTTGTAGTAAATTCTAAAATATTTGAAATACATCTTTTGTGTCTTAATAGAGATTTAGGTGTCATAATAATCAAAGGTTTTCTAAATTCTCTATGCATCTGTCTCCTTAGAACGTGGAAATAGTTTGAGGGTGTTGTGCAGTTTACTACTTGAATATTTTCACCAGCGCAAAGCTGTAAAAATCTTTCCAACCTAGCTGAAGAATGTTCTGGACCTTGGCCTTCGTAGCCATGCGGTAATAACATTACTAGTCCACTTGCTCTTCCCCATTTTGATTCACCAGAAGTAATAAATTGATCAATAATGACTTGTGCGCCATTAGCAAAGTCTCCAAATTGAGCCTCCCAAAGCACCAAGGTCTCTGGTTCAGACAATGAGTAACCAAACTCAAAACCCAAAACAGCTAGTTCAGATAGTAAGCTATCAATAATTTCAAAATTTTTTTGGTTACTTTGAATGTTGTTTAAAGGAACATATCTATCATGATTGTCTTGATTTCTTAAAACTGCGTGCCTTTGACTAAAAGTTCCTCTGCCAGAATCTTGTCCTGACAATCGAACCGAAAAACCTTCGGTCAAAAGTGTGCCAAAGGCCAAGCTTTCAGCGGTAGACCAATCAATCATATTGGTATTTTCAAATGATTTAAATCTTAATTCAAAAATTCTTTTAAGAGTTTTGTGCACTGTAAAATTATCAGGTATTGATGATATTTTTTTACCAATTTTGATCAATTTCTTTTTCTCAACTCCACTCACACCTCTTTTGTCTTTGCCAAGACCAGGTTTAAATCTCGACCAAGCTCCATCAAACCATTTAAGCTCTGATTTATAATTTTTTGACGATTCAAATTCTTTTTCCAAATAGTTTTTAAACTTAATTTTTTCTTCAAGTAATATTTCATTTGAAGTCAATCCCTCTTGGCTTAATTTTTTTCCGTATATCGAAAGCGTAGATGGATGAGATTTTATTTTTTTATACATTATTGGTTGTGTAAAAGAGGGTTCATCTCCTTCGTTATGTCCAAATCGTCTATAACAAACTATATCAATGACAACATCTCGATTAAATTTTTGTCTGTATTCTGTTGCTATCTTAGCACAATGTACGACTGCCTCAGGATCATCTCCATTAACATGAAAAATTGGAGCCTGGGAAAGTTTTGCAACATCTGATGGATAAGGAGAAGATCGAGCAAACCTAGGAGCAGTTGTAAACCCGATTTGATTATTAACTATGATATGTATAGTTCCTCCAATATTATGCCCTGGTAAACCTGACATAGCAAAACACTCTGCTACAATTCCCTGTCCTGCAAACGCTGCGTCTCCGTGCATTAGTACCGGTATAACTTTCTTTCTTTGTTTATCATTGTGGAAAAATTGTTTTGCTCTCACCTGGCCCAGGACTACTGGGTTTACTGCTTCTAAATGAGATGGATTATCAGTCAAACTTATATGTACAGAGTTTCCATCAAATTCTCTATTTGATGAGGCACCCAAATGATATTTTACATCTCCCTCGAAGTCTTTACTTGCGCTGACACTTTTTCCAAAAAATTCACTAAATATTGCTCTAAAAGGCTTACCCATAACGTTAGCTAAAACATTTAACCTTCCCCTATGAGGCATACCAATTTTTATTTCTTTAGCTCCTAGATTACCGCCTCTTTTAATAATTTGTTCAAGGGCTGGGATAAGCGACTCTCCGCCATCAAGCCCAAATCTTTTAGTGCCAACAAATTTTACATGTAGGTATTTTTCAAAACCCTCTGCTTGCACTATTTTATTTAAAATTGCTTTTTTTCCATTTTGAGTGAAAGATATATCTTTTTCAGGTCCCTCGATTCTATTTCTTATCCAAGCTTTTTCATCAGGATCACCCATATGCATAAACTCATATCCAATGGTTGAGCAATAAGTTCTTTTTAAAATCTTGAGAATTTGATTAAGGTCAGCATTTTGAAGCCCAAGAACTCCATCTAAAAATATTTTTCTATTAAAGTCTTCTTTTTTAAATCCATATGTCTCGGGTTTAAGTTCTGGGTGTTCTTCTTTTTTTTGAATTGATAATGGATCTAAATTTGCAATTAAATGTCCCCTTATTCTATAAGCTCTTATAAGCATAATAGCTCTGACCGAGTCTTTTGATGCTTCCTTGATAGACGATAGACTCAAATTTTCAATTTTTTCATTTTTATTTTTATTGTTGGTTGTTTGATTGATAATACTTCTTGCTTTTTTAGCAGGAGACCAGCTTGGACCTTTAAGATCATTTAAAATTAATTTTTCATCCTCACTCAAACCGTCAAAAAATTTTTTCCAGTCCTTTGGCAGAGATGAAGGATCTAATAAATAGTCTGAATAGAACTGATTGATAAATTCAGAGTTTATACCTGACAGAAAAGACGTTTTTTTAAAGGTTATATTGTTATCTGATGAGGACATTAATGATTTATTTTATCATAAATTGATAAAAATCAACCCTTAAGTTTGTCAAATAGTGTTTTACCAATATCTGCTGGTGATTTTGAGATAGTTATTCCTGCAGATTTCATAATTTCTATTTTTTCCTCGGCTCCTCCTTTGCCTCCAGATATAATTGCACCAGCATGCCCCATTCTTCTGCCTGCAGGGGCAGTTAAACCCGCAATAAATCCAACCATTGGTTTCTTAATTTTTTCTCTTTTTAGGAAATCTGCTGCCTCTTCCTCGGCGGAACCACCTATTTCACCAATCATGACTATAGACTCTGTCTCATTATCTTTTAAGAAAAGCTCTAGGCAATCTATAAAATTTGTACCGTTGATTGGATCTCCTCCAATACCGATACACGTTGATTGTCCCATACCATTTGATGATGTTTGAGCTACAGCCTCATACGTTAAAGTTCCAGATCTTGAAACAATGCCAACCGAACCCTTTTTATGAATATTACCTGGCATAATACCAATTTTACATTCATCTGGTGAAATAATCCCTGGGCAGTTAGGTCCTATCAATCTCGAGTTACTTTTATTTAAAATGTTTTTTACTTTAAGCATATCCAGAACTGGTATTCCTTCAGTAATACAAACAATTAGTTCTATTTTTGCCTCAATAGCCTCTATAATTGCATCTCCTGCAAACTTTGGGGGAACATAAATCATTGTAGCGTTTGCTGAAGTTTGATCTTTAGCTTCTTGTACGGTATCAAATACTGGAAGTTTTAAATGTTGTTGTCCTCCTTTTTTTGGAGTAACACCTCCAACTAATTTTGTTCCGTACTTAATTGCTTGCTCTGAGTGAAAAGTTCCGTGAGTTCCAGTAAATCCTTGACAGATGACTTTTGTTTCTTTGTTAACTAAAACTGACATTTATTTTATTGCCTCAACTATTTTTTTTGCAGCATCATTCAAATCAGATGCTGATAATATTTTTAAATTTGATTTATCTAAAATATCTCTTCCCTCCATAAAATTTGTTCCGGCTAACCTGACTACAAGAGGAACAGATAAATTTACTTGTTTCGCAGCCTCTACGACACCTTGAGCAAGAACATCGCATCTCATTATTCCACCAAAAATATTTATTAAAATCCCTTTTACATTTTGATCAGCCAAAATTAATTTAAATGCTGCGGTTACTTTTTCTTTAGATGCTCCTCCTCCAACATCTAAAAAATTTGCTGGCTCCTGACCATATAATTTAATTATATCCATAGTCGCCATGGCTAAACCTGCTCCGTTTACCATGCAACCAATAGAGCCATTTAATTTAATATACGCCAAATCATTCTTGCTTGCTTCTATTTCGGCTGGCTCCTCTTCATTTAAATCTCTTAGTTTTAAAATTTCTGGTCTTCTAAAAGTAGCATTATCATCGAAATTCATTTTTGCATCTAAACAAACCAATTTACTTTGTTTAGTAATGATTAAAGGATTAATCTCTATGAGGCTTGCATCTTTTTCAATTAAAATCTTATACAAAATTTTAATTAAGTTTTTACTTTCTTCTAATTGATTGCCTTCAAAATTGAAAATTGAAACTATCTCTTCTATCTCATCATCCGTTGGACTATTTTCTGTGTAATGTATTTTTACCGTTTTTATCTTCTCAGGTGACTCGATTGCGACTTTTTCAATATCCATTCCACCTTCAGTACTGCTTATAAATGCAATTTTTGAAGTCTGTCTGTCAATTAAGCAAGAAAGATAATATTCTTTTGAAATCTCGGAGGCCTCTTCAATATATAGCCTCTTTACTTTTTTTCCCTCAGGTCCTGTTTGATGAGTTATTAGAACTTTACCCATCATTTTTTTTGCCTCGAATATTAATTCACTTTTCTCTTTTATTAACTTAACTCCCCCAGCTTTACCTCTTCCACCTGCATGAATTTGAGCTTTTAACACATAAGCTTTATTTTGTAATTCAGATATTTTTTTTTCAATTTCATTTTTTGATTTTACTATAATGCCACTTGAAACTGGAGCTCCGTATTCTCTTAGTATGTCTTTTGCTTGGTACTCGTGAATATTCATAAATCAATTATATTTTTATATAGGTAATTAATATATATTGTGCGTACTAAATATAATGAAAAGAAAACTAAATAAACAAAAAAATCAATCATGAGTAAAAAAAGTCATATAATTTTAATACCAGTTTATAACGACGAAAAATCCTTAAACAAGCTGTTATTGATTATTAATGAGCATATAGATGGATTAGTAAATTTTAATACAGAAATCCTTATTTTAAATGATGCATCAACTGATGAAATTCTTTTAGAAAATAAAAAGCTAAGGAACTTTAAAAAAGTTTCCATGCTAGAAGTAAAAAAAAATATAGGCAGCCAAAAAATAATTACAGTGGGTTTAAAATACCTACAACAAAAAAGAAAAAGTTTTTTTGTGACAATTTTAGATAGCGATGGTGAAGACAATCCTCTTGAAATAAGAAAAATGTTAAATTTGGCATCTGAAAACAATGACTACGTAATCACCTCAAATAGAAAAGGTAGAAAAGAGTCTTTTTTAATTAAAAGTCTTTATTTCACTCACTTAATCTTAACTTTTTTTTTTTCTTTCAAATGGATTTCATTCGGGAATTTTACCTCTTTCCACTCAAAAAATATTGAGAAAATACTTTCTTACAATGACTCTTGGTTAGCTTACTCAGGTTCAGTAATTAAAAATTGTAAAATTAAAAGATTACATGCAAAAAGAGAAAGAAGGTTTTATGGATCATCTAAAATTGGAATTTTAAAACTTATTGAACATTCTTTAAGAATAAACTTAGTCTTTTTAAAAAAAGTTTTATTTTTGGTACCTTTTTACATTTTTTTTATCTATATTATTTTTGGTTTGAACCAGGTAGTTTTATTAATTATTTTTTTATTACTTATATTTAAATTAGCATTATTAATCACAAAAATAAATCATTTGGGACGAAATTTAGAAAACTTTGATGAATTGATTAAAAGCTACAAATCAATTTAAACATTTATCCCTTACTTCGTAAATATAAAAAATTTCATTTTCTTTTGATATAAAACATTCAGATTTTAAATTATCTTTAACAATTTTATGGGAGATATTTTCATGTTTGAAAAAATAAATATTCTTAATTGATTTGTTTTTTAGTATATTTTGAAAAAAGGATTTATAAATGTTCATCATTTTATTGTTCTTAACGGGGTAACTAGCACCGTCTACAGTAAAAGTTCTATTAGGATAATTCATTCTTTTTTTAGTAATAGCTTCAAAAAAAGAATAGTGAGATATAAGCATTACTTCTTTTTTATCTCGTACTAAAATTTCTTTTCCTTTCAAAATTATTTGAATTTCCTCGTACGGAATATCTTTGAAAAATGGATTGATCCATCTTAGGTTACCGAATATTTTATCGATACTATTGGCTTCAATAGATTTATTTATCAACATACTATTTAATTCATGAAACTTTCTATTTTCATTATATCGATAATGATATTTAGCAGTAATTAAAACTAAACAAATAATAATTATCAAAGAATAAAAATTGTTTAATTTATAATTTTGGGAAAGCATTTCCGAGTGAAAAAATGAAAAAAAAATTGGTACCATAAAATAAATATAAATTTGATTTTTAGTTAAAATTTGATGATAAAAAAGGCTTATTCCTAGAGCAATAACAATTAAAAAATTTATATTTTTTCTTAAGCTATAAGATTTTTTTTTAAATTTTATTAAAAATGTCAAAATAATAGGAAAAATGATGAATTTGTATTGATTAAATATACTCTCGAAAGATTTATTTAGCGCTAAAAGTCTGTCAGCTCCAATTGATTTAGGATAATCAATATATTGTGTGTAAAATAATTTTATTTCTATGCCTAAATAAAATAAAAAAAGACAAAAAATTAAAGCAATAACTACAATGCTTATAAAAATAGTTAACAAAATTTTAAATGATTTTTCTTTTAAAATCAGAAATAATATTAAAAAACCTTGCAAAATTACGGCGTAGGCAACTGGGACTTGTTTTGACAAGAAACTCAATGAAAATAAAAATACTATTATAGGCCAAAGAAGGATTTTATCTTTTTTGTTTAATGCATAAATGATCATGTAAGTTCCTATTAATAAAAAAAAAGTTGCATGGTGATCCACAAATGGAGTGCCAGAAATTGTATATGCCAAAGTTGCAAAACATAATGTATAAATAAATGATACTAGAGGAGCTATTTTTAATTGTAAAAAAAAATAATAAGTAAATAATGAAATTACTACATTGATTAATGAAGAATGAATTATGTATGAATTCCAATTAGCACCAAATAATTTAAAAAAAAATGATTGAATAAAATCAATAATGAAACCAGAAACAATCCAAAAATCTTTAACTGGATATTCATTTTTAAAAACCCTATAACTGCTATCAAAGTGAAGAAATGTATCAATAGGAAATGTTCCAATATTTGAAAAGTGGAAATTAATATAAAATGAATAAATAGAGATTAAAAATAATAAAAAAATATTGAGTTTGTCTTTTTTTATTAAAGAAAAATTCATATTTACTTATAAACAATTAAAAATATAATATCAAAATTATACATGGAAACTTACCCAGAAACAGCTACTGAAAGATTTGATAAAGCAAATTTTCATATAAAATATTGTCTTACAATTATAAAAAAATTTATTAAAGGTGAAATTTTAGAAGTAGGGGCGGGATGTGGTAGTTTTACCAGAAATTATTATGATAGTTCTATAAAAAACATAACTCTAACAGAACCTGACAAAAAGAATTTTTTTGACTTAAAAAATAAGTTTCAAAATCAAAAAAACGTGAATATTTCAGATTTAGAAGTTGAGAAAATTGAAAAAAAATTTGACACTATAATGTATTTACATGTTCTTGAGCATATAGGAGATGATTTAAAAGAAATTAAAGACGCAACTAATAAATTAAATGATAATGGTCATTTAATTATAATCGCTCCTGCTTACCAAAAACTATATGGAAAATTAGATAAAGCTGTTGGCCATTTCAGAAGATACGAAAAAGACTTTTTTAAAAAAGAGTTTCAAAATCTTGAACTTATAAAACTTAAGCACTTAGACTCTATGGGTTTAGTGCTTTATTACCTAAATAAAATTTTTTTTTCAAAAGAAACTTTTCCATCAAGTTTAAAAATATTCCTTTGGGATAAAATTTTTACACCATTAACAATAGTAATTGATTTTATAACGAACTATAGGTTTGGAAAATGCTTAGTAGTTATTTATAAAAAAAATAGATTATTTTAAGCTTGGATCAATTTTTTTCGCCGCTTCAAATAATTCTTGAACAGCCTTAATTGAATTTTCAAAATCTTTTTTCTCTTGTTCACTTAAATTGAGTTCAACAACTTTTTCAACACCACCCGCTCCAATAATCACGGGCACTCCCGCGTATAAATTTTCTGTATTATATTGACCGTTTAAATATGCTGCGCATGGTAATTGTTTTTTCAAATCTTTAAGATAACATTCTGCCATTTCTACCCCTGATGCTGCCGGGGCGTAAAAAGCAGAACCCTTCTCCAAAAATTTTACAATTTCAGCTCCACCTTTTTTAGTCCTCTCTATTATTGCATTTAATTTTTCTTTTTTAAGTTTTCCTTCGCTAACTAATTGATTTATTTTTTTCCCCTCTATTTCTGTAAAATCAAGCATTGCTACCATGCTATCTCCATGCCCTCCTAGGACAAATGATTTAATTTTTTGAACTGGAACATTTAACTCTTGAGATAAAAAATAAATAAATCTTGATGAGTCTAATATACCAGCC
Organism: uncultured Pelagibacteraceae bacterium; assembly: GCA_902619675.1. Classification (GTDB taxonomy): domain Bacteria; phylum Pseudomonadota; class Alphaproteobacteria; order Pelagibacterales; family Pelagibacteraceae; genus Pelagilacustribacter. Next base: position 19,702 of record CACNFA010000004.1, read on the forward strand.
ATACCAACTACTTTATTTTTAGGTAAACCAGAATATTTTTGCAATGCCATAACAATTACATCTAAAGGATTTGTTATACATATTACAAATGCATTTGGTGATGTTTTGCTTATACCATCGGCTACTTGTTTTATTATTTTAAGATTTACACCTAATAAATCATCTCGTGTCATGCCAGGTTTTCTTGGTACCCCAGCTGTAATTATAATTACATCGGAGTCTTTAGTATCTTCATACTTATCGGTACCAATCAAATTGATATTAAATTCATTTACTGGAGAAGATTGAGCTATATCTAAAGCTTTACCCTTAGCTATTCCTGCAACTACATCAAACATAACTACATCTCCTAATTGTTTTAAAGCTATCAAATGAGCTAGTGTACCTCCTATTTGTCCTGCTCCTATTAATGTAATTTTTTTTCTCATAAATATTTATTTCATTGTTGGCATAGTAAATTCGGGGTCTGACCTAGATCCAGTTGGCCATCTTGATGTAATTGTTTTTAATTTCGTGTAAAACCTTACTCCTTCTGGTCCGTGCATGTGTTGGTCTCCGAATAAAGATCTTTTCCAACCTCCGAAACTGTGGAATGCCATCGGAACTGGAATTGGTATATTAATTCCTACCATACCTATCTTCGCCTTACTAGAAAAAGTTCTTCCAGAGTCACCGTCTCTTGTAAATATGCTTACTCCATTTCCAAATTCATGATCATTTACAAGATTAAGTGCTTCATCAAAATCTTTGGCTCTAACCACAGATAAAACTGGTCCAAATATTTCCTCATTGTATATTCTCATATTTTTAGTGACGTTATCAAATAAGCAACCGCCTATATAATAACCATTTTCGTAGCCTTGCATTTTAAATTTTCTTCCATCAACTACTAGTTTTGCGCCCTCCTTAATTCCAATGTCAACATAGCTTTTTACTTTTTCTAAATGCTCTTTTGTTACTAGTGGCCCCATTTCAGAATTTTTATCCATACCCGGGCCAACTCGCAACGACTCAACTTTTTTTGCAAGTGAACTCACTAACTTGTCTCCTATTGAGCCTACTGCCACTGCAACTGATTGTGCCATACATCTTTCACCAGCTGAGCCGTAAGCAGCACCCATCAGTCCATTGACTGCTTGATCTAAATCACAGTCAGGCATAACAACGCAGTGATTTTTTGCTCCCCCAAGAGCCTGAACTCTTTTTTCATTTTTTGCACAATTCTCATATATGTATTTTGCAATTGGTGTTGAACCAACAAAACTCATAGCAACTACATCCTTATGATTTATTAAAGCATCTACTGCTTCTTTGTCGCCATTCACTACATTGAAAACACCGTCAGGTAATCCAGCCTCTTTCAGAAGTTCAGCTAATCTAATTGAACAAGAGGGATCTTTCTCAGAGGGTTTAAGAACAAAAGTATTTCCACATGCTATAGCCATTGGAAACATCCACATTGGCACCATAGCTGGAAAATTAAAAGGTGTGATTCCAGCACAAACTCCCAAAGGTTGTCTAATTGACCAACTGTCTACATCCGTACCTACATTTTCGGTAAACTCACCCTTTAACATCTGGGGAATACCGCATGCATATTCAACGACTTCAAGACCTCTATTTAAAGACCCCCTTGCATCTTCGTATACTTTACCATGCTCAGAAACTATTATTTTAGTAAGTTCATCTGAATTTTTTTCGATAAGTTCTTTAAATTTAAACATGATCCTTGCTCGTTGCAATGGAGGTTTTTGAGACCATTTGCTAAAGGCTTTTTTTGCGTTATCAACTGCCTTATTGACATCATTTATTGTTGCTAATTTTACTTCTGCACTTTTGTCTCCTGTAGCAGGATTAAATACGTTTCCGGTTCTTTTAGATTCTCCAGAATAACTTTTTCCTCCAATGAAATGATGAATTGTTTTCATGATGTAATTGAATAAATAAGGTTTTAGCTTGTTGCAAGCATTTTTTTAATAGAACCTATGGCTTTAGCGGGATTAAGGCCTTTAGGACATGAATTTGTACAATTCATAATAGTATGACACCTGTACAATTTTAATTCATCGGCCACTTTTTTTAATCTCTCTTTTTTATCTCCGTCTCTACTATCATTGATCCATCGATAAGCTTGAAGTAAAACTGCTGGTCCTAAATATTTGTCTCCATTCCACCAGTAGCTCGGGCAAGAAGTAGAACAGCAAGCACATAAAATACATTCATAATATCCATCTAATTTTTCTCTTTCTTTCTGAGTTTGTTTTAATTCCGTTTTTTCTTGTCCAGTTTGATCAACTTTTAGCCAAGGTTGAATAGACTCATATTGTTTATATAAAGTTGTAAGATCACCAATTAAATCTTTCACTACTTTCAAATGTGGTAAAGGATAAATATTAAGATCACCACTTATATCTGAATGAGATTTAATACAAGCCAAACCATTTATTCCATCGATATTCATTGCACATGATCCACAAACACCATGCGCACAAGATCTTCTAAAAGTTAGTGAGGGATCTATTTCATTCTTAATTTTAAATAAAATATCTAAAACTTTTGGACCACAATTGTCCATATCAACTTCAAATGTATCAACTCTTGGATTTTTACCTGTAGAAGGATCCCATCTATAAACGTTAATTTTTCTAATATTTTTTGAGTTGGTTTTGTCTTTGTGATACTTTCCTACCTCAATTTTAGAATTTTGCGGTAGGCTAAATTGTGCCATTATTAATAAACTCTCTCCTTAGGTGGAAAGTATTGAACGTCGTTGGTAAGAGTTCTGGAGTGAACATCTCTATACTTTATTTCAACTTTTCTACCTTTTTGCCAAGCTAATGTGTGTTTCATATAATTTTTATCATCTCTTTGTGTAAAATCTTCTCTGGCATGTGCACCTCTGCTCTCTTTTCTGTTATACGCCGAGTCCATAGTAGTTAAAGCTTGACTTATTAAATTATCGAATTCCAAAGTTTCAACTAGGTCTGTATTAAATAATAGAGACTTATCTTTAACAGAAATGTCACTCATGCCTTCATAAGGTTCTCTAATTTGATCTACCCCTTCTTTTAAGGTTTTTTCTGTTCTAAATACAGCGCATTTCGACTGCATCGTTTTTTGCATTTTTAATCTTAATTCTGAAGTCTTTGTAGAGCCATCTGAGCTTCTTATTTTATCAAATCTTTCTAAACATTTATCTGTTTCTGAGTTTGAAATTTCTTCATGTGGACTACCGGGTTTTATAATTTCAGCTGCTCTCTTTGCGGCCGCACGTCCAAACACAACTAGATCTATTAAAGAATTAGAACCCAATCTATTTGCTCCATGAACTGAGACACATGCTGCTTCTCCTATTGCCATTAAACCAGGCACGGTTTTTTCAGAACCGTTCAAAGTTAAAACTTCAGCCTTGTAATTTGTTGGAATTCCTCCCATATTATAATGCACAGTTGGCACAACCGGGATTGGTTCTTTGCTTACATCAACATTAGCAAATGTTTTGGCAGCCTCTGAAATACCTGGAAGTCTCTCATCTATGACTTTTTTATCTATGTGATCCAAGTGAAGATTAATGTGATCTTTATTTTTTCCTACACCTCTTCCTTCATTAATTTCCATTTCCATGGATCTACTAACAACATCTCTTGAGGCTAAGTCTTTTGCGTTGGGAGCATATCTTTCCATAAATCTCTCACCTTTACCGTTTACTAAAAATCCACCCTCACCTCTTACTCCCTCTGTAATTAAGCAACCAACTCCATAAATTCCTGTTGGATGAAACTGAACAAATTCCATATCTTGTAAGGGTAAACCGGCTCTCAAAACCATAGCATTGCCATCACCAGTACAGGTATGAGCGGATGTTGCTGAGTAATAAACTTTTCCGTATCCCCCAGTTGCAATAATAGTAATATGAGACCTAAACCTGTGAATTGTTCCGTCTGTTAAATTCCAAGCTATCACTCCTTTGCATTCACCATTTTTCATGATTAAATCTAAAGCAAAGTATTCAATAAAAAATTCTGTGTTTTGTTTTAACGCTTGGCCATATAAAGTATGTAAAATAGCATGACCTGTTCTATCAGCAGCAGCACATGTTCTTTGAGCTGTTCCATTGCCATAATTTTTTGTCATACCTCCAAATGGTCTTTGATAAATTTTTCCATCATCAGTTCTGCTAAAAGGAACTCCATATCTCTCAAGCTCAACGACTGCTCTTGGAGCTTCTTTACATAGATACTCTATCGCGTCTTGATCACCAAGCCAGTCCGAGCCTTTTACCGTATCGTACATGTGCCACCTCCAATCATCTTCACCCATGTTGCCTAATGCTGCGGAAATACCGCCTTGGGCAGCTGACGTGTGACTTCTTGTTGGAAAAACTTTTGAAATACAAGCAGTTTTTAATCCTGCTTCTGATAAACCTACAGCAGCTCTTAAACCTGATCCACCGGCTCCAAGTACCACTACATCGTATTCATGATCTATAATTTTATATGCACTCATTTAATTAAGGTTATATATACCTAAAATTGTTAATAATGGAATAAGTATAGCAAATAAATGTAGCGCTTTATTTGCGACATTTTTGATTTTCTCGTCATGTAAATAATCCTCAAATATCTCACTTATTGTTAATGCTGAGAAAAAGAAAGCGATTACAATGAAAACTGAAAATAATATTTTTGATGGCTGCTTAGAAAAAAAAGTTAATATCTCAGAATGATTCTTATCATAAATTGAAACAAAATTTACTAAGAACCAAGCCATCAGAGGAATCAAAATTAATGAACTAATTTTAGTAAAGAGCCATTTTTTTGTAGAACTATGCATTAAAAAAGATTTCTCCCTAAAATATAAAACAAAATTGTTAAAACAAACGATCCAATAAGAGCAATTATGCCAGTTATTTTTGCTACTTTTAAATCGAACCCATACCCAGCATCCCAAGTTAAATGTCTTAATTCATTTAAAATATGAAAGCTAAAAGTCCAACACAATGAAATTACTAGAAATTTTCCAAAAGTAGTATTTAAAAAAACATTTATAATCGAATAATTGCTTTGCCCAAAAGTTATTAACATTATCCAAAAACAAATTAATATAATTGCAAAAAAATTGATTACTCCAACTATTCTATGGGTAATTGACAATAATGAGGATATCTGCCATTTGTAAATTTGTAGATGAGGACTGAGAGGATTATTATTTTTCATAGTTAGCTTGTATTATAGTTACATTTTTTTTATCAAACATTCAGCTATTTGAACTGTATTTAAAGCTGCACCTTTTAACAAATTATCAGAAACTATCCACAAATTTATAGCTTTAATATTTGAATTATCCTTTCTGATCCGTGAAATAAAAGTTGTGTAATCGCCCTCTGCTTCCAAGGGAGTTATGTAACCACCATCTTTTCGCCCATCAATAACTTTGCATCCTGGAGCTGTTTTCAAGATTTTAATAATATTTTCAAAATCATAAAGATTTTCAAATTCAATATTAATTGACTCTGAATGTCCTGTTTTTACAGGAACTCTCACGCAAGTCGCTGTAACTTGGATGTCATCATCTAGTATTTTTTTTGTCTCATTCGTCATTTTCAGTTCTTCTTTTGTATAGCCATCTTTCTCAAAGGCATCGATATGAGGAATTAAATTAAATGCTATTTGTTTAGTAAAGTTTTGGGAATTAATTTTTTCCCCATCTAAATATTTTTTTGTTTGATCGAAAAGTTCGTCCATTGACGCTTTACCTGCACCAGATACAGCTTGGTAAGTTGAGACTACTACTCTTTTTACCTTATATTCATCATGTAATGGTTTTAATGCTAAAACCATTTGCATTGTTGAGCAATTTGGATTTGAAATTATATTATTATGTTTATGTAGTACTTCAGGATTAACTTCTGAGACAACAAGTGGAACATCTTTTTGCATTCTGAAATAACTGGAATTATCAATTATAATCGTTTTTTTTGCTGCTTTTGGAACCCACTCTTTCGCAATTTTACTTCCTGCTGCAAAAAAAGTGATTTGTGCTTTAGAAAAATCATAATTCTCTAAAACTTCAATCTCAATTTCTTTATTTCTAAATTTAATTTTTTTCCCAGCGCTTTTTGATGAAGCTACTAAGAAAAGACTATCTACCTTTATTTTAGATTTTTCTAAAATTTCTATTGTTTTTCTTCCAACATTTCCTGATGCGCCAATAATTGCGAAATTCATAATGATCTACTTTATTTCAATTTTGCAATAATTGCATCACCCATGTCAGTTGTAGAAACCTCTTTCATATTTTTAGACATTATATCTTTTGTTCTCAAACCCTCATCGAGAACACTTTGAACTGCTTTATCAATTTGGTCAGCCTCTTTTATAAGGTCCAAAGAATATCTCAAAGCCATTGATAAACTTAAAATTGTAGCTATTGGATTTGCTATGTTTTTACCTTCTATATCTGGAGCTGACCCATGAACGGGTTCGTAAAGTGACCGTATTCTTCCATTTTTATCTTTTGCGCCTAATGAAGCAGAGGGTAAAAGTCCTAGAGAACCAGTTAACATTGCTGCTTCATCAGACAGCATATCTCCAAATAAATTATCGGCTAATATTACATCGAACTGTTTTGGATATCTCAAAAGTTGCATAGCACAGTTATCAGCTAACATGTGATTAAGTTCAACTTTTTTAAACTCTTTGTCTTTTATTGTCTGCACTTCTTCTCTCCATAACACGCCTGCTTCCATTACATTTGATTTTTCGCAAGATGTTACTTTGTTGCTTCTTTTTTTTGCCAAATCAAAAGCTACGCGAGCTATTCTATGAATTTCCGATGTTGTGTAAGTGTGAGTATTAATACCTTTCCTTTGATTGTTTTCCATTGGTTCAATGCCTCTTGGTTCACCAAAATAAATACCCCCGGTTAATTCTCTAACTATCATTATATCTAAACCGGATACAATTTCTGGTTTGAGCGTTGAAGAGTCAACTAATTGTTTAAAACAAATAGCTGGTCTCAAATTTGCAAATAACTTTAATTCTTTTCTAAGTTTTAAAAGAGCTCTTTCAGGTTTTTTTGAGAATTCTAAATTATCCCATTTTGGCCCCCCACAAGCACCTAATATAACTGCATCTGACTCTAAAGACTTGTAGAAAACCTCGTCAGTTATCGGGACCTTGTTAGCATCAATTGATGCTCCACCAATTAATTCTTGACTTAAAACGAAATCTAAAGATTTTGTTTTATTCATCCACTCAAGAATTTTTCTCACCTCGGCAATTACTTCTGGACCAATACCGTCACCAGGTAAAAGTAAAATTTTCCTAGTTTTAGCCATTATTTAAAACCCAAGGTTTTGTATTTTTTAATTTTTTTTCGAAATCATCAATTATACTAATTTTTTCCAATGAAAGTGCTATATCGTCTAGCCCCTCCATCAAACATTTCTTTTTAAAATCATCAAGTTCAAATTTTGCAACTTTATTTCCATATTTGATCTCTTGTTTATCTAAACTTATTTCAATTTGTTCTTTTCTCTCTGAATACTCCGCTAGCTCAGCTACAATTTTATCATCAATCTTGATTGGGAGTATTCCATTTTTAAAACAGTTATTATAAAAAATATCTGCAAAGCTAGCACTTATCACACACTTTATTCCAAAATCAGAAAGAGCCCACGGAGCATGTTCTCTTGATGAACCACATCCAAAATTTTTGCCAGCCAAAAGAATTTTAGATTTATTATACGGTTCCTTATTAAGAATGAAATCAGCGATTATGTTTCCGTTTTCATCGTATCGCATCTCATAGAACAGACTTTTTCCTAAACCTGTTCTTTTAATAGTCTTTAAAAATTGCTTAGGAATAATCATATCTGTATCGATATTTTGTAATGATAAATATGATGGTATTGATTTTAAATTATTGAATTTTTCCATTCTATATTTCTCTTACGTCTGTTAATCGCCCTTTAATTGCAGCTGCAATAGCCATACCCGGACTAACTAAATGCGTTCTTCCTCCTCGGCCTTGTCTGCCCTCAAAATTTCTATTTGATGTTGATGCACATCTTTCTTTCGGCTTTAACTGATCTGGATTCATCCCTAAACACATCGAGCAACCAGGTTCTCTCCACTCAAAACCTGCATTTTTAAAGATCTTATCTAATCCCTCTTTTTCGGCTTGCTCTTTTACTAATCCAGAACCCGGTACGACCATGGCACTAACATTATCAGCAATTCTTTTGCCTTTCAAAAGATCAGCGGCTAATCTTAGATCCTCTATTCTTCCATTAGTACAACTACCGATAAAAATCTTATCAATTTTTATATCTGAAATTTTAGTGTTAGCTTTTAATCCCATATAATCAAGAGATCTTTTCATTGCCATTTTTCTGTCTTCGTTCTTTTCATTTTCAGGATCTGGTACAACTCCAGTTACCGGTGATACATCTTGAGGCGATGTCCCCCAAGTTACTAAGGGTTCTATATTTTTCCCATCTATGTTTATCTCTTTATCAAATTTACAGTCTTTATCTGAATACAAAGTCCTCCAAAATTCTAAAGCTTTAGTCCAATTTTCACCTTTAGGTGACATCGTTTTTCCTTTTAAATAACTGAATGTCTTTTCATCTGGTGCGATTAAACCCGCTCTAGCACCAGCTTCTATAGTCATATTACAAACGGTCATTCTCTCTTCCATGCTCAAGTTTTTGATCACATCTCCAGCGAATTCAACTACATATCCAGTACCACCCGCAGTTCCAATCGTACCAATAATTTTTAAGATTACATCTTTTGCAGTAACACCCTTTGGTAAATTACCATTCACATTTATTCTTAAATTTTTTGATTTCTTCTGCATTAAAGTTTGCGTAGCAAGAACATGTTCGACTTCAGATGTTCCTATTCCAAAAGCTAATGCTCCGAACGCTCCGTGTGTTGCAGTATGGCTATCACCACATACTATAACTGTTCCTGGCTGAGTAAAACCTTGTTCGGGTCCTATAATATGAACTATGCCTTGACGCTTATCATTAACATCAAAAAGTTCTACTCCAAAGTCTTTGCAATTTTTTCTTAATGTTTCAACTTGTATTCTAGAGTCCTCATCATTAATACCTTTTGACCTATCAGTTGTAGGAACATTATGATCGGGCACTGCAAGAGTTAATTCTGGTCGTCTGACTTTTCTTTTTTGTAATCTGAGTCCTTCAAAAGCTTGCGGGCTTGTAACCTCGTGAACCAAATGTCTATCAACGTAAATTAATGATGTTCCATCGCTTTGTTGATGAACAAGATGGTTTTCCCATATCTTATCGTATAGTGTTTTTGACATTTAATTTTATTTTTTTTCGCTAGTTGGCTTTTCAGCTTTAGCTTCGACTTTTGGAGCCTCTTTTTTAACTTCTCCGACTTTAGTTTCTAGTTTAGTTGGCTCGATCGGTTTTGCCTTTGACTCTTCTGCTTTGACTGAAACGTCAACACCGATCTTCTTTTTAATTTTTTCAGCAATTCTCGCAGATTTTCCTTTTCTGTCTCTTAAATAATAAAGTTTTGCCCTTCTAACTTTTCCTGTTCTTATTACTTTTATTGAGTCTACATTAGGACTATAAAGTGCAAAAGTTCTCTCTACACCTTCGCCAAATGAAATTTTTCTAACAGTAAAAGAAGAGTTTATATCTCTGTTTTTTTTAGCAATACAAACACCCTCAAAATATTGAATTCTCTCTCTTTTACCCTCAACAATTTTAACACCAACTTTTATTGTGTCTCCGGGAGAAAAATTTGTAATTTTTTTGTTAGCAACTATTTTTTTAATTGCTGCTTTATTTATATCTTCAATGTTTTTCATTTTTTTTCTCTAAATATTTTTTCCAAAGATCAGGTCTCTGGCGACGTGTTATAGCCTCAGATTGAGATAAACGCCACCCTTTTATTTTGGCATGATCTCCTGAAAATAAGACCTCGGGCGGGCTTTTACCTTCCCATTCTCTTGGTTTAGTATATTGAGGATATTCTAAAAGGTGATTTTCAAAACTTTCTTCTTTGGTAGAATCTTCGTTTCCAAGCACTCCAGGCAACAATCTAACTAAAGCATCAACTAATACAAAAGAGGCTGGCTCACCACCAGATAGGACAAAATCACCTAAACTATATTCCTCAATATTTCTTGTTTCAAGGAGTCTTTGATCCACACCCTCAAAATGACCACAGATAAGGTTTAAGTTTTTTTCTTTACTTAAAGATCTAGCAACGTTTTGATCAAATTTTTTACCTCTCGGAGATAAGTAAATAATTCTTTCATCTTTTTTTATATTCTTATCAAGAGCTGATGCTAATATATCAGGACGTAAGAGCATTCCACTTCCGCCTCCAAAGGGAGTGTCGTCTACTGTACCGTGATTATCTTTCGAATAGTCTCTAATATTTATTACTTTTAAATTCCAAATTTTGTTTTGCTTTGCCTTTTTAAAAATTCCGATACCTAAAGGACCAGGAAATAAATCTGGATATAAAGTAAAAATTTTTACTTCTAACATCTCTTATAACCTTTTTGTTAAGCCTTTTTTTCTTCCTTCTTCGGCTCTTCCTTTTTAGCCTCCGCTTTAGGTTGTTCCTTTTTAGGTTCTTCCTTCTTCGGCTCTTCCTTTTTAGCCTCCGCTTTAGGTTGTTCCTTTTTAGGTTCTTCCTTTTTAGCTTCAGCTTTTTGATCAGGCTTTTTACCGTCAGCTGCTGGAGCGTCTTTTTTAGTTTCTTCTTTTTTATCTCCTTCAGCTTTTTTTCTATCTTTTTTTGGTATTGCCTTTTGAGGATTATTTCCAGGTTTTGGCATTGGCATTAATTGCGCCTCGCCTAGTAATCTAGAAACTCTCATCGTTGGCTGAGCTCCTTTGCTCATCCAATATTTTACTCTTTCTGCTTCTACTTTTATTCTTTCCTTTTTATCTTTAGGAAGCAAAGGATTGTAAGAGCCAATTTTTTCAATAAATTTTCCATCTCTTGGGTATCTACTGTCAGCAATTACAATTTTATAAATGGGTCTTTTTCTTACTCCCCCCATTGATAGTCTTATTCTTAACATTTTATACCTTTCATTTTAGTTGATTGAGCATTTCATCTGGGATCATCCCGGATGGAATTTTTTTTCCTTGAGACATTTTTTTCATCATGTCTGACATCATTTTAAATTGTTTTAGCAGTTTATTAATTTTTGAAACATCTACACCTGCTCCTTTAGAAATTCTTTTACGTCTTGATCCGCTAATAATTTTTGGATTTTCTCTTTCATTTTTAGTCATAGATAAAATAATTGCTTCATTCTCCACTAACATTTTTTCATCTATATTTGCTTGATCCATTTTTGCTTTCATTTTATTCACTCCTGGCAACATAGACATAACCCCTTCCATTCCACCCATTTTTTTCATTTGCCTTAACTGTGAAAGATATGAGTCCATTGTGAATATTCCTTTTTTTAATTCATCTTCTGTCTCTTTAATTTTTTCCTCACTTAAATCTTGTTTAGCTTTTTCTACTAAAGTTACTACATCGCCCATCCCCAAGATTCTGTTAGCTAATCGGTCAGGATGAAAAAGTTCAAGATCGTTGATTTTTTCTCCAACACCAATATACTTAATTGGTTTGCCGGTTACTTGTTTCATGCTTAATGCTGCGCCACCACGTGCATCACCATCAACCCTTGTAAGAATAATTCCAGAAAGATTGACAGCAGTGTCAAATTCTTTTGCAACATTTACAGCTATTTGTCCTGTCAACGAGTCAGCTACTAAAATTGTTTCTGCTGGTTTTGTAATGTCTTTAATTTGTTTAATCTCAGACATCATAGGTAAATCTATCTGAGTTCTTCCTGCTGTATCAAAAATAATAACATCTGAGCCATTAAGATTGGCTGCATTTAATGCCCTTTTAGCAATGTCGATTGGTTGTTGCTTGTCAACTATAGGCAAACATTGAATTCCATTAGCTTCGGCAAGTAATTTAAGTTGTTCTTGAGCAGCTGGTCTATAAACGTCTAAACTAACTACCATTACTTTTTTTTTAAAATTTTTCTCTATATTTTTTGCTAACTTTGCTGCAGACGTTGTTTTACCGGAACCCTGTAATCCAACTAATAAAACGGAGACTGGTGGAACAGCTTTGAAGTTAAGTTCTTCGTTTATAGAGCCTAAAATATTAACTAATTCATCGTAAACGATTTTAACTATCATTTGTCCAGCAGATGTTGATTTTATAATTTCTTTACCAATAGCTTTAGGTTTTACATTGGCTATAAACTCTTTAGTAACAGGAAGAGCTACGTCGGCCTCTAATAAAGCTAATCGTATCTCTTTTAAGCCAGAGTCAACTTGCTCCTCTGTCAATGAGGGAGCACTTTTAAGCTTAGAAAAAATACTTTCTAATTTATTTGTTAAATTTTCAAACATTTTTATAACGTCCAACACCTATCGCACTAGTGGGCGAACCTTCGCTGACTAGTGTCGACACTCTTGTTTTCAAGAGCACCGCAAAAACATGTGTATTTGCGGAAAGTTTGTGGAAAGTACAATTTGGGGTTTTAAAAGTCAATGAATAATTATACTAATCAATTATGACATCAATTAACGCATATAAAATGGACGGATTGGGTAATGATTTCATTATTATTGATAGAAGATCAAATCCTATCAACTTAACCAAAGATAAAATTATTGAATTAGGAAAAAGGAGCAATATTGGTTTTGATCAGATAATTTTTATCGAAAAAGAAAAAGAGAGTTCTTTCCCAATAACAATTTTTAATTCTGACGGTGGTGAAGTAAGTGCTTGTGGAAATGGTTCAAGATGTGTCGCTTATCTTTTGAGTAAAGATTTAAATGCTAACCAAATAAAATTAAGAACAAGCAATAGGATTCTTAATGCTAAAATTGTCGGAAATTTAATGGTGGAGCTTGAAATGGGAAAACCTTTGTTTAATTTTGAAGATATTCCGTTGTCAAAAACAGTAAATCCTGCTGACGTCACACTAGATATTAAAGGCAAAAAATTTACTGGTGGGTTTTGTCTAAATGTAGGAAACCCCCACATAGTTTTTTTTGTAGATGATTGTTTTAAATACGATTTGAAAGTTATAGGACCTTTAATTGAAAATCATGAATTGTTTCCTGAGAAAACAAATGTTACATTTGCTCAAATTTTAGATAAGAGAAATATTTTAGTTAATGTTTGGGAAAGAGGTGCTGGGCTTACTAAAGCATGTGGAACAGCAGCTTGCGCAACGGCTACCGCTGGAAAAAATAATAAATTAGTAGAGAGCAAAGTTGATATTAAATTTAAAGAGGGAGTCTTAAATATATTTTTAGATAAAAAAAATAATATATTTATGACTGGTCCAGTGTCAGAAATAAAGAACATAAAACTAGAAATATAAAATGGGAATTTTTGATAAGTTTAAATCAGGACTTGGAAAAAGTTCATCGAGTCTTACAGACGGCTTTAAAAATATTTTTTCTAAAAAAAAGATTAACTCAAGCATTCTAGAAGAATTTGAGGAATTAATCATTTCTTCTGATGCCGGTATTGATGTAGCAAAAGAGCTTAGAAAAGATTTCGAAAGCTTTAGAGTTGATAAAAATTTAGACGATCACAAAGAAATTTTAAAACTCTTAGCTGATAAGTTAGCGATAAATCTCCAAAAATACGAAAAAGATTTAAGCCTAATGGGAAATGCAAAATCTGCTGTGATTGTTGTATCTGGTGTGAACGGTGTTGGAAAAACAACTAGTATCGGAAAACTTGGAAAGTATTTTAAAGATAATAATAGATCCGTTGTCTTTGGAGCTGCAGATACTTTTAGAGCAGCAGCCATAGATCAGTTACAAGTTTGGGCTGCAAAAGTAAAAGTAGATATAATTAAGTCAGAAATAAATAGTGACCCGGCTTCTGTTGCTTTTAAAACTGCTGAATTTGCAAAAAAAAATGAAATTGATGTCGCCTTGATAGACACGGCAGGAAGATTACAAAATAAAAAAAACCTCATGGAAGAATACAAAAAAATTATCAATGTCCTGAAAAAAATAGATGAGTCTTTTCCAAACGAGGTAATACTAGTTCTTGATGCGACTACTGGTCAAAATGCATTGAACCAAGTTGAGGAGTTTAGCAAAATACATAATCTAACAGGTCTTATAATTACAAAACTTGATAGCACTGCAAAAGGTGGGGTAGTTTTAGCAATTTGTAGAAAATATAATTTACCTATAGTTGCAATTGGAATGGGTGAAAAAGAAGATGACTTGCAACCCTTTAACGCTGAATATTTTTCAAAAGCTTTGTTAGGTATTGAAATCTAAAAATTTTCTCAAAGCATTCATCAGTTGATCATTAAATTCCATCATATGGTCGTCGTTATCGGAAAAGTAATTGAATTTTGGATTATTGGCCTTCTCAAATAATTCTACACCCATTTTAAAAGGAACAACATCATCTTTCTTACCGTGCATAATTAAAATAGGAATATTTATATTCTTAATCTTTTTTAAAGAGTCGTACCTGTCTTTAATTAATAAATCGATAGGTAAATAGGGGTAATAAATTTTTGCTGCATCTGCGATTGAGGTAAAAGGTGACTCTAAAACAATTCCTGAAAAAGAATTGTCCTGGCCCAACTCTGTAGCAACACCTGTGCCTAATGACTCACCATATAAAATTATATTTTTATTTAATACTCCATTATTATTAAGCCATTCAACAGATTTTCTAGAATCATTGTACAAATTTTTCTCCGTTGGTTCACCTAGATTACCACTGAACCCTCTCCATGAAATAATAAGAATATTTACATTTAATTTATTTAATTCATTAAGTTTATGAACCCTATTGGTTAGATCACCTGCATTACCATGGAAGTATAAAATTGTTTTATATTTTTTTATGTCTTTTTCCAAAAACCATGATTTAAGTTTTATATCTTTATCAACCCCAATAAAAACTTCTTTATATTCAAATTGAATTTCATCTCCTGTGTAGTTATTTTCGCTTGGATGATAAAGTAATTTTCTTTGGTACAAATAAGTAAAAAGTACAATTATAATGTAAGCTAATATAATTGACGATAAAGCTAAATAAAGATACTTCATACTTTTTTTCTAGCGAAATAAACTCCAGTAAAAACTAATAATCCACCTAAATAATGAAAACTTAGAAGAGGTTCTTCAAAAATTATAATTCCAAAAATAGATCCATAAACTGCGAATAAATATAAAGTAAACCCAGCAAAGGATGCTCCTACATATTTTTGTAACCGTGTATATAAAGAGAAAGCAATAATACTAGGTGAAATAGCAGCAAAAACAATCCAGAACAAAAATGTCTGATTATAATTTGTCTTAGCAAAATAAATATTTTCTAAAATAAAAAATGGGAAAAGCGACATAAATCCAAACATTGCGATTAAAGTAAATCGAGCCATTAAACTAAATTTTGATTTCCAATTTAATAAATAAATTGAGTAAAGAGCCCAACCTAAAGCTGCTCCCAAAACCCATAAGTCACCTATTGTAAAATTTAGGTTTATTAAAAAATCTAAATTACCTTTAGATATAATTGTAAAAACACCTGCGATACAAATAAATAAGCCTAATATTCTAAAAAAATTAATTTTTTCTTTAAAGAATAAAATTGATAAAAAAATTATTATTACTGGTGAAGATGTATAAATTATACCAATATTTGCCATTGTTGTTGTCATGCCTGCAAGATTTGGAAAAGCCCCACATATACCGCAACCCATTGAGCCTAAGAAAAAAAGCTTAAAAAACTCTTTATTAAAGTCTTTTTTATTTTTTAAGATTTCGTTAAAAAAAAATGGAAATAATATAATGAATACAGTAAGCCATCGCCAAAATGCTAGAGAAATAGGAGGTACTGACTCAACGCCACCTCTTGCTACAATGGTGTTTGTAGCCATAAAAATTGGCTGGATTAACAAAAGTAAATAAGGAGCGTAAGGATTATTTTTTGTCAATGAAGGCTTCATAGAACATCATTACAATTACCATACCCATTAAAATATAAACAGGAAGCACATCAAAAAATCCTATCATCATTGATCTAGTTAATGTTGTGGCTAAACCAATTAAAAAAAGGGTACAGAGACCAACACCAATTATTATTGTAATTTTATCCTTCATCTCTACAATTTTTCTCAAGCCAATTAGCTGTACCTAAAAATCTTAAATCATCAAGTTTATCACCAACTAACTGAACTCCTAATGGTAAGTCATTTTCACCTGTAAGTAAAGGTAATGAAATTGTGGGCAAACCAAGATAAGTCCAGATTTTTTGAAAGTCCGCACTTCCAGTAGATTTTAATCCTTTGTCAGCAACTCCGCTTGATGATGGAGTAATAATTCCGTGGTAATCTTCAAAAACTTCTTTATAAGACTCATAACTTTGTTTCATAAAATCTGAAGCATCACCATATTCTTTTGCTGAATATTTTAATCCTCTTGAGATAGCTTCTCTCATTTCTTTTGAAAGTTTAGTTTTATCTTTTTTATAATAAACTTGAAAATTATTTGCCATATCAACTTCATGAATAATTTGATGATACTTTGGTATATCGTCAAAGTATGACGGTGTATCAAAGACCTCTATGTTTTTTTCGAAGTTTTTAATTAAAAATTCAAAAGCTTGCTGTGATTTTTTATTTATATTTTTCCAATTTTTCGTTTTATAAAAAATAAACTTTGGATCAAAAACTGGTCCTTTCTCACATTCCTGAATCATGTTATCAGCAGCGAAATAAATTGTTGAGGGGTCGTGTAAATCTTTTCTAATTAGTGATTTAGCTAATAATGCAACATCTTTTACACTTTTTCCAAATACGCCCATTGTATCGAGTTTATCTGAAACTTTTAAAACACCGTTTCTAGAGATTAATCCATACGAGGGTTTATATCCAACTACACCACAATACGATGCTGGCCTAATTACTGATCCACCTGTTTGAGAACCAACTGACAAAGGCGCCATATGTGACGCAACTACAGCTGCTGAGCCACTTGATGATCCTCCTGGTGTTCTTGAATAATCATGAGGATTTTTTGTTTTAGACGGATGTATATATGCAAGTTCACAAGTAACAGTTTTACCCATGATAATTGCCCCTGAATTTTTTAATAAGTTTACAATTTCTGAGTCTTGTGAATTAGACATTTTTTTTCTAAAGACTGTCCCACATTCGGTTGGCATATCATACGTACCTATAATATCCTTAATTGCAACTGGCATACCGTGCAATGGCCCGAGGGGTTTTCCAGATTTTCTATAAGTGTCGGCTTCTTCAGCTTTTTCTAATAAAAGTTTTTTGTCTAAAAATTGCCAAGCCTGGACGTCTTTTTCAAATTTTTTAATTCTATCTAAATAAGCTTTGCAAAGATCTAATGAAGAAATTTCACCTGAATGAAGTTTTTGCGATAAATCGTAAGCACTTAAAGATGTAACGTCTATCATTTAAATTGTTAATTAGCGAATAATGTATCTGGCAACCAAAGAGCTATTCCTGGAAATAGATACATTAAAAACATGGCAAATATAACAATACCTAAGAAAGGCATAATGCCTCTAAATATCTCCATTAACTCTACATTTTTAGTTTGCACACCTTTTAAATAGTACGCGGACATTGCCATCGGCGGTGTTAAAAATGAAGTTTGTAAATTTAGTGCAATTAACATTGCAAAAAAGTAAGGATTAACTCCAAAAAATTCTACAAGTGGTAAAAATATAGGAACGAAAATAATTAAAATTTCTGTCCACTCTAATGGCCATCCCAATAAGAAAATAATTATTTGCGTAATTACTAAGAACTGCCAAGGTTGTAAATTCATTGATTTAAAGAAATGCTCAAAAACTTCATGGCCACCTAAGTAAGAAAAAACAGATGCGAAAGTCCAGGAGCCAATGAATAACCACATTATCATTGCAGTTGTCTTTGCCGTAAGAAATACAGACTCTTTAAAATTTTTCCATTTTAAAGTCTTATAAAAATAAGAAAGTACTAATGCACCAAAGGCTCCAACTGCTGCAGCCTCTGCAGGTGTAGCAAGTCCTCCTAAAATAGTTCCTAATACTAATATTATTAATGAGAAAAGCGGTAAGAATGAAACCATAACCTCTTTTAAAATTTCAGATCTTGGCGGAATATCCTCTTTTGGAGGTTTAGGCGCTATTGATGGATTAAAATAAGCAAGTGTAACCGCATACATTATATAAAGACCAGCTAATAATAATCCTGGAAAAATTGCTGCTGCAAATAATCTTAAAGGTGATAGCTGAGCAATAACTGAATAAACAATTAACATGATGCTTGGAGGAATCAAAATTCCTAAACATCCTCCAGAACAAATTACTCCTGAGGCAAATTTTTTATCGTATCCAGCCCTTATCATTGCAGGCCATGCAAGTAATCCCATTAGTGTAACAACAGCACCGATAATTCCTGTCGCTGTTGAAAATAAAGCGCAGGTTACAAGCGCGGCAACAGCCATAGAAGCAGGGAGTCTGTGAGAGGCCAATCTTATTGCAAAAAACAATCTAGAAACTATTCCGGCTCTCTCAACTAAGTAGCCCATAAATAAAAAGAGTGGAACGGCGGTTAAAACAGTATTGTCCATCACTGTATAAGTGTTCTGAACAAATAATTGGAAAATCCTATTATCAAAAAGATGTTCCATTCTTGTAGGATCGAAGTAAGCGTAATAGCCGAATCCAACTCCCATCGCCATTAACGTAAATGCAATTGGAAAACCTAGCAGTACAGCAAATAAGAAAATTGACATCATTAAAATCGCTATTTCGGGATTAGTTAAACTAAATAACATCTTTTTGATCCTCGTCTTGTGAAGTACGCATTAACATTTTTTCTGTCTCCTCAGCTACTACCATTCGAGCAGGCCAGTGACCGGTTTGAATACAAATAATTGATCTACAAACTTCGCTAATACCTTGGATAACTAATAAAATTCCGGCAGCTGGTATCAAAGATTTAGCCATATAAATTTGAATTTGTGCTGGACTGTTCCAGCTTGTTTCTTTTATCTTCCATGCAAGCGAAGCATATTCATAACCATAAAACGCTAAGGCGAGTACACCAGGGAAGAAAAAAATAAAATATAAAACTAAATCGATATAACCTTGTGTTCTTGGTTTAAAAAGTCTGTAAATTACGTCACCTCTAACGTGAGCTTCTGTAGATAAAGTGTATGCGCCTGCCATCATAAATATTGCGCCATACATTTGTAAACTAAAATCGAAATTCCACAAAGTAGGAGCATTAAAAGCATATGCCATAACTACTTCATAACAAGTTCCTCCCATTAAGATTACGATGCACCAAGAAAATGCCTTCCCTACGGAAGTACTTAAAGTATCTGCAAAATGAATAAATCTCCTCATGAAATTTTAAACTATTCTAATTTTTTTGTAATTTCCATAAAAAAAGGGGGCGCAAATACGCCCCCTTTTATGTTTAAAATATAATTAAATTTTAACTTTTGCTATTGAACCGAACTCATTCTCGTAAGCCAACTTGTAATTAGGTTGGTTCATGAGTAAGTATTTCATAACTCTCTTAGCATAAGCTTTTTGTGAGTCTACAATCTTTTTAAAGAATGGATCTTTCTTATTGAAATCACCAATTACTTTATCCCAACCTTTTAATTGTTGAGCTAAGATCGCATCTGAAGTTTGATACACATTTACTTTATGCTGGTTCATCAATTTAGATAAGTCAGCTGAGTATCTTACTAATGCTTTAAAGTAGTTATCACTGTTCGCAGCATAAGCAGCATTTTTCAGGATAGCCTGATGTTTTGGCGATAATCCATTAAATGTCTTCTTATTTACTGGGATTTCAAACATCTCTTGTGATTGGTGGAAGCTTCCTAAGTGATAATGCTTAGAAACGTCTTGCATACCAAACTGAGAGTCTGATGTAGGGTTGTTAAACTCAGCAGCTTCAATCAAACCTGTCTTCATCGCAGGCTGAATTTCACCACCTGGTAATTGTCTTACAACCATTCCCATTGCTGTTAATACGTTAGTAGCTAATCCTACTGTTCTATACTTCATACCTTTTACATCAGATACTTTTGTTACGTTCTTTTTGAACCATCCAAAAGGCTGTGCAGGCATTGGCATATGGAAGAATCCAATATAATCGAAACCTACTTTTGCAAGTGTTTCATCATAAAGTTTTCTACCTCCACCATACTCTATCCATCCCATAATTTCTTGAGATGACATTCCGTATGACGGACCAGTACCGAATAGAGAAGCTGCTGGATTTTTTCCATACCAGTAAGCTGTTACCCAGTGTCCCATATCAAGTACACCTGAACTTACTGCTTGTCCAATTTCCGAAGTCTTAACTACAGCTCCAACTGGCTGAAGATCAATTTTTAATTCACCTCCAGACATGTCGCCTACCATTTTTGCGTAGTCGCCAGCCATTTCAAAGAAAATGTTAGCGCCTGACGGCCAAGCCGCTTGCATCTTTAAAGTTTGCGGAGCACCAAATGCAATATTTGGCATTGCAACTGTTGCTGCTGCTGCAGCACCCGTAGCTGCTGCTACTTTAAAGAACTTACGTCTTGATGGAGTTTTTACTCCTTTTTTTATTTTTGACATATGTCCTCCGTTAGTTAATTAACTGAAATATTTAAGCATAAACTCAAATCAGAGTCTCTAACTTTTTAGAATTATTTTAAATTGCAGATTCAATCTAGAAGTGTATTAATTTACTTGATCTTTTGGTTTTTTCCCTGAAAAAAAATCCTCCAGATTTTTAGTAGCCCTAAATGCCATATCCCACCTTGTCCTTTTGGTAGCGCTTCCTAAATGAGGTAACAAAAAAATATTTTTTAACTTTAAATACTCAGGATGAATTTTTGGTTCACCATTATATACATCTAAACCATAAGCAAACACTTTCCCATTTTTCAAAGCCTCAATCATAGCATCATCGTTAACTACGTCCCCTCTTGCTGCGTTTCCTATTACTGTATTTTCTTCTAAATAACTTAAGGTTTCTTTATTTATTAGGTTTTTTGTCTCTAGGGTAGCAGGACAATTAATTGATAAAAATTCACTTTTTTCAAATAAACCTTTTAAATCTTTATGATAAATCGCTCCGTCCTCCAAATCTGAAGAAAGTTTTGTTCTATTATGATAATGTATCTCCATATTAAAAGCTTTTGCTCTTTTAGCCACTGCTCTACCTATTCTTCCCATTCCAAGAATTCCTAGTCTTTTGTTAGACATCTGTTTTCCTAATAAAAAATCCCAAGACCACTTCCAATTTTGTTGTTCAGCTGCAATTCGACCTTCATAGGCTTTCCTAGATGCTCCTAACAAAAGTAATATTTGAATATCAGCTGTTGCATCAGTCAAAACATCAGGTGTATTTGTAACAGTAATACCTTTTTCTTTTGCAACTTTAATATCTATGTTTCCAAAACCGACCGCACCATTAGCAATTATTTTAATCGAGTCAGATAATTTAGAAATAGTATCAGCGTTTATTGGGTCTGTGACTGAACTTAAGATTCCATCATAATTTTTTGAACCATCAATTATTTCTTGTGGTGTATAAATTTTATCATCTTTATTTAAAGTAACTTCAAATAAAGATTGTAGTTTCTCCTCATTTTCTTTAAGGAGCCTTCTGGTAACGAAGATTTTTTTTTTCATTTTAGAAATTATCTAATTTATTTGGTTTTGGGCCACCAGTGAACCAATCAAGTAGTTCAACTGTATGTATAATAGGAATTCTAGTTCCCGAGGAAATTTGAGTCATACAACCTATGTTACCAGTTGAAATAAAATCAGGTGAAATTTTTTCAATATTTTTTACTTTATTTTTTAATAATGATTTTGCCATTTTTTGATGAAGGATATTATAAGTACCAGCTGATCCACAACATAAATGTCCCTCTGGTATTTCTAGAACCTCGTTCCCAGTTTTTGAAATCAAATCCTTAGGTTGTTGGTGAATTTTTTGTCCGTGTTGCATTGAGCAAGCTGAATGATAAGCGATTTTATATTTTTTGTCAGGATTTATATTAACATTTAGCTTTAAATTTTCATCTAGATACTCAGTAATATCTTTTGTCAATTCAGAAATTTTTTTTGCTTTTTTTTTCAAATCTTTATCATTTTTAAAAATATGACCGTAATCTTTTAAAGTTGTGCCACAACCTGATGTATTGCTTATTATAGCATCTAAACCGTTATTGAGATATTCATTATACCAACTATTTATATTATTTTTAAAAGATTCATGCGCTAGTTTTTGTTTACCTAAATGATGATTCAGAGATCCACAACAGTTTATGTCTGGCATTACAACAACTTCAACATTATGTCTATTAAGAAGTCTTATAGTCGACTCATTAATCTCTGGAGAAATTACTCTCTGAACGCATCCAGTCAATAATGCAACTCTCGAAACTTTTTTTCCTTTTGTAACCTTATAAACTTTTTCTTCTTTTAATTTTTTACCAGGTATTTTATCCGGCATTAAATTTAAGGCGTTTCTCAAAAATTTTGGAAATAAAAAACTAAATGGTTTTATAATTTTAGAAGACCAAGCCATTAACAAAAACACTTTAGGCCTTGGTAATACAAATGAAAGAATATTTCTAAATAATCTGTCTAGGAAAGGCCTTTTATAAGTTTCTTCAACATAATTTCTTCCATGATCAATCAAATGCATATAATTAACACCCGATGGACATGTAGTCATACAAGAGTAACAAGATAAACAACTGTCTATATGTTTTGCAATTTCTTTAGTGGCTGGTTTTTTATTTTCTAACATATCTTTGATAAGATATATTCTTCCTCGCGGTCCCTCTAACTCTTCACCATTAATTCCATAGGTAGGACAAGTGGCATTACACATTCCACAGTGAACGCATTTTCTAATTATTGTTTCACTTGTTTTATTGTCTTTGTCCTGAAGTTGTTTTTCAGTAAATGATGTCTGCATTTAAATTCCTGTATACATTTTCCCCGGGTTAAAAATTCTTTTAGGATCAAAACTCCTTTTAATTTTTTCACTTATTTTATACTTAATTGGATCTATTGTAAAAATATCAGCAGAAGCTTTGAGGTCCTCCTCAACTTTAATCAATGTAACATAACCTTGATGTTTTTTTACAATATCCTTTATTTCATTAAGCATTTTTATATTTAATTGATCAAATGAAGACCAGATTAAGCTACCTCCCCAGTCTATGAAATATTTTATCTCATAATTTTTGAATTTTTGTATTACTTGTAAAGTCTCGCTAATAGGAACAATAATTCTCAATAAGTTGCTTTTTAAATTTTTAAATACCTCTAAATTTTTTGTTCTATTCCAAAAAATATTACTTTGTTCATTATCTAAAATTGAAAGTTCTTGATCCAAGAGACCCAATTCTTTAGACAATCTATTTAATCTTTGGTCAACAGAATTTATTGGACCCTCAATTCTGATAGCAGTTAAGCCTCCCTCATGCGTAAGATCATTTAATACAAAATTTTTTCCAAAATAATCTGGATAAAATACCCCGCCCGAAGGATCGGTTGAAGATGATAAGCTTTTTCCAAGATAGTCTAGTGCTTTTTTTAAATGAGGATTCTTTATTACTAAAGTTTTACTTGTTTCTGGTTTTGGCAATACTTTTATTGAAAGTTCAGTTAATATAGTGAGTGTGCCGAAAGATCCTGATATTAATTTACTTAAATCATAACCAGTAACATTTTTAACTACTGTTCCTCCTGATTTAATAATTTCACCTTTACCATTAATCCCTTGAAAGCCAAGTATATGGTCTCGAACACTGCCAACTTTAAATCTTCGTGACCCAGCAAAATTACATGAAACGACTCCGCCAATAGAACCACTATTACTTTCTCCTGAAAATAAATAACCAAAATCATTTGGTTCAAAAGCTAATTGTTGATTATTCTTACTAAGCTCCTCTACTATTTCTTTTAGCGGTGTACCTGCTCTTGCTTTAATATAAAGCTCCTCAGGTTTATAATCAATTATACCTTTATAGTCAGAAAGGTCTAAAGTTTTCTCAGACTGGAAATTTCTTCCAATTTTATTTTTTGATTTTAAACCGTTGATTTCTAAAGGAATATTTTTTCTATAACAATTCTTAACTATCTCAACTATTTCCTCTCTAGAAGACGGTTTAAAAATATTTTGATTAAAATCTAGGGATGTCTGGGAATTTTGTTTTTCCTCCATGAACATGAACTCTTCCTTCCTCAGCACATTTTCTAAGTATTGGATAAACTTTGCCTGGATTTAGTAATGAATTAGGATCTAAAGCTACTTTAATTGTTAATTGTTGCTGTATGTCTTTATCATTGAAAGCCTCGCACATTAACTCTCTCTTCTCGATACCTACTCCGTGTTCACCAGTTAGTGCACCACCGACTTTAACACAATACTTTAAAATATCGGCTCCAAATTCCTCGCACTTTCTTAAAGACTCTTTATCATTTGCATCAAACATTATTAGAGGATGAAGGTTTCCATCTCCTGCGTGAAATGCATTAGCTACTGGCAAATTGTATTTCTTAGACAACCTTGTAATTTCATTTAAAACCTCCGCTAGCTTTCCTCTAGGAATTGAGCCGTCCATACACATGTAGTCAGGTGCTAGAACTCCGCAAGCTGGAAAAGCTGCTTTTCTACCTGCCCAAAATTTTAGTCTCTCCTCATTTGATTTACTAATTTTTAAACTTGAAGAATTATTTTTTTCGGCTATTTCTTTTGCCTTATGAATATAAGCCTCAACTTCATGTTCTGTTCCATCAAATTCTATGATCATCATTGCTTCAGCATCGGTTGGATAACCTGCTTTTGAATAATCATTAGTAGCTTTTGTTAATGCTTTATCCATTATTTCCATACCAGCTGGTATGCATCCCTCTGCGATTATTTGTGCAACACAGTTTCCTGCATCTTCGATTGAAGGAAAGCCCACTAATGCAGCTTTAACAACTTCAGGAGATTTTAAAATTTTCACGGTAACCTCTGTGATAACACCAAGTAAGCCTTCTGAACCAGTCATCAAGCCTAAGAAATCGTATCCTTCGGCATCCATCGCCTTTCCGCCAAATCTCGTTATGGTTCCATCCATTAGGACTACCTCGATACCTAAAAGGTTATTCGTGGTAGCACCGTATTTGAGTGAGTGAACTCCACCAGAATTTTCAGCAACATTTCCACCGATAGAACATGCAATCTGACTTGATGGGTCTGGAGCATAATAAAAATTTTTTTCTTGAACAGCATGAGTAATAGCTAAATTTGTTACACATGGTTGTGTAACTACACATCTGTTTTCATAATCAATCTCAATAATTTTATTAAATTTACCCATTGCAATTAAAACGCAATCTTCTAATGGCATTGATCCGCCAGATAAACCTGTTCCAGCTCCTCTTGGAACCACTTTAATTTTATTCTCGTTACAATATTTTAAAATTTTACTAACTTCTTCTACAGTCTCAGGCATCACTACAAGAAGAGGCATTTGTCTATACGCTGTCAAACCATCAGTTTCAAAAGGTCTCAATTCATTAGGATCCGAGAGAACGTTTTTTGAATTTATAATCCCGCGAAGATCTAAAGCGATTTTGTCTTTTTTTGACATAATTGCATTATCTACTTTTGGCATTTGTAAACTGCTCATAATCAATCCTACTTAAGCATTTTTGATATTTTATCTAGTGCTTTTTGAATGTTATCCCTTGATGCGGCGAAGCTAAAACGCACATAATCTACTGATGTTTTGCCAAATGCTGTTCCTGGAACAATTGCCACACCTGCCTCATGCATACATTTTTTTGAAAACTCACTTCCACTCATACCTGTACCTTTTACATTAGGAAAAGCGTAAAACGCGCCACCAGGCATACTGCATTCCACTCCAGGTAAATCATTTAAACCTTTATGAATTAATTTTCTTCTTTGATCAAATTTTTCCATCATGTGATGAATAGAATCATCGGGTCCATCTAATGCTGCTATTCCAGCAAATTGTGAAGGTGCATTTACACAAGAGAAACTATTAATAGCTAATTTAGTTACATGAGGAATTAATTTTTCTGGCCACACACTCCAACCCATTCTCCAACCTGTCATGGAATAAGCCTTGCTCCATCCATCTAAGACTATCAATCTATCTTGTAAATCAGGATAGTTAAAAAAGGTTGGCATTTCTTTTCCGTCAAAAATTTGCCTACTATAAATTTCATCACTAAGTATCGTGACATGCGGGTGTTTCTTTAACCCTTCTGCAAGAAAATCAATTGCTGGTTTTTCAACAAAACTTCCAGTGGGATTATTAGGGTTTATTAAAATTACAAGACGAGTTTTATCTGTTATTAAAGATAAAATTTTTTCAGGATCAAACTTTAAATCTTTTTCTTTTGTCAAATCATAAGGCACTGCTTTAGCGCCTGTGTAATTAATCATGGACTCGTAAATTGGAAAACCGGGAGTTGGGTGAACTATCTCTGCGCCAGACTCACCGATCATTTGTATTGCAAAATACATTGTCGGTTTACCGCCTGGCATAATCATAATTCGCTCAGGACTGACTTCTTTTTTGTATAAACTTTTAATTTTTCTTGAAACTGCTTGCCTGCATTCAGCAATTCCGTTCGCTAATACATATCCATGATGTCCATCATCAATAGCTTTTTTTGCTGCATCCATAATATGTTTAGGTGTCATAAAATCTGGCTGACCTAAACCCAAGTGGATCATTTCTTTACCTTGGGCCTCAAGTTTTTTGGCCTCAGCTAAAACACTAAAAGCAGTCTCTGTTCCAAGTCTTTCTAAATTTTTTGCTAATTTCATATTTTAAACCTAGTATTTATTATCACTTTTGCAAACTAGTTTTTTTGCATCACCTATATGCAATTTTCGTTTTATTTAGCTCTTTTATGCTTTTACACCCTAGTAAAATCATATCTCTTCTAATCTCATCTTTCATTCTACTCAAAATTTGCTCAACTCCTTTTTGCCCACCAGCCCCTAATGCAAATAAAAAACCTTTCCCAAAGCTACAGGCAGTTGCTCCAAGAGAAAGAGCTTTCAAAATGTGTGTGCCTCTTCTAATTCCACCATCCAAAATAATTTCTAACTTACCTCCAACTGCGTCTGATATTGCTGGAAGTTGATCAAAAGGAGACCTTGAACCATCAAGTTGTCTTCCACCATGATTAGAAAGCATAATTGCTGAGGCTCCAATTTCAACAGCTCTTTTTGCATCTTCAACGGACATAACTCCTTTTAATGCGAATGGTCCTCCCCATTTTTTCACTACATACTCAGCATCTTTCCAACTCATAGCAGGATCGTATTGTTCGTTAATATAGTCCATTACACCTTTTGCAATTGAAGATCCTTTTTTAGTCCAATGGGAAACGTTAGCTAATTGAAATTTTTCATGAGTTAAATAATTAAAAGCCCATTTAGGATGCGATACAAAACTTAAGAGGCTTTTTAAAGTGAGTTTTGGTGGAGTTGTAAATCCCCATCTATGATCTCTTTCTCTGTTACCGGCTACAACAGTATCTACAGTTAAACACATGGCTTTAAATCCTGAGCTTTTGCATCTATCAATTAAATTATCGGTAAGACCTTGATCCTTATGAATATAAAGTTGAAACATTTTTGGTCCTCCAGAAACATTTGCTATTTCCTCAATCGAAGAAGTTGCCATTGTTGACATACTGTAGAAAGTTCCGAATTTTTCTGCTGCCCTGGCTGAAGCTTTATCTCCATCGTGATGATAAAGTCTTTGCATGGCTGTTGGTGCTAAAAAAAGAGGCATATCAATTTTTTGACCAAAAACTGATGTTGTCAAGTCAGGTTCGCCTACGCTTGCTAAAATATTTGGAACAAGATCACACTTTAAAAAAGACTCAGTATTTCTTTTTAAGGTAGTCTCGTCATCTGAACCTCCATCTATGTAATGAAAAATAGGTGCAGGTAAATTTTTTTTTGCTAATTTTCTGAAATCTTCAAAATTATAACAATTGCTTAAATTCATTGTTATTAAAAATTTTTAGAAAATGTTATTTGTTGATTATCTGTTCCAGGATTTGTTTCTCCCCAATCATTATTAGAAATATGACTATAGCTATAGCCCAATTTTGAATTTTCAAAAATATCAATTCCTACTTTTAACTCACTTTTAAATTCTAAGATACTACCTAAATCTTTACCATCACCCTTTTCATAATAACCAGGCGCAAAACTTGGCAAAATTTTCAGTGGACCAATACCATACTGCGCTTCGACACCAGAATATAAATAAACTGAACTATCTCCAGTTATAAATGCCCCAGAAACTGGCTTAAACTTGCCCAAAAAAGTATCCCTAAACAAATTTGGATTCTTATGTTCAATTCCGAACAGAGTTGTTTGGTCATCGCCTTCTTTATCAATCACATCAAAAGTTCCTGTGTAAAAGGATAAATTTGTATTTTCTTCATCAGCTAAAGTTGCAGAAGTGAAGAATAGAAATGTAAATAAAAAAATAAAAAAATTAATTTTCATTATTAAAAAAAATACAACTAATTGGTTAATATGTACAGTTAGCAATTTATGATTTTTCAGTACGTTTTCTTATTAAAAATACAATAATTAACCCTCCAGAAACTAAAACTATGTAAGGAAGGGCCCATAGCAAAAAGTTTCCCTTATTTAACTTTGGCTTGTACAAAATCCAATCCCCGTACTTTTCAGACAAAAAATTATAAATTTCCTGCTCTGATTTTCCTTGCTCTACAAGATCTTTAACTACCATTTTCAAAGTTATTGCAAAATCAGAATTCGAATCTGAAATTGATTGTCCCTGACACACCAAACATCTTAGGTTTTTATGAATTTTATTTTCATTAATTATTTCATTTGTAAAAGAAATAGAGTGAATATTTACCAAAAGAATTATTAAAATTATTTTAAACTTCATAAAGAATTAGTTATTTTTTTTATTTCATCAAAATCCTCTAAATTAAGAGGGCCTATAAATTTTTTTATTACTACGAAATCTTTGTTTATTAAAATACTTTCTGGAATACCATAAATTCCGAAGCCTATAGATTGTTTTCCTTGATCATCTTTCGCTAAATAGTGATATGGATTACCTAAGTTATTTAAAAAATTTAAAGCATTATTTTTTTTATCTTTAAAATTTACTCCTAATATTTTTAAGTTTGCTTCTTTAGATAATTGCATCAACAAAGGATGCTCAATACGACAAGGGGCACACCAAGATGCCCAAAAATTAATTAAGGTATAATTATTTTTTTTTAGATTTTCGTTTGTAAAATATTTGTTGCTTTCAAAACTTTCTAATTTAATTTTACTTAGTTTAATACCAACTAAATTTTCTGTATCGTAATTAGAGCTTCTGTTGAGTGACAGATAAAAAACTACTAGGATAAAAATAAAAAATACAGAAATTGTGATTTTAATTATTTTTTTCATTTCTAAAAAAACTTAAACAACCGCCAAAAGACAACATAATAGTAGAAATCCAAATCCAAATCATAAGTGGTTTTTCTTGGAATTTTATATTGTAATATTCTGAGCGGTCTATGTTGCTCATTGTTAAATAATGATCTTTAAAAAAATTAGTTTGTATGGATGCTTCATATGTCAAAGTTTGAGGATTTTCATAAATTCTTATTTCTGGATTTAAAATTCTTTCCTCATTGGTCATCATATTGTTGACCTGGAGCTTACCAATTATAGCTTTATAATTTGTTTTGTTATTTAGTTCTAAATCTTTCAAGACAAATTTATAATTATCAATAATTTTTGTTTCTCCCAATTTAAGATTAAAATCTTTTTCGATTGAAAAGTTGTGATTTAAGCCAATGAAAAAAATTAAAAATCCAAAAGATAAATGAGATAATATTCTGGGGAAATTTGTTTCAGTTTTCTTGAAAAGATCAATCAATGATGAAATTATTAAGAATAATGATGAAATAATTATTAAGTTTGAAATTATACTATAACTTTTTAATAGGTAAAAAATTAAAAAATTAATTATAAGTGCGCCAATCAATATAGCTAAAAGTTGTTTTAAATTTGTAAATTTATTTTTTATCCATTTTGCTTGAGGCCCAACAGCCATAAAGATTAGAAAAACAGCTACTACTGGAATTATTACAGAATTATAAAAGGGTGGACCAACTGAAATCTTACTTTTCAAAAGTGCGTCAGTAAAAATTGGATATAAAGTTCCAAGCATTACAGTTAGTAAATAAAACATCATAAACCAGTTATTTATTAAAACGAAAGTCTCTTTACTGTTAGATGAGATATAATTTCTTTCTGGCTTATATTTAGCGAAAAGTAAATAAACTGATGCTGATATCATTATGCTTAAAAATATTAATATATAAATACCTCTTGAAGGATCATTTGCAAAAGTGTGGACTGAATTAAGTATTCCAGATCTTACCAAAAAAGTTCCTGTTACACTTAGAGTAAATGTCAATAAACAAAGGATAATTGTCCAAAAATAAAAAGCTTTTCTTTTTTCTAAAACTAAAAGTGAGTGCAAAAGTGCTGTCATAGCAAACCAAGGTAATAATGAAGCATTTTCGACGGGATCCCAAAACCAAAATCCACCCCAACCTAATTCATAGTAAGCCCAGATTGATCCAACTAAAATTCCAAGAGTCTGAAAAACCCAAGAGATTAAAACCCAACTTTTTATAGATTGAGCGAAAGGTTTGTCATTATAATTTGAAATCATTGATGCCATTGCTGCAGAGAAATAGATTGAGGATCCAACAAAACCTAAATAAAGTAATGGTGGGTGAATTGCTAAAGCAGGATCTTGCAAAATAGGATTTAAACCTAAACCCTCATTCGGAACTGGGCTGATAACACTAAAAGGATTTGAATTAAATAATATAAAAAATAAAAAACCTATGATTAGTAAATTTTGAATAATTAAAGTGTAAAGTCTGTAATTTTTTGGATGTTTATTATTAAATATTAAAAATAAGAATGAGAAGATTGTAAGAATAATCGCCCATAACAAAAGACTTCCTTCATGATTGCCCCAGGTTCCAGAGATTTTGTAAAAGATTGGTTTTAGTGAATGAGAGTTCTGATAAACATTTATTAATGAAAAATCTGAGATCAAATAAGCAGATATTAAAGTAAAAAAACAAATTAAAATTGATGTACTTTGAAATAAGCTTAATTTATAAATTTTTCTGAAAATTAAATTGTTAGATGTTTTTAAACAATTATAAGAATTATATATAATCAGAATACTTAGTAGTACATTTAAAAATAATAAAAAATTTCCAATATTACTTAGCATTTTCTCTCATTAAATTTTTTAGTTCGGGGGGCATGTAGTTTTCATCATGTTTAGCTAAAATTCTGTCAGCGATGAAAAATTTTTTATCTTGTAATTTACCTTCAGCTACAACACCTTTGCCTTCAGCAAACAAATTGGGGACTGTTCCTTGAAAACTCACTCTAATCTCATTCTTAAAATCTGTAATGATAAATCTAATTTCTTGATTGTTTATCTTTAATGTATTTTTTTTTACCATGCCACCAACCCTAATTTTTTTATCAAAATCGATATTTTGGTTAGATCTAATATCTGACGGAGATTTGAAATATAAAATATTTTTGTTTAGGGCGTTGAGAATTAAAAAAATGCTAATTGCTGAAATAGATAAAAATATTGCTAAGAGAGACGCTCTTTTTTTTACTTTCTTTGGAAGCATTAAATGCTTTAAATGGTTTTATTGTAAGATGAAAAAATCTTAGAGGCAACTTTAGATGTCTCTAAAACTGTTTTTTTCTGCTCGACTGAAAGATCTTCAATTTCTTTAGCAAAATCTTTTTCATACTTTTTAAGAGTTTTACGTGTTTTATAATAAACAACTGCGCACACTAAAAAAGTTAGAAGGAAGGATGACCAAACAAAAATTCCGTAGCCATTCATCAAAAATAAATTATAGTTCATAATCTTTTTAAATTTTTCTTCTTAATTCTAATGATTTCTGTCTTATATTTCATTAGAAAAATTAACGCACAATACAAAATTAGCACTAAAAACATAAGCAATAGTGGCATTAACATTGAAGAGTGTATTGTGCTTGTCCCTGTTATCTTTATGCTAGCTGGTTGATGCAGAGTGTTCCACCATTCTACCGAATATTTTATAATTGGAATATTGATTAAACCTACAACTGCAATAATGCTAGAAATTTTGTTAGCTTTGTCCTCATCTAATATTAATTTTTGTGAAGCGATTAAGAGAATATAAAACAATACCAAGATTACCATCGAAGTTATTCTAGCGTCCCATGCCCAAAAAGTTCCCCAAGTCGGTTGACCCCATATAGATCCAGTCACAATAGCAATACAAGTAAACATTAAACCTATAGGAAGAATACTTTTTATTATTAATATTAGATTCTTAATTTTAAAGATGAAATACGAAATAGAGAGAAAAGCGATACACGTAAATGAGGCTAAGCCTATCCATGCAGCAGGAACATGAACATACATTATTCTAACACTATCGCCTTGTAAATAATCCGGTGGAGATAAAATTAATGCAAACGAAAGACCTATTATTAGTAAAACGAAAAAAATTGAATTTATAAAACTAATTATTTTTTCGATCCATGCGAAGATATTACTATTATAAAATACATTAAACATAATATTTAACTACTATAATTATTTTTTTTTTGGAAGTTATATTATAAGCCCAATTGAGAATGGGAGGGAGTAATTTAAAGAGTTTATTCTCAATTAGGCTAAAACATTTATATCTTGCATAATCTCTATGTCACGGATTTGAATAAATAATGTTTTATTTTAGGCGAAACGAAATTAATTTGAAATTTTGAGATAACTTGACCCTTTTTTACCTGAGAAAATCTCCTCTATAAGCGGATGCTTTACTGGTTCTTTTGAGTTATCAAGTAGCAAATTTTGCTCGGAAACATAAGCTTCATATGTTACGTCATTGCTCTCGGCTAATAAATGATAGAAAGGTTGATCTTTTCTTGGTCTAACTTCTTTAGGAATCGATTGATACCACTCTTCAGAATTATTGAATTCAAAGTCAACATCATAGATAACACCTCTAAAATCAAAATGACGATGCTTTACTACCTCTCCAATTGAAAATTTTGCATTATTGCTTATTGCCATATCTGATAGTTAGTAATTTTTTTGTCAAAATCAATATCTAATTTATTAAAACTTTATAATATGTTAGTCTCTCTTTATTGTGAATAAGTCATTTTTGAAATTTATTACTGACTTTGGGCCTTTATTAATATTTTTTACCATATACTATAAGAGCGGTAACAATCTTATAGTAGCAATCCCACCATTAATAATTGCAACTCTTTTGGCTGTAACAATCGTATATTTTGTAGAAAAAAAAATTCCATACGTTCCATTAATTGGTGGAATAATTATTACTTTATTTGGTGGACTTACATTATATTTTAATAACCCAGTTTTTATTTATATGAAACCAACAATAGTTAATATTATTTTTGCCGGGTCCTTAATTGTAGGTAAACTTTTCTTTCATAAAAACTTTCTTAAATTTTTTTTACAAACCGCTTTTCAGCTCAATGAAGAGGGTTGGGACAAATTAAATTTTAGGTGGGCATATTTTTTTATTTTTTTAGCTTTTTTAAATGAAATTGTATGGAGAACACAGCCTGAAACAACTTGGGTAAACTTTAAAGTATGGGGTATTCTGCCTATTACTATTCTATTTACAGGTCTTCAAATCCCATTAATCAACAAACATAAAATATGAAAAAAATTAGGCTAGTAATTAATAATAACATTAAAAATAAAGAAAAAGAAAAATTTTTTATAAAAAAAGAACTTCAATGTATTTTAAATCTTTATGCAAAAATGGTGTCTAATGGATCTTGGAAAGACTACTCATTTTCATCAGGTAATAAAGAAGTTTCCTTTGAAGTTTACCAAAGAGCTTCGGAAAAACCAGTTTTAAAAATTACTAAGAACTTAAAGCCTTTCTATCACAATGAAAAATACTTTATTAAAGATAGAAATGGTATTGTTATCAAAAAGTCAGAAAACTTAATTCAGCTTATAAATAAAACTAGTTGGAATAAATTAAAAATAGTGAAATAATTATCTTCTTTGTCCGAAAAGTCTTAAAAGCATTATAAATAGATTTATAAAATCTAGGTAAAGAGTTAAGGCACCCATAACAGCCTTTTTACCAATTAGCTCACCGCTGTCACTCACTAAATACATATTTTTAATTTTTTGAGTATCGTAAGCAGTTAACCCAACGAATACTAGAACGCCAATGATCGAAATCACAAAATACATCATCGATGATTTCATGAATATGTTTACTAGAGATGCGATTATGATTCCAAAAAGACCCATCATTAAAAAAGATCCAAGTTTTGTTAAATCTCTTTTAGTTGTGTAACCGTAAATACTCATTGCTCCGAAAGTACCAGCTGTTATGAAGAACACTCTTGTGATACTCGCTCCTGTGTATATTAAGAAAATTGAAGATAAAGAAGCTCCCATTAGAGCTGCGAACACCCAAAAAGTTGTTTGAGCTTTAGTTGCAGACATTTTCGCTATTCCAAAACTCATGTAAAAAACAACTGCTAAAGGAGCTAACATGATAACCCATTTTAACCCTGATGCGTAAATAGAATTTCCAAAATTCGTTAATCCTATTATTTGTCCCTCAGCGGAAGTAACAACAGCCATTTTGAAAAAAAGTAGAGCTACAAATCCAGTTAAAAGCACCCCAGAGGCCATGTAATTATAAACCTTTAGCATGTAAGCTCTAAGACCCTGATCTATTATTGCTTCTGTTGCGGAAGATCGTACTGTTGATTTTTGTTTATTTATTTCCATTCTTAAATATATAAGTTTTTTTAAATACTTTTCAATAGGTTAAAATTGACCTAAAAAACTACAATAAATATTAAGATTTTTATGAAATTCAAAAAACTAGGTACCACAGATTTAGATGTAAGTTTGATTTGCCTTGGAACAATGACATGGGGAACGCAAAATTCTGAAAAAGAAGCTCACGAACAGATGGATTATTCTGTAGCTCATGGGATAAATTTTTTTGATACAGCAGAAATATATTCTGTTCCTCCTAATGCTGAGTCCTATGGCAAAACAGAAATAATAATAGGAAATTGGTTTACAGAAAGAAAAAATAGAGAAAAAATTATTTTAGCTTCAAAAGTTGCAGGTCCTGGGTGTAGTTGGATAAGAGGAGGTAAAAATAATTTTAATGAGAAAAAAATTGGTGAAGCCATAGACGGAAGTCTCAAAAGGTTAAAAACAGATTACATAGATTTATATCAACTTCATTGGCCTGAAAGATCAACAAATTATTTTGGTAAAAGAGATTATTCTGAAGATAAAAGTGAAGGAGAATGGCATAGTTTTGAAAGTATACTCGAGGCTTTACAAAAATTTATAAAAAAAGGTAAAATTAGATACATAGGTATGTCAAATGAAACTCCTTTCGGTTTATCAAATTATATAGAGTTGTCTAAGAGTAAGGGTCTTCCAAGAATGATGTCAGTTCAAAATCCTTATAATTTAGTAAACAGAACTTATGAGATAGGTATGTCTGAAATTTCTTTAAGAGAAAAATGCGGATTACTAGTCTATTATCCGCTAGCTGCTGGCGCACTTTCAGGAAAATACCGAAATGGAAAAATGCCTAAAAACTCTCGGCAAGCGTTATTTAAGGGTTGGGAGAGACACTTAAACCCTTTAGCTATGAAAGCTTACGATGAGTATTTCAAACTTGCAAAAGAAAATGATTTAACAATGGTCCAACTCGCTCAATCTTTTGTAAATTCAAGACCGTTCGTAACAAGCAATATAATTGGTGCAACATCAATAGCACAATTGAAAGAAAATATTGATAGTATTAATATTGAATTGTCTGATGAAATAATTGAGAAGATTAATCAAATCCATAATAATAATCCCAATCCATCTCCTTAATTCAAAGCATTGAAATAGATTTTTTTTAGTATAAAAACTTAATATGTCATTAAAAAAAATTTTTATAATTTTGATTTTAGTATCATTCTCTATCAGTGCATCTGCGATTACACCTAGATCGACTGGAAAATACAAAAACTGGGAAAGTTTTGTAGCTGAGACTGATAAAGGAAAGATATGCTTCGCTCAAACGGTTCCTACAAAGAGAGCTCCAGCCGCAGTAAAAAGAGATAAATCAAAATTATTTGTTACCTTCAGACCTTCTGAAGAAATTAAAGACGAAGTGAGCTTAACGAGTGGTCACGACTACAAAACTTCAAGCGTGACTGCTAGTTCAGGAAAAAGAAAATACTCTTTTTTTTCTCAAAAAGATTTTGCTTGGTTACTAGATGACCAAGAAGAAAAAAAATTTATTCAATTAATGAAAAAAGCCACAGACATTATCGTAAAAGCAAGAACTGCTAATGGAGCAGAGACAACTGACCACTACTCAATGATGGGATTCACTAAAGCTTATAATACGGCTAAAAAAACTTGCGGTTAAATGAAGAAAATTATTTTAGCCTATTCAGGCGGTTTAGATACATCTGTAATTTTAAGATGGTTGCAAGAGAATTATGAAGCTGAAGTAATTGCTTATACGTCTGACATAGGACAAGTAATTGACAGAAAAAAAATCATAAGAAATGCAAGAAAACTTGGTGTCAAAAAAATAATTATTGAAAACTTAAAAAATACTTTTGTTAAAGATTATGTTTTTCCAATGATAAGAGCACACGCTACCTATGAAGGAGTTTATTTGTTGGGTACTTCAATAGCTAGACCTTTAATAGCCAAAAGGCAAATTGCTATAGCTAAAAAGTTCAAAGCTTTTGCGGTTTCCCACGGTGCTACAGGTAAAGGTAATGATCAAGTAAGATTTGAGCTTGGGTATGCATATTTTGGAGGAAATAAAATTAAAACAATAGCTCCTTGGAGAGAATGGAACTTACAATCAAGAGCTGATCTTATTAAATATGCAAAAAAGAACAAGATTCCAATTCCAAAAGATAAAAAAGGTGCTCCTCCATTTTCAGTTGATGATAATATCTTTCACACTTCAACAGAGGGTAAAATTTTAGAAAATCCTAAAAAATTTGCACCAGAATTTATCTTTCAAAGAACTATTTCTCCCGAAAAAGCACCAAATAAAAAAACTATTGTAAAAATCACTTATAAAAATAGCGATCCTGTTGCAATAAATGGAAAAAAACTCAGCCCAGAAAAAATTCTAGAAAAATTAAATATTTTGGCTGGGAAAAATGGCATTGGAAGAGTTGATTTAGTAGAAAATAGATTTATCGGAATAAAATCAAGAGGGGTCTATGAAACACCTGGCGGCACTTTGCTTTATGTAGCTCATAGAGCAATGGAGTCAGTAACACTTGATAAAAAAACAACACACGAGAAAGAAAGGATTATGCCTGAGTATGCTGAGTTAGTATATAATGGATATTGGTTTTCAAAGAAAAGATTGCGTCTACAAAAAATAGTTGACAGAAAAAGAATGCAGGTCTCAGGTGAAATTATTCTTAGTTTATATAAGGGGAATATAACAATTTTATCAAGAAGAACTAAAAACAAAGCCTATTCTATGAAAAAAGTTTCTTTTGAGGAAAATAAAACTTTTAATAAGAAAAAAGTAGAAAAATTTATTAAATTTCATTCTAAACAGTTAAATAAAGCTTAAATCTTTGATAGGTTATAATTGTATGAACAATTCGATTCGAAATATTCAGCTAGTTGCAGTAGTGGTTGTGCTTATATCAACTATAATAGCATTCTTTTTGGAAATGAAAGAAATGTACGACAATAGAGATATTACCTTAGCTGATTTACTTTTAATGTTCATTTATATAGAGGTAATTGGTCTTGTAAGATCCTATTGGGAAACACGTGCTGTAAGAATTACCTATCCCCTTGTAATAGCTATTACCGCATTAGCTCGTTTCATTATATTACAAGACAAAGAAAGTGATCCAACAAATTTAATTTATATATCTCTTGCAATTCTAATTGTAGCTTTAGCTACAGTTATAATTCGTTTTAGGAATAGCAAATTTTTGAAAATTGACAAAACTAAAGCTGGTGAGCTTTAAAACATTCTAAAGTATTTTTTAACAGACAAGCTATTGTCATTGGCCCTACTCCTCCGGGGACCGGAGTTATTGCTTTTGCTTTATTTCTTAAATCGTCAAAACTTACATCTCCAATAATTTTTTCACCCACTTTATTTATACCAACATCAATAATAATTATATTATCTTTCACCCAGTCTTTTTTTACTAAATTTGGAACACCAACTGCTGCTACTAGTATATCGGCTTTAAGACACTCTTTTTGTAGATTTTTTGTTTTTGAATGAACTATTGTCACAGTACAATTTTCTTTTAATAATAGTTGAGCCATGGGTTTACCATTTAGATTTGATCTGCCAATTATGACTGCATGTTTTCCTGAAAGATTTTTTTCTACCTGTTTAATTAGCAGTAAGCATCCCAAAGGTGTACATGGAACAATAGATTTATAGCCAGATGATAGATTGCCAACATTTATTGGATTAAAACCATCTACATCTTTTGATGGATGTATTGCATTGATAATTTTTTCTTTACTAATCTGATTAGGTAATGGAAGTTGAACTAAAATCCCAGATGTATTCTCATCTTTGTTAAGCTCATCAATCTTCATTAAGACATCTTTCTCGCTGACATTTTTGGGATATTGAATGATTTTAGAACTTATTCCGACTTCTCGAGCACTTTTTTCCTTATTTTTAACATAAATTTTGCTCGGAGCTAAATCTCCAATTAAAATAACTGAAAGACTAGGAGTTTTAGCAGTTTTCTTTTTCAATTCAGAAATTTCTTTTTTTATTTCATTTCGTATTAATTCTGCTTCTTTTTTTCCATCAATAATCATCTTAAAAATAATCCTGGTGCGAACATCTCAAAAATTAAATTTCTAAAAAACATTAAACCCAATATTAGTATTACTGGTGAAATATCTATTGATCCCAAATTAGGTAAAAATTTTCTAATAAAATTCAAAGGTGGAGCTGTAAGTTTGTAGGAAATGTCTAAAACAGTATAAACAAACCTGTTGCTGGTATTTAAAACATTAAAAGCTACCAACCAACTAAAAATTACATGAATAATTAATACCCATATGTAAAGACTAATAATATTGTCAAAGAGAATTAAAATTGATTTCATGAATTTTTTTCCACATAAATTGATGTGCTAGGAAAAGCGAATGAAGCTTTGTTTTTTTCAACTATATTTTTGATTTTTACAGCTAAAATATCTTTAACTTTCATCCATTCCAAATAATGCTTAGTTTTTGTAAAGCATATTAATTTTATATCTATTGAACTTGCGGCAAACTGTTCAATTTTTACTGAGAGAATTGTATTTTCTGAAGTGGAAAAATGTTCACTATTTTTAATATATTCTTCAATTTCTTTTTTAATGCTAGAAAGTTGCTCGCTAGTGGTTCTATATTCAAGACCTATTACCCAACTAATTCTTCTATTTGTAATTTGAGAGTTATTAATGACTGCTTTCTCAGCAAATTGAAAATTTGGTATAGTAGCTAAAGATTTATCAAATCTTCTTACGACAGTCGACCTGAAGCCAATGGACTCGACTGTGCCCTCTATTACATCCTCAACAAAAATCCAATCACCAACTTGAAATCTTCTTTCTACTAAAACTAAAATTCCTGATATTAAATTCTTAAATAAATCTTGAGCCCCTAAAGCGACTGCAACACCGAATAAACCTAAACCAGCAATAATCGGTCCAATTTTAATCCCCCAAAGTTCTAAAACTGCTGCCACACCTAATATAAAAATTAAAACCTTTATTGCTTTTATTATCCAGTTTACTAAATCGCGAGAAATCAAATCACCTATTGATTTAATTACTACTGAGAGCGGTCCAATTATTTGATGAAAAGTCCAAAAAATTAAAATTGTAATCAGTGAACGATTAATTGTTTCTAGAAATTCTGCTGCTTGTGACTCGATCGTTAAATAACTTGTAGATACAAAAAAACCTAAAACAATTGGAAAAAATTTTGCAGGCCCCTCCATCGCAAAAACCAATGAATTGTCAAAATTATTTGTCGTTTTAGTCACATATTTCTCTAGTCGTTTAATAACAAACTTTGAGAAGACTCCTCTTAAAAACAAGAAAAATAAAAATATTAGTAAAGCAATGACAATTTCAGAAATATTAACTCCAGAAATTCCCTTGTTCCAAACATCAAAAAATAAATCTTTAAAATTATCCAGTACTTCCATTTAAGTATTCTTTAGTTTAAGTATTTCGCTTCCAGCTTCGAAAACTTCTAATTTTTTCCAACCAGATTGTTTAAATGTATTCAAAACTTTTTCACTTATACACATAACTCTCGAGTCTGTCATCAGCCCTTTGAGTGAATATTTTTTAGTTAAATCAATAAAGCTTTCTGCACTTCTTTTTGAATAAACAAAAATTATGTCAGGAGGATGATTAATGATTAAATTATTTATATTTTTGTTTAATTCACTTATTTTTTTTGAGGTATAATTGATAATTTTTTCTATTAAAAAACCTTCTTTCTTTAATTCAATATCTAAGTCTGCTGAAATATTATCTCCACAAAAGTAAGCTAGAACCTTTTTTTTATCTAAATTATCTGAATTAGATATTATATTTTTAAGGGCATTAACTGTCCCGCCAGCTGAAATTGTATTGTTATAGCCTTGTTGTCTTGCAATTTTTTCAGTAATAGCACCAACACAAAAACAAAGTTTTTTTTTATCATCCTTTGATAGCCTTAGATTCCGTATTGCATTTGCGCTTGTAAATATAAATGCGCTATATTTTTCAGGGTCAATTGGCGAAAGACTATTAGAAGAAATTTTGAGTGTGGGAACATGAATGATTTTGTGCCCAAGAGAAAATAATTTTCCCATTAAATCTTCAGAGTCTAAAAGTGGTCTTGTTATCAAAATATTCATTTTTTTCTAAATTTTTCTCCAGCTAGATTCAATAATTTTTCACCAACACTTTTTCCAATAAAAGAAGCATCAGAGTCTCTACCAGTAAGTTCGTGTTCAAAACATTCTTCCCCGTTATCAGAAAAAAGTTGTGCCCTTAATTTTAGATTATTATCTTTTATTTCAGCTAACCCACCGATTGCGGTATCACAATCTCCTCCAATTGTTTGAAGCATTTTTCTTTCAGCTTTTGCGCAAAGGCTTGTTTTACTATCATTGATTTTTTTTATCAAATTTTTGATTTTATCTTGTTTTCTGCACTGAACTGCGATTATCCCTTGACCTATAGCAGGTAAAATATGTTTACTTTCAAAAATTATAGAAATCTTATCATCAAGTTTTAAAGATTTTACTCCAGCTGCAGCTAGAATTACTCCATCGAGATTGCTGTCATCAATTTTTTTTATTCTTGTATCTATGTTACCACGAATATTAATTATAGAAATTTTGTTATTGATCCTTTTTAATTGTAACTCTCTCCTTCTTGAACTTGAGCCAATTTTCACCCCATCTTTTAAATCATTAATGTTTTTGATTTTTTTACTTACTATTACATCTCTAAAATCATTTCGCTTAATATAAGCTGCGATCAAAAGTTTTTCATTCTCAGAAGCTTCCATATCTTTAAGTGAGTGAACAGCTATATCTATTTCTTTTCTAATTAAACTTTCCTCGATTTCTTTGCAAAAAAGACTCTTTCCTCCTATTTTTGAAATTTTTTGGTTTGAATTTATATCTCCTGACGTTTTAATTACTTTTAATTTAATATTTTCATCTCTGAGTTCATTGTTGCTTTTAATTAAGAGCTCTTTTACTCTAGTTACATATGCTAATGAGAGTTTACTTCCCCTGGATCCAATTGTAATTTTTGTCATTAATTGATTATATATTTGAAAATACTATTTTATACTATTTTAATTTATTAAGAGAGATGACAAAAAAGATTACATTTTTAGGAATTGAAACAAGTTGCGATGAAACTGCTGCTGCTATAATTAGAGAAAATAATAGAGGCACTGCTGATATTTTATCAAATATTGTTTCTAGTCAAATTTCTGAACATAAAAAATTTGGGGGTGTAGTGCCAGAATTAGCTGCTAGAGCTCATTTAGAAAATATTGAGTACATAATTAATTCCGCGTTAAAAGATAGTAAAATCAACTTAGACGAAATTGATGGAATAGCTGCAACGGCTGGCCCTGGATTAGTTGTATGTTTGTCAATTGGACTCAACATTGGTAAATCGATCGCTACGTTTTCAAATAAACATTTCATAGCTGTAAATCATCTTGAGGGTCATGCTTTGAGTCCAGGGTTAGAAACTAACGTTAAATTTCCTTATTTGCTTCTATTAATATCTGGAGGTCACACTCAGTTTTTAATTGTTAAAGATGTTAATGAATACGAACAACTTGGAACAACTATTGATGACGCATTAGGTGAAGCTTTTGATAAAACTGCAAAAATGCTCGATCTTGGTTATCCAGGTGGACCTAGTGTGGAGAAATTTGCTAAGCTAGGAGATAAAAAATTTTTTAAACTTCCAGAACCAATAATAAATAAGGCAGGATGTAATTTATCTTTTGCAGGGCTTAAAACTGCAGTTTTGCGAGAGAGTTTAAAGATTAATGAAAATAAAAAAATGAAATATAATCTTGCTGCTTCTTTTCAAAATACAATAAATAACATTCTTCGAAAAAAAACAAAAATTGCGATAGAAATGTTTAAAGAAAAAACTCAATCAGAAGAAGTTAGGTTAATTGTTGCTGGAGGTGTAGCGGCTAATCAAACAATTAGAGAAAATTTATCGAATTTGTCTGACGAAATGAAAATTGAAACTATTTATCCTAATATAAAATTTTGTAGTGATAACGCAGCAATGATTGCTTGGGCTGGTATAAAAAGATTCAAAAAAAAATTATTAGATAAAATAGATGTCACTGCTAAGTCCAGATGGCCTTTGGATAAGAAAGCTCCCTATATGAAAGGACCAGGTTTAAAGTTGTGAGACAGCACTGGCTACTTAAATCTGAGCCAGATGTTTGGTCGCTAGATCAGCAAATAAAAACTGGCGCCAAAGGTGTTGCATGGGATGGGGTAAGAAATTATCAAGCAGCAAATAATCTTAAAAGAATGAGAGTCGGAGACCTATGTTTTTTTTACCATTCAAATATCGGTAAAGAAATAGTGGGGGTAGTAAAAGTAATCAAATCTGCTTTCATCGATAAAACTGACAAAAAAAAGAGGTTTGTTGCCGTTCAAGTTAGGTTTGTAGAAAAATTTAGAACACCAGTAGCCCTAAAAACAATTAAAAAAACCAAGAAAATTTCTCATTTACCGCTCATAAAACAAAGCAGATTGTCAGTAATGCCTATAGATTATAAAAGCTGGAAAATTATTTATAACATGGGTAAAGTATAAATAAATTTAGAGGTTTTTTGTGACTAAAAAGAAAAAAAGAAAAAAGAAAAAATCCAAAAAGGCAAAAAGGTCTAGAATACTGTCTAGAAGACCTAAAAAAACTAGAAAGAAAACTAGAAAATCAAAAAAATTCGGAAAAAGGTCTAAAAAATCAAATAGAAAGAGCAGTACTCGTAGAAAAGGAAAGAGAGTACGAAAAATTAACTTTAAATCTCCTACCTACTCTAAAGATAATGAGGGAAATCCATTAATTAAAGTGTCAGATAGTTGGGCAAATCATGCTTACGTTAATGAATCAAAATATAAAAAAAAATACAAGCTCTCAATTAAGGAAAATGATAAATTTTGGGCAAAAGAGGGAAAAAGAATTTCCTGGATGAAAAAATATACAAAGATTAAAGATATTAAATATAGTAAAGATGAAGTAAAGATAAAATGGTTTTATGATGGTACTCTTAACGCTTCAGTAAATTGTATAGACAGACATTTGAAAAAAAATCCAAGTAAGACAGCAATCATTTGGGTAGGTGATGATCCAGCTGATAATAAAAAGATTTCTTATAAAGAATTGTACCAAAATGTCTGTAAAGCCGCTAATGGCCTAAAAAGTTTAGGTATCCAAAAAGGAGATAGAGTAACAATTTATCTAACTATGATACCTGAATTGGCCTATATAATGTTGGCTTGTGCGAGAATTGGCGCAGTGCACTCTATTATATTTGGAGGTTTTTCTCCTGACTCTATAGCCACAAGAATAACAGACTGTGAATCTGAATATTTAATAACGGCAGATGAAGGTATCAGAGGAGGAAAAATAATTCCTTTAAAAAAAATTGCTGATGAGGCTTTAGATCAGTGTCCAGATGTTAAAAAATGTATAGTTGTTGAAAGAACTGGTAATCAAGTTGACTGGAACAATGAAAGAGATGTTTCGTACAAGGAATTAATATCTTCTGTACCCGCTAAGTGTGATCCTGAAGAAATGAATGCTGAAGACCCATTGTTTATTCTTTATACCTCTGGGTCTACTGGAAAACCAAAAGGTGTTCTTCATACTACAGGAGGATACATGGTTTATGCATCAATGACTCATCAATATATTTTTGATTATAAAGCTAATGATGTTTATTGGTGTACTGCTG
This sequence comes from uncultured Pelagibacteraceae bacterium, assembly GCA_902619675.1. GTDB lineage: Bacteria > Pseudomonadota > Alphaproteobacteria > Pelagibacterales > Pelagibacteraceae > Pelagilacustribacter. Next base: position 64,489 of record CACNFA010000004.1, read on the forward strand.
ACATAGGCTGGGTAACTGGACATAGCTATATTATTTACGGACCGCTTTCAAACGGAGCTACAACGATAATGTTTGAAGGTGTCCCAAATTATCCTGACAGTTCTAGATGGTGGCAAATTGTCGACAAATTTAAAGTAAATATATTTTATACTGCGCCGACAGCAATAAGAGCATTGATGAGAGAAGGTGAAAAACCTGTAAAAAAAACTAGTAGAAAAACTTTAAAATTATTAGGGACTGTAGGCGAGCCTATAAATCCAGAGGCTTGGATGTGGTATTATAAAACTGTAGGCGACTCTAGGTGCCCGATTGTTGACACTTGGTGGCAAACTGAAACTGGCGGTATCTTAATTGCTCCGCAGCCTGGGGCGATAGATTTAAAACCTGGCTCTGCCACAAAACCTTTTTATGGCATAAAACCAGTTCTGGTTGACAAAGATGGAAAAGTTATAAAAGGCGAAGGTAAAGGAAGATTATGTATGGCTTCTTCTTGGCCAGGTCAAATGAGAACGGTTTATGGAGATCATCAAAGATTTATCGACACGTATTTTTCGCAGTTTGATGGAAAGTATTTTACTGGTGATGGCTGTAGAAGAGATAAAGACGGTTATTATTGGATTACTGGAAGAGTTGATGACGTTATAATTGTTTCTGGACATAATCTTGGAACAGCCGAAATAGAAAGTGCATTTGTTGCGCATCCAAAAGTTGCTGAAGCTGCAGTAGTTGGTTTTCCACATAGCATTAAAGGAAATGGTTTATATTGTTACGTAACATTAAATGCAGGAGAAAATCCTACTGGAGACTTAGAAAGAGATCTTAAACTTTGGGTAAGAAAACAAATTGGTCCAATAGCTACTCCTGATGTTATTCAATTTGCGCCTGGATTACCCAAAACTAGGTCAGGGAAAATTATGAGAAGAATTTTGAGAAAAATAGCAGCAAACGAACCAAATAATTTAGGAGATACTACGACTTTAGCTGATCCAAGCGTTGTAACATCACTTGTTGAGAATAGACAAAATAAAGGTTAACTAAACTTCAAATCTTTTGTTAATTTTTTAAATTCATCCTTCATCAATCTCCATTTTAAATGTATAGAATTCAGAACTATTTTTTTATCGAGTGATTTTAATTCATCTGCTATTGGCGACCAATAGTATAAAGCTTCTCCACTTTCTTTAAAAGGATCATCCAAATGATAGTTTGAAAAGTTAACTGTTTCTATTCTTTTTAAAAAATTTTTTTTCCCACTCTCAAAAATTTCGTCACTTAGACCGTTTAATTTTTCGTCTTCTAAAATTTTTAAAAAAATTTCTTTACAATTGTTCTCTCTCAAGTTTTTTTCTGAGATTAAATATGAAAAAACATAAAAAGCACAGTCAGCTAAAGCAACCATGTATATATTCCACTTCGCAATGTTAATCGACTTTAAAAATCTTTCATCTTCCATCATTGCAATGTACTTAACTCCAATTCTTGTTTTTAAATAACCGTATAAAGTAGTTTGAGTAACGTGCGCAGATCTCTCCTGAATAAAATTTTCTAAATCTTTTTTTGATTTTATGGATTTAAATAGGCCAGATATTTTCCAAATTGGAATAACGTACTCCCAGACACTAATTAGAGTGTTTCTAAGAGTAATTCTCAATTTATTTAGATTCAATTTCACGTTGTATTTAAAAAACCCTATATTTCCTTGTCTTATAGCATTTCATAATGGTTTTGGGGTCCTTTTTTCTCTTTTAATTCAACTCATAATCAGTATGCTTCCCAGCAATAAAAGTACTTTTTACGTAAAAAGTTAAAAAATAAATAGGGGGAAATATGTCAAATAAAGACGCATATTGGAACAAGACCAAAAACCATATGATCGTAACATTGGTTCTTTGGGCTTTCTTCTCATTAGTGATCTTCATGTTTGGTTCAGAACTGAACACGATGTCTTTTCTTGGCTATCCACTAGCATATTACATGACTGCGCAAGGTTCACTTCTTGCCTTTGTGATAATTTTGTTTTGGACTGCAAATAAACAAGAAAAAATCGACGAAGAACATGGTTTCTCAGAAAGAGAGGATGACTAATGTTTAAAGGAGATTTTATACAAAACCTTCCTAAAATATATGGTACCTACACTGGTGGCTTTATAGTGTTCATCATTTTGATGGCATTAGCAGAGCAAGCAGGTGTGTCAGCTAAAAATATCGGAGTGATGTTCGTAGCTTTCACGGTATTGATTTATGCCTTAATCGGTTATTTATCGAGAACCATTCAAGTAGATGCCTACTATGTTGCAGGAAGACAAGTGCCAACCGTGTTTAACGGGATGGCAACAGCAGCTGACTGGATGTCAGGTGCATCATTCGTAGCTTTAGCAGGTGGAGTTTACTTTGGTGGCTATACTTATATGGCCTTTTTAGTAGGTTGGACAGGTGGATACGTACTTGTTGCAACTCTGATGGCTCCGTACCTAAGAAAGTTTGGATGTTACACAGTTCCTGATTTTATCGGAACACGATACGGTGGTAATGCAGTGAGAGCTGCATCAGTATTCGTGCTTTTCATAGCATCATTTACTTACGTAACAGCACAAATTAATGCTACGGGAACAATTGCTTCTAGAGCTCTTGGAATTCCGTTCGAAGCAGGTGTATGGGTAGGATTAATAAGTATTCTTATCTGTTCAATGCTTGGTGGAATGAGAGCCGTAACTTGGACTCAGGTTGCTCAGTACATTGTATTAATCATCGCATACTTAATACCAGTATTCTGGATTAGTTCTAACGTTGGTGGAGGAATTTTCCCTCACTTAATGTTAGGTGATGAAGTTGCAAGACTTGGTGAACTTGAACAGCAATTTGGACTAGTTAAAAACAGCGCCGCAGATATGAAAGCAGCTGGGGTACCAGGTGGATTGAAATACATCTCTGGAACTCACTCTGGAGTACCTGAAGGTGGAATGGCTGTCTGGAAATACTTATCGTTAGCGATTTGTATGATGGTGGGAACTGCATCGTTACCTCATATCTTAATGAGATACTTTACAACTCCTACAGTAAGAGCAGCAAGAAAATCAGTAGCTTGGTCGCTATTTTTTATTTTCTTACTATACTCTTCAGCGCCTATGTTAGCGACATTGTCTAAATTAGCATTAATGGATCCAAATCTACCAACTGGAATTATCGGAAAATCTATTTCTGAAGTTCAGTCGATAGAGTGGGTACAAAGATGGTCTGAAGTTAAACAAGTATTTATAGCAGACTTTAATGGTGACGGAATACTTCAGTTGAACGAATGGTTCATGAGAGGTGACGTTGTAGTATTAGCTACTCCAGAAGTAGCGGGTCTACCGTTCGTAATCTCAGGACTAGTGTTTGCTGGTGGTATGGCTGCTGCCATGTCAACTGCCGATGGATTAGTTCTTGCGATCTCAAATGCGTTATCGCACGACATTTATTACAAGATCATAAATCCAAAAGCAGAAACTGCTAAAAGACTATTAGTTGCTCGTACACTTCTAGTAATAATCGGAGCTGCTGGTGCTTACATAGCCTCTTTCAGGCTAACAAGTATCTTAGGTTCGGTTGCTTGGGCATTCGACTTTGCGATGTCAGGTTTATTCTTCCCACTCGTACTTGGAGTATGGTGGAAGAGAGCTACTAGAGAAGGTGCAATCGCTGGTATATTGTCGGGAATTATTTCAGGAACAGTTTACTTAACGTGGGTGTTCCCTAAATTCTCAGTTCCAATATGGGGCGGTGTAAATACTCCTTTCTTAGGTATTGACCACTTAAGATTTGGTTTAATTGGAGCACCAATTTGTTTAGTTGTAATGGTGGTAGTCAGCTTAATGACTAAAGAGCCAAGCCCAGCTACACAAAAATTAGTAGACGATACAAGAATACCTACAGGTAAAGCTATTCTTGGTAAGCAACACTAATTAACAATTATTTAAAATTAAAAGGGGCGATTTATTCGCCCCTTTTTTTTTACCTGAATCATGGTAATTTAGAAATATGATACCAACATGGGCGATAGTTTTAGATTACGTTTTAGGAACCATAATGTGGACTTTAATAGGTCGCGCGTTTATGAATATTTTTCAAAGAGAAGACTCGACTTTTTTCTTTATGAGAGTTTTTGTTAAATATACAAATCCAATAATCAATTTATTCAAATTTATTACTCCAAGTTTCTTGTTTGGCCCTTTTATAGCACTTTATGTGGCTTGGTTCTTTTATCTTTTCAGATTCTACGCTATGCCATATATTTTAGGCTACGATGTTTGGGGCATGTTAGCATTTCCATTAGAAAGCGATTTTTCAAGACAATTATATCAACTATTTAATTAATCTTATTTTTTGACAAAATTTTGGATTAAAATATAAATAAAGAATGCGTAATTCGATTAAAATTTCTCCATCTATTTTGTCAGCTGACTTTAGCAAATTAGGTAGTGAGGTTATTTCATTAGAGAAAGCTGGAGCTGACTATATACACATTGACGTGATGGATGGACACTTTGTTCCAAATTTAACAATTGGACCAGAAGTTATTAAAAAACTAAGACCACTTACAAAAAAAATATTTGACGTTCATTTAATGATCTCTCCTGTAGATAATTTTATAAAAGATTTTGCAGATGCTGGGGCTGATATCATAACTTTTCATCCTGAAGCAACTAAAGATACCTCTAAAACAATTCAGCTTATAAGGAAGGAAAATAAGAAAGTCGGAATTTCTCTTAAACCTCATTCAGAAATTAGTCTGATAGAAAAATATTTATCTGAAATCGATCTAGTTCTAATAATGAGCGTTGAACCAGGATTTGGGGGCCAGAAATTCATGCCTGAAGTGCTAGAAAAAACAAAAAATCTAAAAGACATAATCGAAAAAGAAAATTTAAATGTAGATATTGAAATTGATGGTGGAATAAACTTTCAAAATTGTTCTCTGGCAAAAAAAGCCGGTGCAAATATTCTCGTTTCCGGGTCAACTATATTTAAAGAAAACAAGGGTGATCTAAAAAAAAATATAGAAATATTAAGAAAAAATTAATAGATGTTTGGCTTAAAGGGTGCCTATTTTTATTTAGTTGCGATCCAAATTACATTTCTCAAATTTTTAAAAAAGATTTATTTTAAATCTAATCATTATAACAAATCTTTAAAATCAAAAATACCAGTTCAGGTTCACTTTAACCCTAATCCATATTTACTTTCTATAATAACTCCTTACACAAAAAAATCATTTAAAATTAGTGAAATAAGTTCAAATGATTTTTGGATTGAAAATAAAAATAAAAATATTTTGAAACATCATAATTTTTTATGGCTTAGTTTAATTGATAGAAAAATTGATGGCAAAAATATACAGAAGATTATTTACTTGTGGATGTTAAAATATTCTGATTTCAAATGGAAGATCTGGGAAACATCAACTTTAAGTAAAAGATTAATAAGTTGGATACACAATATAGATATAATCATTAATAATGGAACCTTCGAGTTTAAAAAAAGATTTTTTGAGAATATAATTTTGCAATGTAACCATTTGAAAAAGAATATAGGATTTGAAAAAGACCCCTCAAAAAAATTAGAAGTTCTTACTGCATTGATATTATCAGGTATTATATTTAAGGACTATATTGATAATTATAATATTGCGATTAAAGAGCTCGAAAAGTTTGTAAAATCTTATTTCGATAAAGATGGTTTCCCATTAACAAGAAGTTCGAATGATCTTGTTTTTTTCACTAAATATCTTTTGTTATGCTACGAAAATATTAAAGACGCTCAGCAATACATGCCTGAATTTCTCGATGATATTCTAAAAAAAAATTTACACTGTATAAAGTTTTTCAAAACTCCAAATAATGAAATTCCTCTTTTTAATGGTGCATCAGAAAATAATTTAAATCTGTTTGAAAAATACTTGGACCGTTTCAAGTTAATAAAAAAAGAGAAGAGAAATACTATCGGGGGTATTTTTTATGCTAAATCTAAAAACCAAGTTTTCTATTTTGATATTGGAAATCCACCAAGCAAAAGTTTTTCGAAAAATTATCAATCAGGACCGCTATCATTTGAATATTTTTTAGATGGAACAAAAATAATTACAAACTGCGGATTTGGAGATAATATTTCTACTAAAGCAGAGCTGATAAGCAGGTTAACTGCAAGCCAATCTACATTAACTATAAATGATACAAGTGTAACTAAATTTGAGAGAAGCAGATTTATAAATAGAGTATTTGGAAACTCTATTAAAAATACTTTTAAGACTGCTGAGCATAAATTTAATAATGATAAAAAAATAATTGGGTGCTCTAGCTCACACAATGGATACGAAAAAAATTTTAATTGTATTCATAATAGAGAAATTTATCTGGATCTTGAAAATAATAAATTAAAAGGTGCAGATCATATAATAAAAAAAAGTGATGGGGTGCCTATTAGATACGTATTCAGGTTTCATCTGAGTCCAGGACTCACTGCTGTAAAAACTATGAGTGGTAATAGTGCATTGATACAGATATCAAAGTATAAATCACTAATTTTTACAATTAAAAATGAAGATCTAGAAATAGAAAAAAGTATATATCTCGCTGGAAAGAAAATATTAGATAATACTTGTATAACAGTTTCTGGTAATCTAGTTAATAAAAACAAGTCATTTGACTGGGAAGTAAAGAAAAAAATTTAGAAATGAATTTAAAAATTAAAAATGCTTTGATTTCTTTATCAGATAAAGAAAATATAATACCTTTATTAAAAATTTTATCAAAATTTAAGATAAGGATTATAAGCTCTGGAGGAACTTACAAATTTATTAAAAAACTTGGCTACGCTTGTACCGAGCTGTCAAAATTTACAGGTTTTAAAGAAATGTTAGACGGAAGAGTTAAAACACTTCATCCTAAAATACACGCAGGCATCTTGCATGATAGACAAAATAGGACCCACAAAAATGAAATGTTTAAAAATAAATTCCCGCCAATCGATTTGATCGTGGTCAACTTTTATCCATTTCAAAATGTAGTTCAAAACTCAAAAAATCCTAAAAGTATAATTGAGAATATAGATATTGGTGGTCCAACAATGGTTAGGGCTGCAGCAAAAAACTTTAAAAATGTTGCAATTATTACAAATAAAAATGATTACACTTTGCTTATTAGAGAATTAGAAAAGAATAATGGTAGGACAAGCCTAAACTTCAGAGAAATTATGTCCTCAAAAGCTTTTGGATTGACGGCTTATTATGACTCAATGATAGCAAATTGGTTTAATAATAAATTAAATATTCAATTTCCTGAAAGACGGACTATTTTTGGGAAAAAATTAAGAAGATTAAGGTATGGAGAAAACCCACATCAGGAAAGCTGTATCTACGTTAATGATTATAATGACAAAGAAATTGGTTTTACTCAATTGAATGGCAAAGAACTTAGCTTTAACAATTATAACGATATTTTTGCAGCATTAGATGTTCTTAAATCTATAAATAAAAAAGCCGGGACAGTTGTAATTAAACATGCAAATCCATGTGGAGTATCAGAAAGTAAAAATCTATTAGATTCTTTTAAAAATGCCTATAACTGTGATCCTTTAAGCGCCTTTGGTGGCGTTATAGGTTGTAATTACAAAATAAATAAAAAAATTGCCTTTGAAATATCGAAGAATTTTTTGGAGGTAATTTTAGCCAAGGGATTTGATAAAGACTCTTTAAAAATTTTAAAAAAGAAAAAAAATTTAAGAATAATTGATATATCGAAGTATAGGCCTAAAAATAATTCATCTATAAAAAGTTTCGATGGATCTTTCTTAATCCAAAGTAGAGATAAAATTATTATTGATAATAAAAAACTTAGGTGTGTTACAAAATTAAAACCTAACAAAAAAGAACTAGACGAAATTAAGTTCGCTTTTAATATAAGTAAATTTGTTAAATCTAACGCGATAGTAATATGTAATAATTTCTCGACTATAGGTATTGGAGCAGGTCAACCTAGCAGACTTGATAGTTGTAAAATTGCTATTCAGAAGGTAAAAAGATTTCAACCAAAAAAGATTAGAAACTCAATAGCTGCGTCTGATGCTTTTTTTCCATTCGCAGATGGAATTAAGACTTTAATAAAAGCTGGTGTAAAAATTATAGTCCAACCCGGCGGGTCTATTAGAGACAAAGAAGTAATAAATGTTGCAAATAAAGCAAAAATTAAAATGCTATTTACTGGAATTAGACATTTTAATCACTAATTAAATTTTATCTATTTTTGCAGCAAGGATAAAATCACTTTCGGCTAATCCCTTAATTGCATGAGTAAAAATTTTTATTTTACAATATCCCCACCCAAAAGATATATCTGGATGATGATTTTCTTGTTCAGCTACATTTCCAACTTTATTGACAAAATTTTGACTATCGATGAAATTTTTAAATTTAAATTCTTTAAATAAATAAAAATTTTCATCGTTATTTTTTTCAACATCCCATCCATCAACTTTTTTTAAATACTTATGAATTTCAGATTTATCAAAAGGAGGAATATCGCCCTCACAAGGAATACATTTTTTTTTTGCTAAATCACTCATTTTAAAATAATGGAGCGGGCAAAGGGACTTGAACCCTCGACCTTCTCGTTGGCAACGAGACGCTCTACCACTGAGCTATGCCCGCAATTAATTAATTATAATATAACGACTCTGTAATGGTCAACATAAATAAAATGTCACTATCGAAATTGGAAAATTTTTAATATAGTGAAAATATGAAAACCTATCCAAAAATAATTCCTGTTTTCCCTCTTAGCGGTGTTATCTATTTTCCTAAGACAAATTTACCTTTAAACATTTTTGAACAAAGGTATCTAGACTTAGTAAATGATACTTTTAGCAAAGATAAACTTATGGGTATGGTTCAATCCCAAAAGAGCGGAAAGGAAATATACAAAGTTGGTTGTTTGGGAAAAATAAGTGATTTCCAAAAAAGCAGAGATGGGAGGGTATTAATAAATCTTACTGGAATTACAAGATTTAATATTTTGCAAGAAATTGAGAATAAGAAATTATATAGAGAGTTTAAAGTTGATTATAAAAATTTTGAATTGGATCTAATTAATAGCACGGAAGATTTTAGTACTCAAAGTTTAATGGAAAAAGCCAAAATCTTTTTCAAACGAAACGGACTTTTATTAAATTGGAGAGAATTTGAGAAGCTTGATGAGCTCCAAAAAATAAATACATTGTCAATGATCTCCCCTGTCACAAATGAAGAAAAACAAAAATTGTTAGAGTCTCTTACTATTAAAGATAAAGTTAACACTTTGGAAAGTATAATTAGTTTTTACTTACACGAAGTTAATTTTGGCAATCAAACTATTCAATAATTTAATTTGCCGACTTATTCATTGAGTCAAAGAAATCTGAATTATTTTTTGTATTTTTCAGTTTGGAGATTAAAAACTCAATTCCATCCATTGTACCCATTGGGCTTATAATTCTTCTTAGCACATTCATTTTTGACAACTCATCTTTAGCAAATAATAATTCTTCTCTTCTCGTTCCTGATCTCGTGATGTCTAAGGCTGGATATATTCTCTTATCAGCAACCTTTCTATCAAGGATTAACTCTGAGTTACCAGTTCCTTTAAACTCCTCAAAAATGACTTCATCCATCCGACTCCCGGTATCAATTAATGCTGTTGAAATTATCGTAAGTGATCCTCCCTCTTCCACATTTCTTGCTGCTCCGAAAAACCTTTTTGGTCTTTGAAGAGCGTTTGCGTCTACACCACCAGTCAATACTTTTCCTGAACTCGGTATTACTGCGTTGTATGCTCTTCCTAATCTAGTAATAGAGTCCAAAAGTATAACCACATCTTTTTTGTGCTCTACTAATCGTTTGGCTTTTTCAATTACCATCTCAGCAACTGCTACGTGTCGAGAAGCCGGCTCATCAAATGTAGAAGCTACCACTTCGCCTTTTACTGATCTTTGCATATCTGTGACTTCTTCCGGTCTTTCATCTATGAGCAACACCATTAAATAGCACTCTGGATGATTGGCGGTAATAGATTGTGCAATATTCTGAAGTATGATTGTTTTTCCTGCTCTTGGTGGTGAAACGATTAACGATCTTTGTCCTTTTCCAATCGGACTAACTAGATCGATTAATCTTGCAGTATTATCTGGTTTTTTTTCTATTTTTGTTGTTTCAACCTCTAACTTAATCCTTTCATTTGGATAAAGTGGGGTTAGATTGTCGAAAGCTATCTTATTTTTTCCTTTTTCTGGATCATCGAAATTAATTTTATTTACTTTTAGTAAAGCGAAATATCTTTCTGCATCTTTTGGACCACGAATCTCTCCTTCGACTGAGTCTCCTGTTCTTAGACCAAACCTTCTTATTTGACTTGGACTAACATAAATATCATCTGGTCCAGGAAGATAATTAGACTCTATTGCTCTTAGGAAACCAAATCCATCTTGTAATACTTCCAAGACACCTGTAGCAGTAATTTGCTCATTTTTTTCTGCAAGTTTTTTTAATATAGCAAATAATATTTCTTGCTTTCTAAGTGTACTAGGATTTTCTATTCCTAGCTTTTCAGCTTCGCTAATAAGTTCTGCAGGATTTTTTTGCTTTAATTCTTGTAAATTCATGAAATTGTAGTTGATTAAGGAATGTAATAAAAATATATGTCTTTTTTTAAAAAATTCAACCCCTAATTATTGAGGTTTAAATATTGCAACAAATATTACTACAATTAGTATAATTGTGGGGATTTCATTATAAATCCTGAAAAATTTTGATGTTTTTTCGTTGTTATCAATTGCAAAATCACTAAGAAACTTCCCTAGGGTAAAATGATAAAAAGTTAACAAAATCACAGCAATAATCTTTATCTGCATCCACAGCTCCAAGAAAACAGCAAAACCTAGACTATGTAATAACAACACACCAAACAACCATGAAAGAAGCATTGCTGGCATCATTATGAAGTTATAAAGCTTTCTTTCCATAATTTTAAAAATATTTTTTTGTGACTCATGCTCGGCCTCAGAGTGATATACAAATATTCTTGGTAGATATAAAAGACCCGCCATCCAAGAGATAACCGCAATTAAGTGTAATGCTTTAAACAACAAGTATAAATTCATTTATAAATATTTACTTACCAATTTTTCAAAGAGCTCAATGTGTTCAACGTCGTCGTTTAAACAAGGAATTAAATCAAAATTTTTACCTCCTTTTTTAATAAAACTGTCTCTTCCTTGAATGTTTATTTCTTCAAGTGTTTCCACACAGTCGGAAGCAAAACCGGGACAAATTACAAGTAAATTTTTAACTCCTCTTTTTGGAAGATCTTCTAAGGTTTTATCCGTGTAAGGAGTTAGCCACTCTTGAGGTCCAAATCTTGACTGGAAGGTAGTTTGAATTTCTACTTTACTGAATTTTTCTCTCATTAATCTTGTAGTTTTATGACAATAGCAATGATATGGATCACCTTTATCAAAATAGGATTTAGGTATACCGTGATAAGAGGAAATTATAAGATCAGGCTTCCAGTTTATATTATCAATTTTTTTTTCAATACTATTAATTAGTGCATTAATATAAAGAGGATTGCTTTCATAATGAGGTATAATTTGTAAACTTGGTTGCCACCTCATTTTCATTAAACTCCTATAAATTTCATCACATACGGTTGCGGTAGTGGCTGCGGCATACTGAGGATATAGAGGAAGAATAATTATATTCTCACATCCTTTTTCTTTAAGTTTATTAAGTTTAAATTTTATGCTTGGGTTCCCATATCTCATAGCGAAATCAACTAGAATTTTTTCACTACCAATTTTTTTATTTAATTTAATTGCCTGACTTTTAGTAAAGTATAACAATGGAGACTCATTGTTTTCCTTTCTCCAAATCTGTTTATAAGCATGTGCTGTTTTAGATGGTCTGAAAGTTAAAATAAATAAATTCAATATTATTTTCCACAAAAGAGGATTAACCTCGATTACTCTTCTATCAGATAGAAACTCTTTTAAATATTTCCTGATATCCCACCAGCTTGTTGAGTCAGGTGTCCCTAAGTTTATTATTAAAACGCCAGTTTTACCAAACTTCACATTTGGGTGATCTTTATCCATCAAAATTCCTATAAAAATTAATTAATTTATTTACATTATCAGGATCTGTTTCAGGAAGTAACCCGTGTCCTAAATTAAAAATATAGGGAATATCATTAAAAGCCTGAATGTATTTCGTCGCTCCTCTTATTATTTCCTTCTCGGATTTTAACATTACAGACGGATCTAAGCCTCCTTGCAAAACAACATTTTTTAAATTTTTCTTTGCCCATTGTGGCTCAATAAGAGGATCTAGGTTTATGCCATCTGGTTTAACAAAATCATTAAAGCTTTTATATTTTTCCTTAATACCTCTAGGGAAAGATATATTTGGAATTTCCTTTTCTTTACAAAATTCCGTAATTTTAGCATTGGGTATAAAACAATAACTATTAAGGTATTCGTCTGGAATTAAGCCGGCCCATGAATCAAATATTTGAATAACATCTGCACCTGCATTTATTTGATTTTGGATGTGTAAGCACAAATATTTTATTAGCTGATTAATTATTTGTGGCAAATCAAGTTTTTTACTTTCTAATGTAGCTAAATCTATTTTGTTTTTACTTTTTTTTAAATCTAGCATGTAGACTAATAATGTCCATGGAGCTCCAATAAAACCTATTAATGATTTCTCCCTATTCAGTTTTTTTTTTGTGATTTGAATTGCTTTATAAATTGGTTTTAATTTTTTTGTAAATTCTTTTTCATCGTTATTCATAAAAGATTCCATATCGAATGAACTTAACTTTGGCCCATGGTTTTTATTAAATACTACTTTTTGCCCTAAGGCATAAGGCACCATTAAAATATCAGAGAAAATAATAGCAGAGTCTAAATTAAATCTTTTTATAGGTTGAAGAGTAATCTCAGAACTTAATTCACTATTTAAGCATAATTCAATAAAATTTGTATTTTTAGACCTTATTTCTCTAAATTCAGGAAGGTAACGACCTGCTTGTCTCATAAACCAGACCGATTTACAATTTATTTTTTCATTCAATATTTTCTTTAAATTACTCATAACATTAGTTTTTTTTTAAAGTTGTTCTAGTTGTAGGTTCTGTTTAATGCTCATATAACTTTTTATTCATACTCTATACACAGATTAGTTAATAAGTTTTTTAAAAAAAGGCATAATATGTTAACCTTATTAATCTTATTAACATTAGTAAAACAACATTATTAACATCTAACAAATTGTTTAAATGATGTTAATTAGTGTTAATGTTTTGTGATGCAAGATTAAAAAAGGTGCAAAACTGCTAGTTATTACTTATTTATTAACAAATATATGAACGAAAAATACAATGTATATCTTGTGTCTGACTCAACAGGCGAAACCCTTGATAGAATATTTCTGTCTTTGAAATCGCAATTTGCCAATTTTGAATACCAAAAGAAAGAGTATGCTTTTGTCAGAACAGAACAACAAATTGATAAAATTATTAAAGAATGTAACGAACTCGAAAATTCTTTAATTCTTTATACAATAGTGGAAACAAAGTTAGCCAAGTATATTTCTAATCAAAGTGAAAAAAACAATGTTCCATGTTTCGGAATTTTAGGTAATTTGATTTTAAGTTTTTCAAAACTCCTTAATCAAAAAGCTATTCATAAACCAAGTGCACAACATGTGCTTGATGACGACTATTATAAAAGAATTGAAGCAATTCAATTTACGATGTCACATGATGATGGCAAAAAAGTAGAAGATCTGAACACTGCTGATGTTATTCTCTTAGGAGTTAGCAGAACAAGTAAAACGCCAACATCGATTTACTTAGCAAACAGAGGATATAAAACAATTAATATTCCTTTAGTATTAGATCAAAAAATACCACCTGGACTTAAGGAAAATAAAAAAGCCTGTATTATCGGGTTAGTTGCAGATCCCACAAGACTAGCAGATATAAGAAGAAATAGAGTTGCAATAATGAAAGATCATAAACTTAAAGAATATACGGATGTTGAGCATATTAAAAAAGAGGTTAGTGACTCAAAAAATCTTTTTAAAAAAAATAATTGGCCAACAATCGATGTAACACGAAGATCTGTTGAGGAAACGGCCGCTTCTATTTTAAAAATTATCGAAATCAAAAAGAGTAAATGAAATTAATTTTAGCATCTAAGAGTGGGGTTAGAAAAAAAATTTTAGACGATCACAAAATTAACTGTGAAGTAATTGTTTCAAATGTAGACGAGGATGAGATAAAAAAATCCTTATTAGCTGAAGGCGCCGACCCACTAACAATTTCTAAAAATCTAGCTGAGATTAAATCCGTAAAGGTGAGCATGAAAAATCCAGATAGGTTAGTGTTAGGGGCAGATAGTGTCATTTCATTAAATGGTGAGTTGATCAATAAGCCAATGAACAGGGATGAAGCTTTAAATATTCTAAAAAAACTCAACAATTCTAAACATTTTCTTATAAGTTCTGTATGTATTTCCAAGAACGGCGCCATGATATGGAATCATACTGATAAATCTGAACTAAAAATGAAAAAATTTTCTGATAAAGAATTTTTAGCTTATTTAAGTAAAATTAAAACAGAAACTCTCCTAGCTTACGGAGTTTATCAAGTCGAAGCAGAAGGACTAAAGCTTTTTGAATATGTTAAAGGCGATCGCAACTCTATTATGGGTTTGCCAATAAAAGACATTATCAGCTATATTGATCAATATAAAATATGACAAAAATTTTTGGAATAATTGGAAACCCAGTTAAACATTCTTTATCCCCTGTGCTTCATAATTATTGGTTTAAAAAATATAAAATTGATGCAAGTTACTCAATTATCGATACAAAAGAAGGTGAACTCCCGGATATTGTAAAAAGAATTAAAGACAAAGAATTGAGCGGGATAAATATTACGCTTCCATACAAGCAAAAAATTGTTCCCTATTTAGATGTGCTTGTAAATGATGCCCAACTGACTAATTCCGTGAATACAATCTATCTAGACAATCAAGAAACTATAATAGGCGAAAACACAGATGTTTTCGGTTTACAAGCAGCATACTTGAAAGAAGTAGACGACGCCCCTAAAAAGAATACTTTAATCATTGGTGCAGGGGGTGTTTCACCCTCAGTAATATTATCTTTGCAAAAGTCCGGAGTAAAAAAAATTACAATAATAAATAGAACAAAAGAAAAATGCATTTTTTTAAAAAAGAAATTTAAAAACTTAGAAATTATTGAGTGGGAAAGCCTTAGAGAAAAAATTAGGAATTATGATATAATTATTAATGCCACCAGTTTAGGCTTAAAAAATAAGCAAGATTTTGAATTTAATTTTGAGCCAACTAAAAAAGACTTAATCTATATAGATACAATTTACAATCCATTAGAAACCAAAACATTAAAATATTTAAAAGACAAAGATATAAAAGTTTTTAATGGACTTAATATGTTCATTTATCAAGGACAAAAGGCATTTTATCTTTGGAACAAAGTTAACCCAGAAATTGATGATAAATTAATTGACCTTCTTCTCTCAAAACTAAAATGATTAAAATAGGAATAACAGGATCACTTGCATCTGGAAAGTCAACTGCTAGTAAAATCCTTTCAAAAAAACGAGGCCCTTTATTCAGTGCTGATGACGTTGTAAAAAAATTATATAGAAGTAATAGTTTTAAAAAAACTGTTGCAAAAAGGCTTAACATTAAAAAAGAATTAAATTTAAAAAAAGCCTTAAAAGAAAAGATTTTAACCAACAAATCTCTCATAAAAAAACTTGAGAATATGATTCATCCGTTTGTTAGAAAAAAAATGAAAATTTTCATAAAAAAAAATAGTAGCAAACATATAATTTTTTTAGAAATACCTTTATTGATTGAGAGTAAATTGATGAAGTATTTTGATGTAATTATTCTTATAAAATCAAAAACCAACATAAGATTAAAAAGATTTTTGTTAAAAGGAGGAAACAAACGTTTATTTAAAATTCTAAATAGTAAACAATTAAGTGATTTACAAAAAAGTAGGTTTAGTGATTATATCGTTGAGAATAACAA
>CACNFA010000005.1 GCA_902619675.1 uncultured Pelagibacteraceae bacterium
AAGTGAAATCATCTAGCAGAGAAGAATATTTGAAAAAAATAGATGAGATGCCAAAGTTCGATGGGCAGATTTCAGCGAAATACGTTGAAACGAAACCTAATGAATTTTTTATGATAGGTGAATGGAATTCTGAAGATGATATTGCTAAAGCTAGACCAAAAATGATTGCATTCTTGGATACACTTCGGCACACTTTAGAAGAGCTGTCATCAGATTTAGGAGTAACAGATCCTCACTCTGGAACAGTTGTGATCGAGAAATAAGAAAGGAGAAATAATATGACAAAGATGTACATTATGGGATATAACAGCCTGCAGTATTGACTGGCACAAGTTTTTGTCCCGCATATAAACCTTTGGACAATTCTATTTCAAAATCATTACCGTAATTTTTTAATTGTGCTTCTGCAAATTTTCTTACTCTATCGTGAGCAAATTTCACATCATCTTTAGTTTTTTGATCTATGGATTTATTTATTTCCTCAATTCTTTCTTTCGAGACAATTATATCTCCTTCATATTTATCAAATTTTTTTGTTAGCTCTTTGCACCCTGCTTCTTTAGATGTTTCTAGATCTTTTAGAAGTGTCTGAACGATCTCTCTAGTTTTTGCATCATCAGTGGATGCTGTTTTAGGTGCTTTTTTTAAATATTTAATTGCCATATAAAAGTGTCGGTAACCACAATGCAATTTGTGGGAATATAACTATTAATATTAATCCAATTAATTGTAAAACCATAAATTGCATCATTCCAAGATATATATCTTTTAAATCCCATTCAGGCACAACACCCTTTAAAAAATAAGCTGATAAAGCGACAGGCGGCGAGAGCCAACAGGTCTGAAGATTTACAGCAACAAGAATTGCAAACCAAGTTAGATTAAAACCAAGAGCTTCTACTAATGGTAATATAATCGGAATAATAATCATAACTATAGGTACCCACTCTAAAGGCCAACCGAGCAAGAAAATCATCGTCATAATCATTGCTAAAATTAAATATTTATTCATCTCTAGACCTAGTAAAAACTCAGTTAATAAAGTGGGTGTACCCAATCGTGCAAACACAGCTCCGAAGAAATTTGAAGCAGCTACTAGAACCATTATCAGAGCTGTAATTTCTAAACTTTTAACAAGAGCTTCTTGTAATTTTGGTAGAGTCAATTTTTTATAAGCGAGCGATAATAAAAGTGCACCCATCGCTCCACAACCTGCAGCCTCTGTAGGTGTTGCAAAACCTAATAATATACTTCCAAGTGCAGCAAAAACCAATGCTGCTGGAGGAACTAATCCTAAAAGAAATTCAATCCAAACAGTTTTCATACTTGTTGGTCTCATGTCTTCTGGTAATGGTGGACCTAATTTTGGATCCAACATACATCTAATTGTTGTGTATGCAGCAAACAACGAAGCTAAAAGTATTCCAGGTAATATTGCAGCTGCAAATAAATCTATAACAGGAATTTCCATAATTGGCCCCATAACTACAAGCATAATACTTGGAGGTATTAAGATTCCTAAAGTACCACCTGCCGTAATTGTTCCTGCAGCAAGCTGAACATTATAACTAGATCTATTCATAGATTTAGCAGCCATAATTCCTAAAATTGTAACTGAGGCTCCAACAATACCTGTCGCTGCAGCAAAAATCACAGAAACAAATAAAACAGCATAATAAAGTGATCCTCTAACTCTAGCTAACATAAGTTGGAATGATGAGAACAACCTTTCCATTAAACCAGCTTGCTCCATCATAATTCCCATGAAGACAAAGAGCGGTACGGCGGCGAGGGTTTGTTCGGTCATGACCATCGAAAATTGTAAGGTCATCAAATAGAAAACTAGTTTACCAAATCCTAAATATCCAAATACAAAACCTAAAAAAATTAATGTAAAAGATATTGGAAATCCAACGAAGATAGCAAAAAGCATTACTCCAACTAAAATAATGCCTAGTACTGCTGGATCAATTAATTCTGCTATCATTTTTTTTCTTCTCCAGGCCACTCACCTTTTTTAGCAGCCCAATAGCTTTTAAGTAATTCTGATACGCCTTGAATTAAGAGAAATATTATACCCATCAATAAACATGATTTTATAGGCCACATAAATGGCATCCAAGTTGTATCCATTCCCCTTTCACCTCTACGAATTGACTCTTCGACATATCCTATAGTCATATAAAGAAAGACTGTTAGTCCCGGAAAATAAAATAAAATATATAACCAAAAATCTACGAGACCTTGATTTTTAGTTTTAAAATTTCTGTATAAAAAATCTGCTCTTATGTGAACTCCTTTGGAGAGAGCATACCCTGCTCCTAACATAAATAGAGCCCCATATAAAAATCTACTCATATCGTAAGCCCAAATTGTTGGAGCTAAAAATAATTTTCTCATTATAACTTCATAAGTCATTGCTAAAATTAAAGGCACAAGGATCCAACAAACTATATTACCTACACGTTTGCTGAATTTATCTATTGAAGTAATAGTGTTCGCCATCCATGCTGGCATATCGGCTGGCATTTTACCTGAACCGCCGCGTCTTTCAGCAATCATTTCATCTGAAATGTCTATCTTTGGTGGCTTGTCATTCATAATCTTATCCTAAAAAATTAGAGCGGACTGATAAGTCCGCTCTAAAATATTTTTAAAGTTTTTGCTTATTACTTTAATGTCGCCGCGTGAGCCATTCCTAGCTTAGCGTTTGACATTTGAGCGCCACTCCAGAATGGTACAGCAATATCAGCAAATTCTTTCATTGATTTGTAAACTTTAGCAAAAAATTTATTTTCTGCTGCGTTTTTGTTCAATGTTTTCTTTGCTGCTGCCATATATTCTTTAAAGTAGTCTGTTGGAGTATCTTCTAAAATTACTCCGTGCTTAGTCGTTAACTCTCTTAAAGCTTTTCCATTTTCATAGATTCTGTAGCTTAAAGATTTAGCTAACGAAGCGTTTGCAGCTACTTCAAGAGATTTTTTCTCATGAGCAGTCATTTTTTTGTAAGTTTTTCCAGTAATATAAAAATCAGCATTTACTACTACTTGGTGTAAACCTTGTAGGTAATAGTGTTTTAATACTTTTTGGAAACCAAATGTTAAATCTGGTTTTGGACAACACCATTCTGCTGCATCGATAGTACCTGCTTGTAATGCTGGAAGAATATCTCCACCACCCATTGCTACAGATGCTATACCGATATCTTTATATGTTTGACCAGGAATTCCTGGAGGTGTTCTGAATTTATATTTTCTAAAATCAGCCATGTCTTTAATTGGTTTTGGAAACCAACCTAAAGCTTCTGGGCCAACTGGTTGAAGCATAAATCCTTTAATGTCTCTACCCATTTCTTTCCATAGTTGGTCGTATAATTCTTTACCACCACCATATTGGAACCAAGATAAAAACGCTAAGTTATCTATACCTACTCCACCACCTGCTACTGGCGAACCAAATAACATGGCAGCTGGGTGATCTCCAGACCAATAGTGTGTCCATGCGAAACCACAATCAATTAATCCTTTATCAACCGCGTCTAAAGTCTCTTTTACTCCTACAACAGCACCTGCTGGCAAAATTTCAAATTTTAATGAACCGTCAGTAAGCTCTGTTACAGTGTCAGTAAAGTCCTTCAACATCTTAACTTCATCAGCTTTAGTGTTAAGAACGGTCTGACATTTTAATGTTTTAGCATTTGCTGAAGTTATGGAAATTCCCACAAAAACAGCTAAACCTAAAACAACAGATAATAATTTTCTCATTATTCCCCCGTTTTAGTTTGTTAGTTGCGAGGAGTATGTTTTATCAAGGTATTAGAGTCAAACTAAAGAATTAAAACCTCAAGTTGTAAAATTAAATAGCGAATACCCATTTTTTAATGTTTAAGCTATAAACAAATTATGGAAGAGTTTGATTTTATAATTATTGGTGCTGGTTCTGCTGGATGCGTTTTAGCAAATAGACTTACAGCTGATGGAAAAAATAAAGTTTTATTATTAGAGGCTGGGGGAAAAGATACTTACCCATGGATACATATTCCGGTTGGTTATTTTAAAACAATGCATAATCCAAAAGTTGATTGGTGTTTTAGAACAGAAAAAGATGAAACAATGGCTAACAGATCTATTCGATACCCAAGAGGTAAAACTTTAGGAGGCAGTTCCTCAATTAATGGATTGCTTTGGATACGGGGGCAAAGTAATGATTACGATAATTGGCGACAGCAAGGCAACAACGGTTGGGGTTGGGATGATGTACTTCCTTATTTTCTCAAATCAGAAAATAATGAGCTAGGAAATAATAAATATCATAATGATAAAGGTCCTATTGTTGTTTCAAATAAACAAATAAATTTAGATATGCTTGAGGAGTTTCAGAATGCTGCGGAAGAAACTGGAATACCTAGAAAAAAAGATTTTAATACTGGAGATAATTTTGGTATTGGTTATTTTCAATTTACAACAAGTAGAAATAAATTATTTAAATTAAGGTGTAGCGCAGCTAAAGGTTATTTAAATCCTGCAAAAAAGAGATCTAATTTAAGAATTGAAGTAAATGCTCATGTTCAAAAAATTAATTTTGAGGGAAAAAAAGCTGTTGGCGTAAATTATTACATCAAAGATAGATTAAAGACTGTTAAAGCTAATAGAGAGGTAATTTTGTCTGCAGGCTCGATCGGTTCACCGCATATTTTACAAGTTTCTGGTGTAGGTGATAGTGAAAAATTAAATAAGCATGGAATTAATGTTGTGCAAGAACTGAAAGGTGTTGGAAAAAATTTACAAGACCATTTAATGTTTAGACCTGTTTATAAAGTAAAAAATTTAAAATCTTTGAATGGCAAAATTAATAGTTTGTTTGGAAATTTTTTGATTGGACTTGAGTATATTTTTAAGCAAAGTGGTCCAATGACAATGGGAGCTAGTCAAGTTTGTGGATTTGTGAAAAGTGACCCTTCAAGAGCCACTCCAAATTTACAATTTCATGTTCAACCTATAAGTACAGATATTCTAGGTGCTACAAAAATGCATGATTTTGATGGTATCACACCTACTGTAGCAAACGTAAGACCAACAAGTAGAGGTGAAATAAATATTACCAGCGCAGACACTCGTGACAATCCAAAAATTAAGATGAATTATCTTTCTACCCAAGATGATAGGGATGTTGCGGCGAAAGGTTTAAAAATTGTCAGAAAAATAATGTTGGAAACAGAAACTTTTAAAAAATATGAACCAGAAGAATATAGACCTGGTGCACATATAACAAATGATGAAGAGCTAGTGCAGGCAGCTAGCGAATACTCTCAAACTATTTTTCATCCTGTAGGAACATGCAAAATGGGTAAAGGAGAAGAGTCAGTTGTAAATGATAAATTATTGGCCCATGGATTAAAAAATTTAAGAATAGTAGATGCATCTATAATGCCAAATATCACTTCGGGAAATACGAATGCACCCACGATTATGATTGCGGAAAAGGCTTCGGACATGATATTGAACAATTGATGTTAGCCGAAATATTTACCCCTGAACAAATTACAATACTAACTCAAATAATATTTATTGATTTAGTACTCGCTGGAGATAATGCAATTATCATCGGAATGGTTGCCTCAAAATTTCCTGCTAATCAAAGAAAGCAAATAATTTTTTTTGGTATTGGAGGAGCGGTAGTTTTAAGAATAATACTCACATTAATGACTGCATATTTATTGCAAATAAGCGGGCTAAGATTAATTGGAGGATTATTATTGTTATATATTATATATAAACTTTATATCGACGTTATAAAAGGTGAAACAAAAGAGGAAGATATAAAAGTTGATAATTCAAGTTTTTTGAAAGCTATTTGGACAATTCTATTAGCTGATTTTACAATGAGTTTAGACAATGTATTAGGTGTTGCTGGTGCAGCTGGACATCACTACCATTTGTTAATTTTCGGTTTAGTTCTGTCGATTATTTTAATGGCTGTAGCAGCTAATTTAATTTCAAGTTGGATTAAAAAATATAAATGGATAGCTTGGTTGGGTTTATTGGCTATATTAGCGGTTGCTATAGATTTGATATATACTGATATCAAAATTTTACTTCTTTAATGCTTAAAAAAATTAATCTAAAAAATAAGATAGCCTTAGTTACTGGAGCTGGCAAAGGTCTTGGAAAAGCATGTTCAATTGCTTTGGCTGAAGCTGGAGCAAAAGTAATAATATTAAGTAGAACAAAATCGGATTTGATTAAGGTTGCCAAGATAATAAAAAAAACTAAAGGTTCAAGTAAAGCTTTTGTTTGTGACGTCACAGATACTGAGGAAATTAAAAATATCCTTAAAAAAATTACTCGATTAGATATTTTAGTTAATAATGCTGGTAATAATCGTCCAGAACATTTTACAAAAGTAAAACGAGAGAATATGGAGTATTTAACCAATTTAAATATGAAAGCTGCATTTAATGTTGCCCAATTATGCTCTCAAAAAATGTTGAAAGCTAAAAACAGAAAAAAAATTGGAGGTTCGATTATTCATATGTCTTCTCAATTAGGAAAAGTAGGTTGTGAGGGCAGAAATGTTTATAACATGAATAAATTTGGAGTTGAGGGTTTAGCCAGGGCCATGGCAGTTGAATTGGCGCCATATAATATAAGAGTAAACACAGTTTGCCCAACATTTGTTGAAACTCCAATGGTTAAAAAGTTTTTCAAGAATAAAAAATTCAAAAGCCAAATGCTAGATAATATACCTCTTGGTAGAGTTGCCAAAGAAAGCGACGTTGCGACTGCTGTTGCTTTTTTAGCAGGTGACACCTCTGAAATGATAACTGGAACTTCTTTGGTAGTTGATGGAGGTTGGACAGCAAAATAATGGGATTATTTTTAAAGGATATAAATTTAAAAGGTAAAACTGCATTAATTACTGGAGCTACAAAGGGATTAGGTAGAGGTACGGCTCAAGCAATTGCTGAAGCAGGTGGGGATATAATTGCAATTGGAAGAAATCAAAACGAGTTAAATAGTTTAGGGAATACTATCAGAAAATTACATGTAAGATATATATCGTTTAATTGTGATGTAAATAATTTTTATCGTATAAAGAGTTTTATTTCTAAATTGAAAAAATTAGATATATTAGTAAATAATGCTGGAACAAATATTCCTGAGTCTTTTTTAAATGTAAAAAAAACTTCATTAGAAACTCTTTTAAATGTAAACACTAAAGCAGTATTTAATATTGCACAACTCTGCGCAAACCAGATAATAAAACTAAAAAGAAGGCAAGGCTCAATTATAAATGTTTCTTCTATATTTGGTTTAGTCGCTGGACAAAAGAGATCAGTTTATAGTATGACTAAATTTGGAGTTGAAGGTTTAACCAAGGGAATGGCTTTGGATTTAGCAAAATATAATATCAGAGTTAACAGCGTTTGCCCTAATATTGTTTTAACACCTAGAACAAAAAAGTATTTTGCTGATAAGAAATATAATAAATATGTAAAAAATAGTACTCCAATAAATAAAGTTGTTACTGTAAGTGATGTTGCTACTGCAGTAGCTTTTTTAGCATCTGATGCCTCTTCTATGATCACTGGAAGTTCAATTATTATTGACGGGGGTTGGACAGCTAAATGAGATTATCTTTCTTTACTTTTTTATTTTTTTTTCAATTACAAATATTGTTTGGAGCTGAGTTCAAAGGTAAATTTGAGCAGGGTTCTTTCATTTTGGGAAAAGCAGAACCTGGCTCAAAAATATTTATAGACAGTAGGGAAATAAGAGTTTCTGAAAATGGTTTTTTTGCATTTGGTTTAGATAGAGATAGAAAAAATGATGTTACTATTAGAATTCACAAAGATGGAAAGTTTGAAACTATTTATAAAAAAGTTTTAAAAAGAGAATATAGAATTCAAAAAATCGATGGTTTGCCACCAAAACAGGTTACGCCACCACCTGAAGTATATGAGCGAATTAAAAAAGATAATAAGCTAATTGGTGAAGCTAGATCTATTAATTCTTCTTATGATTTTTTCAAAAATAAATTCATTTATCCATTAGATAAATATATAATAACAGGAGTTTATGGCAGTCAAAGAATACTAAACGGTAAACCTAGAAGACCTCATTATGGTATAGATTTTCATGCTCCTGAAGGAACACCTGTCAAAGCCATGATGGACGGTGAAGTAACTTTAGTTGAAAATGATATGTATTTCACTGGAGGAACTATAGTTTTTGATCATGGTCACGGTATAAGCACTCTGTACATGCATATGAAAGATATCAATGTTGAAGTTGGTCAAAGAATTAAAAAAGGTCAAGTAGTTGGAACTTTAGGGCAAAGTGGTAGGGCTACCGGGCCTCACTTAGATATAAGATTAAATTGGTTTGAAGTAAAACTTGATCCTGATTCAATATTAAAATTAAATTAATCCAGTTCAAATTTATTTCTATAATCTTTTAAAAGTGAAGGGTCTTGTTCGCTTTTTAATAAAACAAAATCTTCTATTACTAGAATATCTAGATTAGTTCCCATAAAACAATTAAAAGCGTCTTCAACTGAACATACAATAGGTTCTCCTCTCACATTAAAAGAAGTGTTAACTAAAACTGGGCAATCAGTAATCTTCTTAAACTCATTTATTAAGTCATAATACCTCGGATTTGTATCTTTATGAACTGTTTGAATTCTTGCTGAGTAATCTACATGTGTTATTGCGGGCACTGTAGATCTTTTTACATTAAGTTTATCTATGCCAAATAATCTTTGATCGGACTCGGACATTTTAATTTGTTTTTCTTTTTTGACATCTGCAACTAAAAGCATGTAAGGGCTATCATAATTTAGATCAAACCATGTGCTTAAATCTTCTCTCAAAACTGAGGGAGCGAAAGGTCGAAAACTTTCTCTAAACTTTATTTTTAAATTAAGCTCTTTCTGCATTTTTTCTGATCTTGGATCTGCTAAAATTGACCTTCCCCCTAAAGCTCTCGGCCCAAATTCCATTCTACCTTGAAACCAACCCACTGTTTTATTATTAGCTAAATTTTTGGCTGTAACATTTATTAATTCTTCATAACTTAATTTTTTATAATTAGCTTTTAATGATTTTAATAATATTGAAATTTCGTCATTTTCAAACTTTGGTCCTAAATATGAACCTTTCATTTGATCTATCAGTAAATTTCTAGGTTTTTTTAATTCTTTATACCAATAACCAAGAGCCGCTCCTAAAGATCCTCCTGCATCCCCAGCTGCTGGCTGTATCCATACATTTTCAAATATTTTTTCTTTGAGTATCTTTCCATTAGCTACGCAATTTAATGCAACACCACCTGCTAAACATAAATTCTTAATTTTAAATTCTTTAGATAGAGATTTTGTAATTTTAATTACAATTTCTTCAGTGACTGATTGAATTGAAGCTGCAATATCCATGTGAAATTGAGTGAGCTTATCCTTTTTAGGATCTCTGACTGGTTGACCAAATAAATCAGAGAATTTTTTATTAGTCATCGTTAATCCTGTCGCGTAATTAAAATAATCCATATTAAGTTTGAATGTACCATCTTGTTTCAGATCTAAAATTTTATCAATTATTAAGTCTTTATATTTAGGTCTTCCATACGGTGCTAGCCCCATTACCTTATATTCTCCACTGTTTACTTTGAAACCTGTGTAATAGGTGAACGCAGAATAAAGTAATCCTAAGGAATGAGGAAAAAAAATTTCTCTAATCATTTTGAGTTCATTTCCCCTTCCAATCGCTACTGTCGTTGTAGCCCATTCACCAACTCCATCTAAAGTTAATACTACAGCTTCTTCAAAAGGCGATGGGAAAAAAGCGCTTGCAGCATGACTAAAGTGGTGTTCTGAAAATTTAATTTTATCAATGTTGTTAAAGTTATGATCATGACTCTTAAGCTTATCGAATAAAAATTTTTTTTGGAAAAGTTTTTCTCTTAACCATATTGGCATGGACATACTAAATGATTTGAAACCTCTTGGAGCAAACGCTAAATAAGTTTCTAAAAGTCTTTCAAATTTTAAAAAAGGCTTTTCAAAAAAAACAATTTGGTCAAGATCATTCAATTTTATGTTTCCCTCTTTAAGCACATATTCAACAGCGTTACGAGGGTATCGAGCATCATGTTTTTTTCTGGAAAAACGCTCTTCTTGAGCGGCAGCTATTATTTTACCATCTTGAATTAGCGCTGCTGCACTATCATGATAAAAAGCTGAAATACCTAAAATTGAGTTCACTAAAAAATACTATATATGAAAGGGGCAACTACAGACCCTTCGCTTAAAATGATTAAAATACCACATAATGCTAAAACTGTGATAATTGGCCATAAAATAAATTTCTTTCTTTCTTTTAAAAAAACCAAAAATTCTTTTATAAATGAAAACATAATTACCTTTAATAGTATATTTATAACAATTAATCTATAACTTAAAAATGAGGAAAATAATCTTTATTAATCTATTAGTAGTTTCGTTTATTTTTATTGTTCTTGAAATTTCACTAAGATTTATTTTTGATTTAAAACCTTTAGGTATTGAAGATGGAATCATTAATGACAGCAATCAAAAGATTAGATTCAATTACTCTAACATAGAAGGAAAAAAGATTTTCGGTACTAAAGTTTTCACTGATTTAAATGGTTTTAGAGTTTCAAAAAATCAAACTGTAAAAAATGAAAATATAAATAAAATTTTCTTTATTGGAGGAAGTGTTACTTTTGGTAGTGGTGTGAAGCAAGAGTCAACTTTCAGCGGTATACTAAATTCTGAGTTAAGTAATTATAATATTATTAATGCTTCAGTTATGGGAAGTGATTTGAAAAATAATTATCTAATATTAAAAAAAAATATTAAGAAAAATAATGTAAAAAAAATATTTATTAATTTTTCTTTTGATGATATTGAGGAAGTTAAAATTCAGAATATAAACTTTGGTTCTAAAAAAGATAATAATAAATTTTTACTGTTTGAAAAGCTTAAAGAGTTAAAATTATTAAAAGAAATAAATAATTTACTTCGATCAAGATCTGTAATTTACGTTTTTATTAAAGGTTATATTTTTGATACTAGAGAATACTATTATCAAAATGCACTTTTATCTTATCAGAACAAAGATAATTTAATAAATATGGATAAATCTTTAAATAATATAAAACAACTTCAAAATAAAAATACAGAAATAATTTTTATTAAAATTCCATATTTTTCTCAAGTTACTAACGAAAATTGCAATTCAAAAGATGAAGGAGAGTTGAAAATAATAAATAATTTAAATAAATATGATTTCAGTCTTGTAGATTTTAAACCAATTTTTTGTTCTATTGAGAATAGAGAAAAATTATTTTTGCGTCTAGATACTAGTCACCTTAGTGAATATGGACATGAAATTGTTGCAGTTAATTTAAAGAGTTATTTTAATAAATGAAAATATTAACATCATTAATAGCAATTTTTTTTTCTTTTTTAATGTTAGAGGTTTTAACTAGAGTAATAATTGATGATGGCCTTAACTATGAAATTGAAATGTTAAAGTATGCTAATCAACTTAAAGTAATTTCAAATAATCCAAAAATTGGTATCGAGCATAGAAAAAACATTTCTACAAAATTAATGTCCGTTCAAGTTGATCTAGATGAAAACGGATTTAGATATCAAAAAGATATAAAGAGAGAAAAAAATAAAAAAAAAGTTCTAATGCTAGGAGACTCAATGACATTCGGCTGGGGTGCACAAAATACATTTTCTGATGTTTTGTCTGAAAAATTCACTAATTATGAAGTTTTAAATGCTGGAATAGGAAATACCAATACAAGTATGCAAATAGAAAATTTTTTTCAAAATTTTAAGGAATTATATGATTACGATATAATAATTTTAAATTTTTTTATTAATGATCTTGAGAAAATTTCTATAGATCCTCCAGTTATTTACGAAAAGTATTCTTTTTTTTATACCTTTCTTTCCAATACAATTAACAAAACACTAATTAAATTCAAATTGAGAGAAAATTGGGATTATTTTTATTCTAAATCTTTTGATGATGATCAATTTATAAAAGCTACCTTAAATAAAATTCTTGAATTAAAAAATTATTGTAAAAGTAAAAATATAAAATTTATAATCCATAATATTCCTGAATTAAGAGATTTAAATAACTATAAATTTGTTAATGAAACAAGAATAATTAAAGAGTTTGCGAAAAATAATAAAATAACATTCATTAATTCGCATGAGTCTTTAATCAACATAGATGAAGAAAAATTATGGGTCACAATCAAGGATCCCCACGCAAATGATTTTGCTCATGAAATTATTGGAGAATATTTAGCTTTGCAACTTAAAAATATTCTTAATTAAAATACTGTATAAATAAAAGGTGCTAATGCAGAGCCTTGGCTTAGAACAATTAAGATTCCAAATAAAGCTAAAAAAATTATGATTGGTAAAAGCCAATATTTTTTTCTTTCTTTTAAAAAATAGAAAAATTCTTTAATAAATGAGAGCATTAAAATATTAATTATACAATTTAAAAATCAAAGTAAATAAATTTTTCAGATGAGCCCGCATTTATTCCAAATCCAGTAATCAGGATTATAATAAAAATTGGTAATACTATCGATAGCTTAGCTTTTTGTGAGACAAAATATATCTTTTCATAATTATCAAATTTTTGAGATAACACGCCTAAAATAGAAATCACAATTAAAATAATATTTTCAAATGTAAAAATTGAAAAAAATCCAGAATAAAAAATAGTAAAAAAATTCAATAAGTCGTTAAAGTTAGTAATTCTAAAAATTACCCATAAATTAAAGATTAAAAAACAATTTAAAAATATTTTTAAAGAGTTTTGAGTTTTAAAAAAATGTTTCATTTTTTTTTCAAAACAAAGAAAAATTCCATTTAAAAAACCCCATAAAATGAAATTTAAACTTGCGCCATGCCACAATCCAGCAATACTCATAGTCAAAATTAAATTAAAATAAAGTTTTGTTTCACCTGTCTGCGAACCCCCTAAAGGAATATAAATATAGTCTCTGAACCAATTCGATAAAGTTATGTGCCAGTTTCTCCAGAATTCAGTTAGTGAACTTGTTAAATAAGGTTTATTAAAATTGATAGGAAGCTTAATTCCAAAAATTGCCGAGGCACCAAGGGCCATATCTACATATCCACTGAAATCAAAATAAATTTGAAAAGGGAATAAAATGTATGCTTTTAAAAGATCATGGCTATTGAAGTTTGACGGCTCTAAAAAAATTGGATCTATAAGCAAGGCAATGGTATCTGCCAAAAATATTTTTTTTATAAAACCAATTAAAAATAAAAGTAAACCAAGTTTTAAATTTTCTTGATTAAATAAGATTTTTTTTCTAAGTTCTGGAATTAGCTGATGAGCTCTTAAAATAGGTCCTGCTATTAACTGGGGAAAATATAGAATAAATTCAGCTATGTTCTTAAAACTAAGGTTTTCTTTATAAGTCTGGTTTTTAACGTCAATGATCAAAGCTATTGCTGTAAAAGTTATAAATGATATGGCTAAAGGCAACTGTCCTAAATAAGCAAAACTTACCAAGAAATTTAAATTGAGAGTTTCAAAAATAAACAATGAATATTTAAAATAAATCAATGGAACTAAAATCAAACTAATTGAAACTTTTAATGAAAAATCTTTTTTTATAGATAAATAACTAAATCCAAAAAAATAAATTATTAATATTGTAAAAATAGGATTCCAAAAACTATAGAAAAATAAACTTGAAAAAATAATAATAGATGACTGAAAACTGGGTAAGAATCTAATTAAAAAAAATACTGAAATGTAAAAAATTATAAATTCAATTGAAGAAAATATCATTTAGTTAAATAGCTATAAATTGTTTCTGCTATCTCTCTATGTCCTAATTCATTTGGATGTGGGTCACCATAATCATTCCACAAATCTTTTGCTTCATGTTTTTGAAATGAGTTTAACAAATCTAAATATTCTATCTTTAATTCAGCAGTTATTTTTTTCATTTTATCATTTATAAAATTTAGTTTATACGGCTTAAGCTGATGAATATCAGGGGTATTAATCAACACGCAATTAATTGATTTTAACTTACAGTGATTACTTAATTTTTTCAAATTTTGAACCGCAACTTTAAAACCAAAATTATCATCGTTGTATAACTCTCTATAATAATTTTCAATTTTCTCAGTTTGTAATTTGCCCTTATACGAATTAATTAATTTCCAAACTATAACTCCTAGATGAAAATGTTCTACAAAAAAATTTGGCTCATCAACATTCCTTAAGTTTTCAGTATCGTTTACAAAAAACTGAATTAGAATATCTGTAAAATTAAAATCTTTCCAGTTTTCTAGGTAATTATTTACATATCTTTCTGTATTGTAATTTCCAATGCCACCATTAATGAATAACCAGTTTTTATTGTTTTGCTGTGAAAGCTTATTTAATTTTGAAATAAAGGTATTTTCATTTTTCACGCCCCAGCCCAAAGTAATCGAGCTGCCAATAATTAAGAAACTTCTATCATAATTATTTAATTTTTTGTTATCGTAAAAAATATCTCTTTGACCTTTATCATTAATATTGATTAAAGTTTTTTGTAATTTTGCTGATTTATTTTTTACGTGTACATGTCCAATTAGCTCATTTTCAGACTTTATTTTTAGTTGCTTTGCATATTTCCACATTTCAATATCATAATTTGGCACTATACTGTGCTTTAATCTTAAGATTCCTTCAGAAAACAAAAGTCCAATTATAATTGAGAAAAGAATATAAAATGATCTAGTTGCTATTTTATTAAATAGAGGACTCATTTATTACATTGATCTAGACTTGCTAAAACTGCCTGTCCATCGAGCCCACGTTTTTGTCTCTTTTAATCCAATAAGTAATCTCATTTGTAGATTTTAAATTCAATAAATCTTTACCAAAAATTCTTACTAAAAAACTCATAGGTGTTAGAACTAAAAAAAAAATTGCAGCCATCACTATTGGAGGGACTATTTTTCCAAGTAGCTCACCTAGTTTCATCCATGATCTATTTAAAGGTGTTAATAAACGAGAGTTTATAAGTCCTAAAATTAAAAAAATAAAAGAAGATATTAAAGCCCATATACGTATATCGCCAGATTTTAGTAATGGCCAAAAACCTACTATTAAAAATACAATAAAAAATAGTATACCAAAACTTTTATTAGAATTTATCTCAGATTTCATTTTTTTATTGAATCAGACCTTTTTGAGGCTTCATGTCTTCTTTTTTTATACCGGCAACTCGAACTGGTTTTTTCATAGCGTCTCTTCTAAAAGGTTCGCCTAACTCTTGATTTAAAATTACCTCGATAAAAGTAGTAATACCTTTTTTTTGGTCTTCGCAAGATTGTTTAATTGCTTTTGTTGTCTCCTCCATTGTTTTTACAGTCACACCTTTTAAACCACAAGCATCAGCCACTTTCGCATAACTTAGTTTAGGATCTAGCTCCGTGCCTATAAAATTATTATCGAACCATAAAGTGGTGTTTCGTTTTTCAGCACCCCATTGATAATTCCTAAAAATCACCATTGAAATAGCTGGCCACTCTTCTCTAGCGCAAGAACTCATTTCATTCATACTTATTCCAAATGCACCATCTCCTGCAAAACCAATAACAGGAACATCAGGACAACCTATCTTAGCACCTAAAATTGATGGGAAACCATAACCACAAGGGCCGAAAAGACCGGGAGCTAAATATTTTCTACCTTTTTCAAACGTAGGATAGGCATTTCCTATTGCACAATTATTTCCAATGTCACTAGAAATTATTACTTCTTTCGGCATTCCAGCTTGAATAGCTCTCCAAGCTTGTCTTGGTGACATTCTATCTTTGTCTCTTTCTCTGGACTCTTTATTCCAAACTGTTCCTGGATCATCTTCTTCGTGATCTAGTCCAGATAATTTTTGAAGCCAGGCAGATTTAGTTTGGTGGATAATATCTTTTCTTTTTTGTCGATCAATATCGCCGGCATTTGAAGACAATTTTTTTAACAATTGTTGTGCCACTAATTTTGCATCTCCACAAATTCCTACTGTAACTTTTTTAGTTAATCCTATTCGATCAGGGTTCATATCAACTTGAATAATTTTTGCTTTCTTGGGCCAGTAGTCAATGCCGTATCCTGGTAAAGTCGAGAAAGGATTAAGTCTTGTGCCTAATGCCAACACAACATCTGCTTTTGAAATTAATTCCATTGCAGCTTTTGATCCGTTATAACCTAACGGGCCGACTGCTAAAGGATGGCTCCCAGGAAAACTATCATTATGTTGGTATCCCGAACAAACTGGTGAGTCTAATTTCTCTGCTAATTTTACACAATCATTTATAGCATCACCAATAACCACTCCGGCTCCAGATAAAATAACTGGAAATTTAGCGCCAGATAATAATTTAGTTGCCTGATTAATTGCATCAGCTCCCCCAGCCTGCCTTTCTAATCTAACAATTGGAGGTAATTCTATATCAACAACTTGTGTCCAAAAATCTCTAGGCACATTTATTTGCGCAGGCGCTGAACCTCTTATAGCTTTTTCTATTACTCTATTTAAAACTTCGGCTATTCTAGATGGATCTCTTACCTCTTCTTGATAACAAACCATGTCTTTAAATAAATTCATTTGTTCAACTTCTTGAAACCCGCCTTGTCCCATAGTTTTGTTCGCAGCTTGTGGAGTAACTAGTAGAAGCGGTGTGTGATTCCAGTATGCAGTTTTAATTGGAGTTACTAATCCAGTTATACCTGGACCATTTTGCGCGACTACCATTGACATTTTTCCAGTTGCTCTTGTATATCCATCTGCAATTAAACCACCGTTAGTCTCATGTGCTACATCCCAAAAAGTAATTCCTGCATCTGGAAAGATATGTGAAATCGGCATGAAAGCTGAGCCAATGATTCCGAAAGCATGTTCGATACCATGCATTTGTAAAACTTTTACAAAAGCTTCTTCAGTTGTCATTTTTGCCATAAAGATACCTTTTATATATTCTTGAAAATCTATCTTTCTTTATACTAGATTTTAGTCTATATCCATTAGATATTTTTATGTCAAAGCCAGACTTAATCATTCATGATGAAAAAGATAACGTAGGGGTTGTTGTTATAGAAACAACTAAAAAAGGCCAAGATTGTAATGCTTGGATAATGGAGAATGATAAAACAGTTAATGTTCCATCTACCAACAATGTGCCTTTAGGTCATAAAATCGCACTAAAAGATTTGAAGGTTGGGGACACTATTTTTAAGTATGGCCATGACATTGGTAAGGTTGTGAAAGAAATAAAAAAAGGTGAACATGTTCATGTTCATAATGTTAAAACAAAGAAATGGTAATTAAATGAGTATTCCAAAAAGTTTTTTAGGTTACAAAAGAGAAAATGGTAGAGCTGGAACAAGAAATCACGTTATCATTTTACCGGTTGATGATATTTCTAACGCTTGTGCAGAAGCTGTAGCTAATAACATAAAAGGCACAATTGCACTTCCTCACTCTTACGGAAGATTACAATTTGGAGCAGATTTAGAACTACATTTTAGAACAATGATAGGAACTGGCAGGAATCCTAACGTTGCTGCTGTAATTGTAATAGGTATTGAGCCAAAGTGGACAAAAAAAATAGTCGATGGAATAGCTGAAACTGGAAAACCAGTTGAGGGTTTTCACATTGAACGAAGTGGTGACATTCAAACAATAATGAAAGCATCTAAAAAAGCTCAAGAATTTTCAATGTGGGCCTCTGAAAAACAGAGAGAGGAATGTCCTCTAAGCGATTTATGGATTTCAGTGAAATGTGGTGAGTCTGATACTACTTCTGGATTAGCATCTAATCCTACAGTCGGAAATTTGATGGATAAACTTGAGCCACTTGGTGTCCATTTATGTTTTGGAGAAACTTCTGAATTAACTGGAGCAGAACAGGTTTGCGCTAAAAGAGGCGCTACTCCAGAGGCACAGAAAAAATTTATGAAAACTTGGAGTGATTATAACGACTTTATTTTAAAAGAGGCAACTAATGATCTATCAGAAAGTCAGCCTACAGCTGGAAACATTGCGGGTGGCCTTACTACAATAGAAGAAAAAGCTTTTGGTAATTTTCAAAAAATAGGCTCTAGAAAATTTATTGATGTTTTGGAGCCAGCTGAAGAACCAAAAAAAGGAAAAGGATTATATTTTATGGATACCTCATCTGCAGCAGCAGAGTGTGTTACTCTTCAAGCTGCCGGAGGTTTTAATATTCATCTTTTCCCTACTGGCCAAGGAAATATTATTGGAAATCCGATAGAGCCAGTGGTCAAACTTACAGCAAATCCTTTGACTGCAAAATTAATGAGCGAGCATGTTGATTGTGATGTCTCGAAGATTTTATCCAGAGAGATGAACTTAGATCAAGCCGGAGATAAATTAATTGAAACTACTCTTAAAGTTGCTAATGGAAGACTAACTTGCGCTGAAGCTTTAGGTCATAGAGAATTTGTTATGACAAAACTTTATAGAAGTGCTTAAAAACTATTTAACTGGGAATTTTACTTCTTCTTGTTTAGGTTTTTTGTGTCTTAAATCGTGTATAATTTTTCTAAACCAAGCCATTAATGCACCAAGAACCAATGCTAATATAATTGCAAAAGCTCCATATAAAAAAGGTACTTCATTAGAAATTCTTACTATAAATTCTGCTAAGCTATTTAATTCAGGAACCTCAACTTTACTTCCATTGAACACTTTTTTTTCTCTAAAGAAAGAGTCATAGGCGATTGCAATAGCAACTGTAATTAAAAGCATTGCAAATAAAGATTTAAGCTCATTGCTATCTAGAAATTGACCAATCTTTTGTCCAACTTGAACTCCAATAATTGATCCAAGTATTAGTGGAACCACTAAAAATAGATCAATTGTACCATAATTAAACGAATGTAAGATTGTTACGACTGCACTTATAAAAACTGTGACAAATAATGAAGTACCTGGAATTAATCTTACAGGCATGCCAATAATATAAATCATTGCTGGGACCATTAGGAATGCGCCACCTATTCCCATCATTGAAGCAACAAAACCTACTACTAAACCTAACAATATTGGCGTAAATGCGCTTTCATATAGCCCAGACTTATTAAACCTCATTCTTAAAGGTAGGCCTTGTAGCCAATTATGATCGTGTAATTTCTTTTTAATTTTGATTTTTAATTTTAATCGATTTCTTTCTTTAATACCCTCGATTAACATAAGAGTTCCAACCATAGCTAAAAGGTACATGTACAATAATGAAATTATTAAGCTTATTTTTCCAATTTCTGAAAAAAAAGTAAACGTCATAATGCCGATTATGGTTCCTACCACACCGCCTGAGACTATCATTAATCCCATCTTATAATCTAAAGTTTTTTTGTACCAATGTGTTAATGAGCCAGAGACAGATGTTGCAAGAATATTGTTAACCTCATTCGGTACCGCATACACAGGTGGTATACCCATGAAGATGAGAAAAGGAGTCATTAGAAAACCTCCCCCTACGCCAAACAAGCCAGATAGTACTCCAACTACTAAACTTAAAAATAAAAGAAGAAAAATATCTATATTTACTTGAGCAATAGGAAGGTAAATTTCGAGCATTATATTAGCAGTATGCCTGAAACATTAAGTTGTCAATCTTAATAAATTGTTGCTCCGAAAACTTTAACCATATCCCCTTCTAACCCAAGAACAAGTCTTCCGAGAAATTCACCTGGTACGGTGTTACTTTTTTGTCTATAGAGAACAGTAATAAACTTATCCCTTCTTATACATCCTAAAAACTCTTGCTTTTCTGATAAGCTCGTAAGTAATTTATTATTAGCCCACTGCTTTCCGAGCTCAACCTCATTCGCTCCGTAAAGCATTTGAGATGAAAAATCTTTTGTGAAACTACCGTAATCTTTATTATTTGATGATCTTACCAAGTTTTCCCAAATAGGATTAGCTATTTTGATGATTTCATCATCACTTTTTTCTAGCAAGTTCATGGGGATGGTTTATGAAGCCTTCTTTTCTTTCTCGTCACCAACTATGTGGTAAACAGGCATTTTTTCTAAACTAAATTTTCCAGTTTTTGGATCTCTTCTAGAAACAGTTAAACAATGCCAATTTTCATCGTCTAATTTTAATTTGTCTCCCCTGTAATAATATCCGGGCCATCTCGTTTCTTCTCTGAATAAGGTATGTTCTGTTACACATTGAGAGGTTAATGTTCTATGTTTTAGTTCCCAAGCTCTCATAAGCTGATGATAATCCTCTGCACCAACATTTTCTAAATCTTCTTGAAGCCAATCTAAAAGTTCTAAGCCCTTTTTAAGTAGATTATCATTAGTCATATAATTTGCTGTTATGCCACCAACATACTCATCCATAATTTTTTGTAATCTTTGCAGTCCTTGAATTGGTGAAATATAACTCGGAGAAACTGTTCCTCCAGTAATTTCATTCCTATTAATTGTATAATTGTCTAAAGGTTTATAAATAATTTCTCTAAATTTATCACACTGTTTATCAGAAACTTTTAGATCATTTGCTTTTTGGTCTTCAATATATTTAACTGCAGCTTTTGCAGCCAGCCTTCCCTCAGTAAATGAACCCGAAGAAAATTTATGCGCACTTCCCCCAACTGTATCTCCGGCTCCAAACAAACCGTCAACTGTAGTCATTCTATTGTAACCCCAAAAATATTCTTTAGGTGCTATATCTTCTGGACCGCTTACCCATGCCCCTGAACAAGTTGCATGTGATCCCATCACATAAGGTTCTGAAGTAGTAAGTTCTGGGTTAGTGTACTTTGGATCAATATTTTGAGACGCCCAAACGACGGCTTGACCAACTGTCATACCTAAAAAGTTTTCCCAACCTACTGTTTCTAGATGTGGATCTTGAAATGCCTCTTTTGTTACCATGTGAATTGGTCCACCACCTGCCATTACCTCCTGGATAAATGCATGATTTCTGAGACATGTCGGAACTGGATGATGATCAATATATTCACCTACCAACTTTTTAGTCTGGTCGTACCACTTTTTCTCATAATTTTCACCATTGGCATTTTGTGTGTAAGTTTTTAAATGTAAAAAATATGCTCCGACAGGACCATAACCATCTTTGAATCTACATAATACAATTCTATTTTCCATCTGAGTC
Source organism: uncultured Pelagibacteraceae bacterium (assembly GCA_902619675.1). Lineage (GTDB taxonomy): Bacteria > Pseudomonadota > Alphaproteobacteria > Pelagibacterales > Pelagibacteraceae > Pelagilacustribacter. Next base: position 21,243 of record CACNFA010000005.1, read on the forward strand.
ATTTTTGCACCTGCAGCAATAGGTAAGGCGTAAGCAGATCCATTGCTCCACGGAGCATACCAAGTTCTCCCCATGCCTTCACCAACTGCTCTAGGTTTAAAAATATGTGATGCACCGCCAGCGGCAACTATGACTGTTTTTGCTCTAAACACATGATAATCACCAGTTCTCATATTAAAACCAACAGCCCCTCCAACTCTATTCTCTTTGTTCTCATCCATTAATAAATGAGTAACCATTATTCTATTATATATTTTGTCAGCTGACTTTTTTGCAGCCTCAGCTACTATTGGCTTGTAACTTTCGCCATGTATCATTATTTGCCACTTTCCCTCTCTTTGATATCTTCCAGTTTTTTTATCTTTCATCATTGGAAGGCCCCATTCATCAAACATGTGAACTGTGGAGTCTACGTGACGAGCCATATCGTAACCTAAGTCTTCTCTTACTAATCCCATCAAATCATTTCTAGCATATCTAACATGATCTTCTGGTTGGTTTTCATTCCATCTCATTCCCATATAACAATTGATTGCATACAGACCCTGAGCAACAGCACCACTTCTATCAATATTGGCTTTTTCCACACATATGATTTTCAGATCTCTACCCCAGTGTCTTGCTTCAAATGTAGCTCCTGTACCAGCCATTCCTCCGCCGACGACTAGAATATCGCAATCTTCGTGAACTGTTTTGTTTTTAGGCATTAATAGTAAACACCTTTTTTAAATGAGTCTTTGCTAATTGTTGGTAAATCTTTTTTTGTATCTAACCCCTCTGGCTCCGAATATAAAACTTGAGAGTTCATTTCTCCTTGTCTCGGTTTATCGCCTTCTGCAAGTTTTGGAATAAATTTTCCCCAAGGTTTCGTGGTAATAGGTGAAACGAAGTTTTTTTCAGTTCCATTTCTGAATTTAATTTTCCATGAAATAGTACCTTTTTCTTCTTCTCTTCTGACACGAACGCTATGACCCATTGGTGCAAAGTCTGCGTAACCTCTCACATCAATTGCATGATTAGGGCAGGCTTTAACACACGAATAGCATTCCCAGCAAAAATTTGGCTCAATATTTTTTGCTCTTCTTATAGTCTCATCAATATGCATTATATCCGATGGACAGATATCTACGCAGTGACCGCAACCATCACATCTGGTCATATAAACAAATGTTGACATTAAATTTCTACCTTGGTTTTTCTTATAATAATATATGGCTTTAATCTAGTTTTAAATATCATAATTCTTAATAATGTTTTGGTTCTTCCCTTTTAATTCCTAACCCAAACTGCTCAGGAGCATCAGCCGGTGGGGGCAAATTGTCTCTAGAACCGTCAGCTTCAGCTAAATTTTTTTGTATTGCAGCTCCAGGTTTGTAAAACATGTGTGCGAATTTAGACCAATATACTCCTCCAAATAAAACTACGTTGGATACAATGAAAAAAAATAAAAAAAGATAACTTAATACGCTCATACCCGCAGTTTGCGTAAAGGACCAAGCCAATCCAAAAGTAGCGCAAGCTAGTAATGCTAAAACAAATAAATCTGCGGTTATAATTCTGTACCAAGGATGAGCTTCTGCAGATACGTCGACTCTCAAGAAAAACCAAAACCAATAACCTCCTAGACATGTCATTATTGCTCCTATGTGCCAAATAACTGGAATATAAGAGGGAGCAACAGATCCGTCAGTATAATTGAAAATCAAAACGACTGAACCTATCCAGAATATTATTGTTCCATACATTCCTAAAACGTGTGCGAGTCTTCTTTTTCCCCAGCCCAATTCCGACGTAGTGGCAATGTCATGTGCTACCGTTTTTAAAATTACTGCTGTTTTTTTTCCAACAGATAATTCATTTTTTGCAGATTTTTTTGCTTTTTGCGCATTTCTAAAAAAATAAATAACGTTTTTTTTATGCAACATATCTAAACCAGTTCCGACAATTATTAAAAGGACCATAGCAATAACAAAATATTGCATTAAAAAAGCTGGAATCACTGTTGATAGATCAGCAAATGGATTTATTGTTAACATAGATGACTCTTAAAGGTTTGATTAAAAGAGGTCAAGTGAGAACGTTTCTCATTTATTTAAGTTTTCCCTCTTTTCGCATTTGCTCTCTAATTTTAGTAGCAGAGATTTGTTGAGTCTTTTCATCTAAAACTATCTCCTCTATTTTATAACCCACTCCTCTTCCATAACAAATATTTGTAATATTTGGTACTAATGTAACTTGAATTCGATTTTTGTAGTCTTTTAGTGCATCAAGAATATTTTTTTTTACTGTTTCAAAATCAAAAGGATTATCGTCAATCCCTTTGACGTCTCTAACCATAATATTTACTTGTCCTGTTTTTTTTAAGGTCTCCTCAAAAAGCTTTTGATGCCCTGCATGCCAAGGTTGCCATCGACCTAACATTTGAGCTGTGGGATGTTTGCTATCCCAGACGTGATTATCGTTCTTCATTAGATAATTTAGCTATTTAAGCTTAAGCCGCTACTGTTTGTAGTTTATGCTTAGAGGTCATACCGCTTAAAAAGTTCCAAAGATATCTAGCGGTCAATAAAGAAGCTGTTTCCGCTTTCTCTTGCTCCTCTTTTGATAAATTGTCTAGTAATTTTTCACACTCGGCTCTGTGAATTACATCCGCTGATTTATGTGCTTCAAAAAATTCAAGTCCAGCTTTAGAGCTTACTCCATAGAATTTCTTTAATCCTTGTATTTTTGTCTCAGCAATTTCAGGTATTTGTCTTTCATAAGTATATAATGAAGCAAGACCTTCAGCATATGATTTTCTTGCTTGTGCAAAAAAATTATCAATCATATCTTTCGTGAACCAATCAAGTTTTACTTTTTCGATTTCTTTTTCGTCAGCTCCTAAAGCTTTAGCAAAATTCTTCCATAGCTTAGGATGGTCACCGTCCTTATTTTCCTCGTCTTGTAAATTTTCTAAAAGAATTCTTCTTTTTTCAATATCTTCACAAATTGAATGTGTAGCACTTATATATCTTGGGAAAGCTTTTACATGCTGATAATATTGTTCGGCATAATCTTTAATAATTTCTCTATTTAATTTTCCTTCGTTCCAGTAAATTTGATAAAACGGGTGTTTTAATAAATGAAACTTATCTAGCTTTGCTCCTAATTCTTTTGAAAACATTTTTGCTCCTTTTGTTTTTTCCATTTTTAATAATTATAAAGTATTTGATAAAAAAATTATCCACAATTTTTAGTTGAGTATTTTCAATGTTCACGTTTTGATTCACTTTTGATTCTCTTTAGGACTCAAAATACAACCTTAGATAGTGTTATCCACACGTTCAATTTTTCGCTCATCTATGGGGTAATGAACTAAAGTTGCAAAAATTGAAAGTGCTATCGCCATGAACCATGCATAATCGTAACTACCATACTTATCAAAAAAATAACCTCCAAGAAATGCCCCAGCGAAAGCTCCAAATTGGTGACATAAAAAAACAATGCCAAACAAAGTGCTTAAATATTTTGTTCCAAAAATTTGGGCAACTATTCCATTGGTTGGAGGTACAGTTGAAAGCCATAATAATCCAAAACTAACGCCAAAGATTATTGAGTTTAACATTGAAGGTGGGGAAAAAATAAAAATACATATACTAACTGCTCTTAAAGAATAAAGAATACTTAACAAATTCTTTTTCTTATATTTGGTGCCAAGGTAACCCATTCCTAAAGTACCAAAAATATTAAAAAATCCAATTAATGCTAGAATAATAGTTGCTGACCATCCAGCCATACCTCTATCTTGCATGTACCCAGGAATATGAGTGCCGACTAAAGTTATTTGAAAACCGCAAACAAAAAAACCTAAAACTAAAAGAACGTATCCTTTGTGAGAAAAAGCTTCTTTAATTGCTGAAAAAAAAGATTGATCTCTATCTGCTTGCGATGAATTAATTACTGTCTTTGAGGGGAGCAAAAAAAGAGAAACTATAAGACCAATAACTATAAAAATCATAAAATATTTTAAAGTCTGCTCCCAATCAAATTCGACTAAACTATATTTAGTTAAAAGAGGTGACAAAAAGTATCCAATGGAAGCTGCTGCAGTAACTATCCCAGTCGCTATAGTTCTAGTTTCGTTTGGAAAATGTTTACCTACCTCTGAAACTGGAACTCCAATTGCTGTAGCTCCTAAAGCAATTCCAATCAAAACTCCAAGAGCTAATTGAAAATAAATTCCAGTGTTTGGTCCAGAATACAGCATGAAAATACCTAAAGCGAAAATTATAAATCCAAGAAATACAGCTTTATTTCCTCCAAACTTATCTGCTAATAATCCGAAAATAGGAGCAAATATTCCCCAAAATAACATTTGGATACCAATAGCTAATCCGAATTCTGTTCTCGTAACACCTAAGCCTCTTTCAAATGCATCAAAAAAAAGGCCAAAAGTCTGCCTTAAGCCCATAGAAATCAAAATTACACAACAAGCTGACGCTAAAACAATTAAGGCTAAATTATTAGGAAAAAATTTTTTCACTACTTTATATACCTTAAAGAACTTCTTAAATCATTAATTAAATCTTGAGGATCCTCAAGGCCTATATGCAATCTTACAATGTGTTCATCTTTACTAAATCTAAAATATTTTCTTCCTTTTAAGTATTCGTCCTTATTTTTTGATCTTAGCTCTTGTAAAATTGCAAGACTTTCAAAACCTCCCCAGCTATATCCTATTCCAAATAATTCCAATGAATTTACAAATTTAATTACCGAAGATTTTTTTTTACTTTTAATTACAATAGATAATAATCCTGTTGCACCTGAATAATATTTTTTCCATAATTTATAATTTTTACTTGATCTTTTGTACGGGTAGAGTATTTCACTTATTTTTTTGTGTTTTCTTAAAAAGTCAATAACTTTTTTCGTATTATGATAATGTTGATTTAACCTAGTATCTAAAGTTCTTAATCCTCTGATGATTAAATAAGCTTCATCAGCTGACATTCTGTAACCTGAAAGTCTATAAAAAAACATTATTTGTTTAAAAACTTTTTTATTTACAGCCAATGATCCGCCCATAGCATCTGAATGACCTGAAAAATATTTTGTTGCTGAAGAAAATGACATGTCAAACCCAATAGTTAAGGGCTTAAGATATAGAGGTGTGCCCCAGGTATTATCAAGAAAAGTATATATTTTATTCTTTTTTGCTAACTTTACGATCTTAGATAAATCCTGAAACTCAAAAGTATTACTTCCAGGATTTTCAACGAGTATCATTTTTGTTTTTTTTGAGACTTTATTTTTTAGGTCTTGAAATGATTCTGGGTTATAAAAAATAGCATTAACTTCAAATTCTCTTAGAAGTTTCTCTGAAATTTCTTTTGTCGGACCGTAAACATTATCTGAAACTAAAATTTCATCCCCAGGTCTACATAAGCTCATTATTCCTAGAGCTACACCGCCAAATCCTGTGCCAGTTAAAAAAACGTGATAAGCTTTCTCAAGCTCTTTAAGCATGTTTTCTAATTCTATTGTTGTTGAACTACCATAGCGACCATAGCTGTAATGAGTAACTTTTTGATTTTTTTTTATTTTTTTTTCATGCTGGTAGAGTTCCTGCATTGTATTAAAAAGAATAGTTGATGCTCTAATAACTGGGGGGTTTGCAGATCTATTTGAGATATCTTTGGTAGGATGTTTTAAAAATGTCTTTATAGACTTTTTCATAAAATAAGTATAATTGAACCTTATATATAATTTAACTATTAACATATTAAAAGGAGGCAAAAATATGGGTTATCCCAAAAAGCACCGTGGAAGAAGAAAAATAGGCTCAAAAAAAAGAAGAGCAAGAAAAAGAAATAAAAAGAAATAATCTAAAAAAGTATGAGTGAAATAACTCAAATTCGAAGATTGAGTTTATGGATTTTCTTTATTCCATTAAGTGCAATAAATCTGTGTCTTTTAATATCTCAAAATCCAGGGTTTTTAGAAAATACTATTTTTGCGGTTGATCAAATTGGTAGATCTGGTTTTTCAATTCCTTACATAGATGGTAGCTTGTCTATAAGTAGAGCTTCAAGAACTTTCCCTCAATATCTAATTTTTAAACCTTCAATGATTTTAACAGCTATATTTCTTTATTATTATTGGAAAAATAATAATAATTTAGTAAATAATTTAAATTCAACAAATATTAATTATAAGTTTAAAACTTTCGGAATTTTATCGGCTGTTTTTCTTGTTATCCACTCACTTTTTTTAGGAATAAAATTTGATATACAAATTTATAAATTATTTAGAAGAGTTGTATTAGTATTGTTCATAATATTTGAGTTAGTCGCGCAAGGATATTTAGTTTATAATTTATATAAACTTAAAACTAAATTGGATACATTTATTAATCAAAAAATTTTATTATTAAAGTTTATATTGGTTAGTGTTTTAATAATTGTAGCTATTTTAAGTTTGCCCACCCTCATATCTAAAGGAAACACTCATTTTAAACACATGTTAGAATGGAACTATTTTGTTGGAGTGATAATTTTTTATTTACTTTCTAGATTTTTTTGGAGAAGAACCACATAAATTTCTAGGCTTTCGCCCAGAAATTTAGTAGTTTTGGCTCGTCGTTGTAGGCGCTACCGCCAAGCCGTCCCGATGAACTATTCTAGCGCTACTAGGTCCATCTTTCTGCCCTTTAAGCTTGAACCTCTCGGTTTTTCCTTAAATGGCCAGTTAAGAGTTGCCTCTTAATTAATTTCATTAAATCATAAGGATTAAAAAAAATGTATCACTTAATACGTGTGTGTTTGGTGATTGTTAATTAAGTGGATAAATTATTATTGAAAGTCTTATCTATCCAACCACCACCGAGTAATTTATCCCCAACATCATCCTTGGTATAAAAAACACATGCTTGTCCCGGTGAAATTCCTGTTTCTTTATCCAAAATTTCAATTTCAGCATTATTATTTTTAAAAATAACTTTTGATTTTAACATTTTGCCGGTTGAGCGTACTTTAATGTAAATTATATTTTCAAAATCTTTTTTTGAAGCCAAAATATTTAAATCTCTTAATTGGATTTTTTTAATTGCTAAATTTTCTTTGTTTCCAACTACAACAGTATTTTCTTCGGCATTTATATTTACAACATAGAGTGGCCTTTCTCCTGAAATCTTTATCCCTTTTCTCTGGCCAATAGTATAATTTATAATTCCGTCATGTTCCCCAATCTGATTTCCAAATATATCTACAATCTTTCCTTTTTTAAAGGACTCTGGTCTAAATTTTTTAATTACTGAACTATAATCGCCATTTGGAACAAAACATATATCTTGGCTGTCTGGTTTGTCGGCAACATTTAAATCTAATTTTTTTGCTAATCTTCTTGTTTCATGTTTTTCGATCTCTCCTAAAGGAAACCTTAAATAATCTAATTGTTCTTGAGTGGTGCTAAATAGAAAGTAACTTTGATCTCTAGTATGATCTTTTGCACGATACATATTTGCATGCCCATTTTTTTGAATTCTTGAAACATAATGTCCAGTAATTAATGCGTCTGCTTTTAAATCCTTAGCATATTTAAAAAGATCTCTGAATTTAACCGTTTGATTACATTGAACACAAGGTATTGGTGTTTCACCAGCTACATAACTGTCAATAAACGAGTCAATCACTTCAGACTTAAATTTTTTTTGATAATATAAAATTTCATGATTTATGTTAATTTTTTCAGAGACTCTTTTGGCGTCCATAATATCTTGACCGGCGCAACATTGTCTTCCTTCTTTTGATTGCTTAGTATCATCGTAAAGTTTTAATGTAATTCCTGTAACATTATACCCTTCTTGTTTCATAAGAGCAGCCACTACGGAAGAGTCAACTCCTCCGGACATAGCTACAACTACTTTTGTTTCTTTTTTTGATTTATTAATTCCTAGAGAATTCATAATTTAAAGTATATAATATATTTACAGTTAGTTTTCCATAATGCTTATAGATTTTGAGCCAGGTGATTATGTTAAAAACCCTGCAAATACAGACTGGGGTATAGGACAGGTGCAATCAATTATAGGCAATAAAGTAACAGTTAATTTTGAAAATTTTGGAAAAAAAGTAATTAATATTAATAACGTTAAATTAGAAAAAATAGAAAATGAATAAAATTGAACTTAAAAAAATAGCAGAAAGGCTTATAGAAACATTTGATTATGCTGGAAAAGAGTCGATTAGAATTTATAAGGAAGGCCTAAAAGTAGAAATTAAAGAGGACAAATCACCAGTCAGTAACGGTGATTTAAGAGTTAATGATCTGATTACAAAAAAAATTTCTGAAATAACTCCAGATATAAAGATTATATCTGAAGAAACAGTAAATTTATCAATTAAAAATAATTCAAATATATTTTGGTTAATCGATCCAATAGATGGAACAAAAGAATATATTGCTGGTAAAGATGAATATACACTTAACGCTGCTTTAGTAATAAACAAAATACCAGTTCTTGGTCTTGTTGGAGTACCAAAAAAAAATAGGCTTTTTTTTACTTATGCACCAGGCGAAAGTTATTTAATTGAGGAAAAAAGGACAATGAAAATTTGCTGTAAAAAACAACAACCAAAAGATAAAGTGGTAGCTTTATCAAGTGTTATAAAACCATCTGATTTAATTCTTAATAAATTAAAAGAAAATAATGTTACCTCAATAGTAAAAATGGCAAGTTCCTATAAATTTTGTGTGATCGCGACAGGCGAGTATGATATTTATGCTGCAAGAGAACGGGCAAATGAATGGGACTATGCAGCGGGGCATGCAGTAGCCCAGAATGCTGGAGCAATAATCACAACCTTAGATGAAAAACCCTTTTTATATGGTAAAGAAGATTATAAAAATCCTAGTTTATTAATAAAACGCTCCGAGAATTTAAATGTTTAAGACTATATTAATTATAATTTTATCTGTTAGTTTTTTCGGAATTCTATTTTTTATACTAGTTAGAAATGCTCTAAAAAGAAAACTTGATATTTTGATAGAGGAAGAAAAAAAAAGGAAATCAGATAATCTTGATTAATTTTTTGAATTCATTAGCATCTAAATTTAAAACTCTTTTTGATAAATCAAAACTAAAACCACCCCTAGCTAAAATACCCATATCTTTTTTATAAAATAATTCACGATTGCTTTCCGGTCTGGTAGGTCCTATTCTTCTTCTTTTGCATAGTTTCAAAGCAGAGACGAAATCTGGCTCAATTTCATCTTCTTTTATTTTATCAATGCTTTGTTTTACGTATTTATCCTCTATGCCTTTGCTTCTTAAAGATTGATTTATCTTATTTAAAGAATAACCTCGTCTTAAGAACATTCTTGCTTTTGAGTCAGAATACATTTCATCGTTTAAGAATTTATTTTTTTCTAAATTTGAAATTATTTCATCAATTATCATTGTGACCTCTTTTTTGGACTTACTGCCTTTAATTTTTGTTAAATATTTTTTAAGAAGATAAACCTTTAATTGCTGTTTAGAAGGACTGTACTTTTCGAGATATGAATAAGCTAAATCTTTTAAATTAGTAGTTAGATCTTCGAAATCACTTTTATTTAATGTGGGATTCATTTAGTTAATATACTATATTATTTTTAATGATAAACGACTTATTAGAGTTCATAAATTCTGAAACTATTTATTTAGTGGCGAACTGGGGGGTAATTCCTTTTTGGCTGTTATTAATTTTTGTACCTAATCATGGTTTAACAAATTTTTTTGCTCAATCAATAATAGCTCCATTGCTACTATCTATTGGTTATGCTTACCTATCTTACAATCTTTATTTGGAAAATAATATTTTTGATGGCTTTGAGCTTTATAGTGGTTTAGATGGATTGTACTCAATGTTTGCAAATGAAACTCTTTTATTAATTTTTTGGCTTCATTTTCTTGCGATTAGTTTGTTTGCTGGAGCATGGATTGTTAGAGATGCTAAAAGATATTTTATACCAAAAGTTATTACGATTCCCTCACTAATTTTTACTTATTTTACAGGGCCTTTAGGTTTGGTGATTTATTGGTTTTTAAGAATTTTTTTCACAAAAAAAATAAGTTTTAATGATTAAACCATTTGATTTTTACTTTGACTTTATAAGTCCGTACTCTTTTCTTGCTCATAAAGAAATTAGAAAGATAGAACACAAAGCATCAATTAAGATTAGGTATAAGCCAATTTTGCTAGGTGGCTTACATAATTTACATGGAATAAAAGCACCCGCTTTTATACCTGCAAAAGCAAAACATATGATTAGAGATTGTAAATTGATAGCCGAAAAAAATAACGTAAAATTTAAGTTTAATTCATATTTTCCAATAAGAAGTTTAAATTTAATGAGAGGCGTGTTTGTGGCAGAAGAAGATAATTTTAAAAGCTATTATATTGATAATATATTTAACTCTATTTGGCAGGATGGTTTAAATATGAATGATGACATCATAATTCAAAAAGTATTAAAGAATCTAAACGTAAATCCAAAAACTTTTGCTTTAAGAGTAACATCATCCTCGATTAAAGATACTTTAAAAAAAAAAACAAGCGAAGCTTATGAAAAAGGTATATTTGGAGCTCCTACATTCGTATGTAATAACAAGATTTTTTGGGGGCAAGATAGAATTGAGTTTGTTTTAAAAGAAGCAAGTAAATAAATTATTTTTTTTCTTTTTGAACAACTTTTAAACCAACGTTTTTTAGTGCATCAAATCCGCCACTCGCATTAGCTACATTCTTGAAACCCATATCAACTAACGTTTTAGTTGCTAGAGCTGAGCGAAAACCAAGAGCGCAGAAAAAAACCATTTTTTTTAGATCTTTGATCTTATTTTCTTGATAATAAGCGCTGTTAGGATCGAGCCAAAATTCTAGCATACCTCTTGGGATGTGTTTTGCATTTTCAATTGTGCCATCTCTCCAAAGTTCTCTGATGTCCCTGACATCAATTAATGTTATCTCATTTTTTTCAATAAGACTCTTTATTTCCGATGGACTTAGTGTTTCAATGATTTCGTTGGCTTCTTCAACCAATTTTTGTGAAGATTTAATAGTCATAGATCAAATATTTAAACTATTATATATATTTTACTAGTATGAAAAATATCAAAAATACAAAAAAAACTGGATTTTTAAAAAAGGTCTTTATTAAGATTTGTAGGAAATTAGGTTTTGAAATTATTGATCAAAATACATTTGAAATTGTTACTTCAGGAAAGAGAATTAATGATGAATTAAGTTTAATCGGACAAAACTCTATAAATCTTCCACTGGGTAAAGTAAAAATTACAAGACAAGTAAAAGCTTTAGATATTATCATTAGAACTTGTGCGAGTGTAAATATGCTGACACAATCTAAGTCTAGGTTATTTGAGAAAGAAAAAATTGAATATACTACAAGAACTATAAGATCTATTTTAAATTCTACTTACCATAGCCCACAATTAAAAAAGATAAAAATAAACTTTAAAATAATTGACCACAATTCATCAAAAGATGATTTAGAAAAAATTGATAAAATATTTAAATATTTTCAAACAAAATATGAACTTATCAATTTAGATTTTTCGAAATTTAAAAATAATATTGAAAAATTAAATGAGCGAGGAGAACCAGTTACAGAAAATCAAATGTCTAATATGGCAAATATCAATCAATCTTTATTGGAAGCTAAAAATTGTGAAGATTTAATTTATTTTGTTGAAGATGATTATCTTCATCAAAAAGACTCTATTGGTGAAATGATATTAACTTACGAGAGAATTTCTTCTCAAATAAATAATGAAATTATAATATGTCCATCTGATTATCCGTATTTATATACTAAAGCAAATTTAACGCAGAATTTTTTAGGCCTAAATTATCATTGGAGGAAAGTTAATGAATCCTTGTGTACTTTCTTAACTAGCAAGAAAATTATAGAAAAATATTGGCAGAAGTATATAAGCATGTGCACAAAAGAACATGCTCCCTTTGAAAAACCACTTCATCAAATTTATGAAAAAGAATTGTGTATTTCACCAATACCTTCACTTGCTATTCATTTTACAAATGTAAATTCTATATTTGGTTTATCACCAAATGTCGATTGGGAAAAGATTTGGAAAGAGAATGAGAATTAAAAAAACATCAAATAACACATATTTTTCAATAGATTTGTAAATACAACTTAAACGATTATTTAATAAAATTTTAAAGAAAAATAAATTAATAACTTATACTGATTTAAATTAAAAATATCGCTATCTTTAAAAATATAAAAATTAATCAAAAATTAGAAAAAAGACCAAAACTTTTAATTCACTGCACTAATTTTTAAGAGTGAAATACAACCTAAAAAATTACACATCAAAATTATTCAAGCCTAATTAAAAAAAGGCCCGAAGGGGGTCTCCGGGCCTTAATATTTCTCCAACTAACGAGGGAGGAGATAAGCTAAATTGTTTTAGTCTCTTATACCGTAAGCTATTACACCAACTTCTGCTTTGTCAGTTCCTAGTCTTTCAGCTTCTTTGCTTATTCTTAATCCAATTGTATTTTTAATAATTTGGAAAACAATAAACGAGACTATGAATACGAATACCACTACTGAGATTGTTCCTAGGAATTGTGCTCCAAAAGTAACATCACTGTTTGTTAATGGCACTGCTAATGTACCCCATATTCCAGCTACTAAGTGTGCTGGTATGGCACCAACTACGTCGTCAATTTTCATTTTGAACAATAATTTTACTGAGAAGTACATTAATACTCCTGCTATTGCTCCAATAAAGATTGCAGCTAACGGACTTGGTGTTAATGGTTCTGCCGTAATACCTACTAAACCGGCTATCGCGCCGTTAAGCATCATTACTACGTCAGTTTTACCACCAATTAATCTTGATACTGTTGCAGCAGCTAATACACCGCCACCTGCAGCTAAGTTCGTATTGATATAAATTGTTGCGACTGATGAAACGTCTTCTAACGTACCAGAAGCTAATTGAGATCCACCATTAAATCCGAACCAACCTAGCCATAGTATAAATACTCCTAGTGTAGCTAACGGAATAGATGATGCAGCAAATGGCGTCATAGCTTTGACACCGCCGCTAGAACTAAATCTTCCAGTTCTGGCTCCAAGCACTATTGCACCTGCTAAAGCGGCAGCACCACCTGCAGCATGTACTAATGTTGAACCAGCAAAGTCTGAAAATCCAGCAGCCGATAACCATCCGCCACCCCACTGCCAACCCATTGAAATTGGATATATAAATCCAGTTAAAATTGCGGCAAATAAGAAAAATGGCCAGATCTTAATTCTCTCAGCTAACGTACCAGATACGATTGACATTGTAGTTGCACAGAACACCATTTGGAAGAACCAATCAGAACCATCAGAATATCCTGTCTCTAATGCTGAATTATCACTCCATGGTGTGAATGAACCTATATATCCGCCTTCTGGGATACCGTAAGCTAAATTGTAACCAACCAACCAGAACATTACTCCGGCGATTGAATATAAACCTATATTTTTAGCACAGATTGCTGATACAGATTTTGATGTTACTAATCCTGACTCTAACATTGCGAAACCTGCGGCCATCCACATGACCAAGAAACCTGACATTAAAAATAATAGGGTATTAAAAATGTATTGTACTTCTGCAGACACTGTAGTCTCAGCATAACCAAGACCAGCAAAACCAAAGTAAATGGCTGTACCTGCTAAAAAGTATCCTAAGTATTTTTTCATAACTAACTCCCTTGTTAAGCGTGCGTTATAGGATTTTAACTGTTGAAAAAGAATTGAATTATCTCAATTTTAGGTATGCAGTTTTTGCAAGTAGTTTAGCCCTTATTTGAAATTATCAAATAAGGGCTAAAAAAAACGTTTATCGGTTAAACATTTCTTTTAAGCTTTTAGCTGGTAAAAACTTAACTTTTTGGGATGCAGCAATTTGAATAGATTCCCCTGTTCTTGGGTTTCTTCCTACCCTAGCTTTTCTTTTTGCTACTTTATATGTACCAAAACCAGCTATTTTTACAGTATCGTCATTCTTTAAAGCATCTAAAATAATAGTCGTTATTGAGTCAAAAGTTCTCTCAGCATCGGCTTTGCTTTGACCCAGTGTGGACGATATTTTTGCTACTAGTTGTTTTTTATTCATTTATGCCCCTTAGTTATTTCTAATTTCTATAAAAATCTAATAAAATCAACATTTTTTTGGTGTTTCACGTAAATATCAACACAATATATTGTATGGCCAAAAATCATTGATTTTATTGACTTTTTTGATTAAAAAAATGGCTTAAAATAAGCCTAAATCTTTTAAATCATTAAATGTTGTAAAAAACATTAAAGAAAGTAGTAAAAAAAGACCGATTCGAAAGAATCCTTCCTGGGTCTTTTGAGTTAGGGGTCTGCCTAAAACCTTTTCAAAAGCATAAAACATTAAGTGTCCTCCATCTAACATAGGAATAGGCAACAAATTAATAAATCCTAAGCTAATTGATATGTAAGCCATAATGCTTAAAAAAGCTATAAAACCCATTTTTGCAACCTGACCAGTTATTTTAGCTATTTTTATAGGGCCCCCAAGTTGAGTGGTGTCTCCTGTGCCTTTAAACATTGAAATAATAAAATTCCATGAAGCATCAATTACGAACCAAGTCTCTTTACAAGCATAAAACAAAGCGGTTGCTGGGCCTAATCTTTCTCTATTAATTTCATCATTTAAAGGTGCTATTTTTATACCGATAATCTTTTTATTTGCTTTGTTGCCTAAAGAGTCCTCCCCTTTAATTACCTCAGGTTTGACGGAAAATGTGATTTCACTTTCATTTCTTAATATTCCGATATCAATTATCTCTGATGAAGAGGAATTAATGAAAGCTGAAACTTCCATAATGCTATTTACATCTTTACCATTTATAGATTGAATAATATCACCTGATTTAATGCCTGCCTCTTCAGCAGGACTTTCTATTTGAACCTCTTGTATTTGGGCAGGAGTAAAATCTTTTCCAGCGAACATGTAGATGAATGCAAAAATAAATATTGCTAGTAAAAAATTTGCAAATGGTCCAGCCGCTACTATTATAGATCTTTGATATAAAGGTTTGACCACAAATAATTTTTCTTGATCTTCTTTGCTGTATTTTTTTAATAATTCTTCTTGCTCTGCTTGGCTAAAAACATTTCTATCGCCAAAAAATTTTACATATCCGCCAAGAGGAATTGCGCAGAATTTCCACCTTGTTCCAGATTTATCGTTAAAACCAAATATTTCTTTACCAAATCCTATAGAAAAATCTGTGACGCCTACTCCGTACTTCTTAGCATAGTAATAGTGGCCATATTCATGAATAAATACTACAACTGTAAGTAGTATTATAAAAGGTATTATAAATGAGATTAAAATTTCCATTCGTTTACTTTGCTAAATAAAAAATTTCTAAAAGCTATAAGTCTTGCATTATTTTTCAATGATGCTGGATATACGAAATGAGTTTCCGTTGGCTTACCTGGTTCGTTAGGTAAAACTTTAGTGATGCCGCTAATATTATGAGTAATATAATCTGGAAGTGCAGCTAAACCAACTCCACTTTGAACAGCTAATAACAGCCCGTAAACACTGTTTACTTTCATCACAGATTTTCTTTTTTTTCCATCTTTTGCACCTATTTTTAAAACCCAATCGGGATTGTAAACAGGAGATGGGGCTCCCTTACCATAAGTTATAAATTTATGTTTATCTAAATCTTTTAAAGTTTTTGGATACCCATTTTTCTCTAAATATTCATTTGACCCATAAATATGATAATTAAAATCCACAAATTTTTTTTGAATTAAATTTAATTGTTTAGGTCTTCTCATCCTAATTGCAACGTCAGCTTGACGAGTTGCTAAGTCAAGCTCTACATCATTAAAAATTAGCTCTATTTCTATATCAGGATGAAGATCCATGAATTCTTTTATTCGAGGAGTTAACCACGTTGTTCCGAAACTTACGACAGTAGTAACAACTAATTTTCCGTTTATCTTATCTTTTTGACCACTTAAATTCGACTCAACATCTTTAAGCTTTGAAATAATTTCATGAGCTGATTTAAAAAGATATTCGCCATTTTCAGTAAGAACCAATCCCCTCGCATGACGTTCGAATAATTGGACCTTTAAATCGGTCTCTAAACCTTGAATTTGGCGACTTATTGCTGATTGGCTTAAATTTAGAATAGTAGATGCTTTAGTGAAACTCGATGCTTCTGCAACGGTGTGAAAAATTTTTAACTTATCCCAATCCATTATTTAATAATTATAGTTTATTTATTTGGATTTACTATAGTTCTTCCAACTAACTCCCCTTTTAGAAGCTTTGGATAAACATCTAAAAGTTCAGTGAACGAAAGTTCTTTAGTAAATGATTGAACTTTAGAAAAATCAATCAATTTGGCTGCTTCGCCCCAGACAAACTCTCTTCGTTTTATTGAGGAACCAGACGAGTCGATGCCCCATAGTTTTACTCCTCTGATAACAAAAGGCATACAATTAGTATTTATCTTTATTCCACCTGCATTTCCTGGAAGCGCCACAATACCACCTGGTTTGGTTTGAGCTAATATTTTTGTAAGAGAAGCACCTCCTACAGTATCAACGACTCCATCCCAAACTCCTTTTTCAAGAAGCTTGCTTTCTCCCTCGAACTCTTTTCTGTCTATAATGTTTTTTGCACCTAAATCTTTTAGATAATCGTTTTTATCTTTTTTTCCTGTAACGGCGTGAACATCATATCCCATTTTAGATAAGATCATTATGGCAATACTTCCCACTCCTCCTGTAGCACCAGTTACCAAAACATCTTTTACTTTTTCACCTAACAATAATTCCTCTTTGGCTTTAACTGCAAAAGAACATAGAAGAGCCGTAAAACCTGCAGTGCCTAGCATCATAGACTTATGGGTATCTAAACTTTTTGGTATTTTTATTAAAAAATTAGCATCAACTTTCGCATACTGAGCGAAACCACCAAAGTAAGCCTCTCCAACTCTGAAACCAGTTAAAATTACTTTATCGTCTTTTTTAAATTTATCCTCTTGACTTTCAACTACGGTGCCTGAAAAATCAATTCCTGGAACAAATGGAAATTTTCTTACTATTCTCCCACCGTCTTTTAAAATCATCGCATCTTTAAAATTCAAGCTAGAGTAATCAATTTTTACTAATACGTTTCCATCTTTAAGATGACTTATATCGATTTCTTTAATTTCTCTTGTGAATTTTTCGTTTTGATTATCTATTACTATAGCTTTAAATTTTTCTGACATCTATTTTGCAATGTATCTTAAGTACCTATTTTGTATACTTAAATCTTCTCTAAAAGAACCTAAAAAATAGTTGGTTACTGTAGTGGCTTTTTCTTTTTTGATACCCCTCATTGTCATACATTGGTGCGCTGCATCAACAGTTACCGCAA
Organism: uncultured Pelagibacteraceae bacterium; assembly: GCA_902619675.1. Classification (GTDB taxonomy): domain Bacteria; phylum Pseudomonadota; class Alphaproteobacteria; order Pelagibacterales; family Pelagibacteraceae; genus Pelagilacustribacter. The sequence continues at coordinate 38,731 of CACNFA010000005.1, forward strand.
CACCTTTTGCGTCAAGTGCGTTCATTAAAGTTTTAGCAACTTGCATTGTAAGTCTCTCTTGGGTTTGTAGTCTTTTTGAAAAGACTTCTACTGTTCTAGCTAATTTACTTAACCCCACAACTTTTTTGTTTGGAATGTAAGCAACGTGAGCAACCCCAATAATTGGTGCCATATGATGTTCACAATGACTTTCAAGAGTAATATTTTTTTCAACAACCATATCGTCGTAACCCTCAACGTCACCAAAAGTTTTAGATAAGTCTGCTTCAGCGTCTTGATGGTACCCTTTAAAATACTCTTTAAAAGCTTTAATAACTCTTTTAGGTGTCTCAATTAAACCCTCTCTATTTGGATCTTCCCCGATCCATTTTAAGATTGTTTTAAAAGCCTCTTCAGCCTGCTTGTCAGAAACTTCTGACTTTTTTAAGGAATTTTTATCGATGTCTTTAACTAATTTCATTGCTCGAAGGTTTTATAGGACATCTTTGATTAATGCAAATTGCTATTTTGTCTTTTTTTCATTATTTTACGTTCATGTTTAAAAAAAGAGAAAATGTATTTGAGGTAGAAGAGGGAAAATTTCTATCTCCTAAATTTGATAAAGATGGACTTATTCCAGTAACCACCTCTGACAGTGGCTCCGGTGAATTATTAATGCACGGTTACATGAATGAGGAAGCTCTAAAAAAAACAATTGAAACTAAAGAGGCTCATTATTGGAGTAGATCTAGAAAAGATATTTGGCACAAAGGAAAGACTAGTGGTTTTGTTCAAAAGGTCATTGATTTAAGAATAGATGATGATCAGGATGCATTGTGGATGTCAGTAGATATAGGAAACGGAGCAAGTTGCCATGTAGGATATAAATCATGCTTTTATAGATCAATACCTTTAGGAAAAATTAAAAATTCTGAAGAAATTGAATTAGAATTTAAAGAAAAAGAAAAAAAATTTGATCCCGAAAAAGTTTATAAAGGTCAGCCTAACCCGACAAAACTATAATTATGAAAGTAATAAGCCCTTTTGGTCCAAAAATAGCTAAATTAAAATTTTCAAATAAATTAATAAATAAAATTAATAATGAAGTTGACCAAATTTTAAATAAAAAAAGTTTATTAAAAAAACTGGATTATTCAAAAAAATTAGTCGGGCAGGTAAAACAAGAATTTCAATTACCGAAATCTTTTGTAAAAAAAAATTTAGAAAAAGTAATTTCCAATGAGGTAAAAAAATATGTTTTTAAAACTATTGGAAAAAATGTTAAGAAAATTTCAATTAAAAATTTTTGGATAGTGAGACAATTTAATAATGAATATAACCCAATACATTACCATGATGGACATATATCTGGTGTGGGTTACTTAAAAATTCCAAAATTTGTTCCAAAGGGCCATAAAAAATCAAAAATTGATGGCACAATAGATTTTATAAATGGAAACAAGATGTTTTTAAGTGATAGCATTTACAATCATCAGCCCAAAGAAGGTGATGTAATTCTTTTTCCACATTATTTGATGCATACAGCATATCCATTTAAATCAAGTGGAGAGAGAAGATCCTTTTCATTTAATCTAGAAATAGATAAAAAAATTGCTAATGTTTTTTCAAGATGAGTAATGAAATTCAAAAAAATGTTTTCGGTGAGCCTTTAGAACCATGTTCTAATGACCCTTTAACAGGTTGGTTTAGAGATGGATGTTGTAATACAGATAAAAATGATAGAGGGGTTCATACAGTTTGTGCAAAAGTGACAGATAAATTTTTACTTTGGTCAAAGAAGGTAGGTAATGATTTGATCACACCTCATCCTGAATTTGGATTTCCAGGTTTGAAAGAGGGTGACTGCTGGTGTGTATGTGCAACTTGGTACGCTAGAGCTATTGAAGAGGATGCGGCGTGCTCTGTTTATTTGAAAAAGACAAATATTAAAACATTAGAACTTATACCAATTGAAAAGTTAAAAAAGTTTGCTGTAGATTTATCTTAGTAAACTTTTGAACCTTTAGTTTTAATAATTAATTCAAGTTCACTATATTCTTTACAATTACAACTTTTTAGAACTTCTAATCTCTCGTTAGCTTTATCCATTCTATTAGTTTGCACATAAAGTTCACCCAAATATTCATTAATGCCATTGTGATTAGGTTTTAAACTTAAACCTTCTAAATAAAATTTTTCAGCTTTTTCAAAATTTCCAGTTTTTCTAGTTGTAAATCCCATGTAATTAAGAATATCTGGATTTTTTTTATCTGATTTGTATGCTTTTTCTAATTTACTGAAAGCTTGAGAATAAAGTTTTTTAGCTTTTTCTGTTTTTTCTTTTTTTTCTAATTTACCAGCTCTTTTAACTAATTTAACAGCATCTTCGTACAGCGATATCTCATTAGAGGAGCTACTGCTATCACTGCCAGCTGCAAACAGACCTGTGCTTAATAGTAAGGAGAAAGTTATTACAATTAAATTTTTCATGAAGCTCTTGTAACCCTTTTAAACAAAATTGTTATGCGACAGATGAGCGTCCTCCGTCTACGCCCAAAATTTGACCTGTTATCCAGGAGCTGTCGTCTGTAAGAAGAAACTTAGCAACAGATGCGGAGTCAGCTCCCTCACCTATTCTTTTCATTGGGTGTATTTTAGCAATACCCTCAGCAACTTTTTCATTTTTAAGTAAAAAATTTGAAATTTTAGAGTTTGTTAAACTAGGGGCAATACAGTTCACTCGAATATTCGGGGCAAACTCAGCAGCTAAAGCCAAAGTCAAACCCTCTATTGCACCTTTTGCTGATGAAACAATTGCATGATTAGGAAAACCTTGTTTTACTGCAACTGTTGAAAATAAAACTATTGAACCTTTATTTTTTTTTAAATTATCTGCTAAAGACTTGATTGTCTCTGTTGCTGAAATAAGATTGAGATTAAAAGACTGCATGAAATCACTTTTTTTTGTTAACTTTAATGGCTTCAAATCTATAGAGCCTACACAAAAAGCAAGACCATTAATTTGTTCATCTTTTAAATCTGCTAATATTTTTTCGGAAAAATTTTCTTCGAGAACATCACAGACAGTAAATGTTGAGTTTAATTCGTTGGCTAGTGCTGATACGCTAGACTCATCTCGTCCAACTAAGTGTAATTCCTCGCCACTCTCGGCTAATTTCTTTGCCAAAGAGGATCCAATTGATCCTGTTGCACCTAAAATTACTTTTTTCATAATTAAAAATAACATTATTAACGGTTATTTACATGCAAATAATGACGCGTGTAATATATAAATAAAATATGTATTTTAATACCTATGAAGCTTTTTATTATTTTAGGAAATCAATTATTTAACCCAAAATATCTATCTGATTATAAAGATCACATTATTTTTATGGCAGAGGACTATGGTTTATGTACTTTTGAAAAGCATCATAAATTAAAAATTCTTCTTTTTTTGTCTTCAATGAGATCTTTCAAAGATGAGCTAAAATCAAAAAATTTTAATTTAATATATAAAGACGTAAATAAAGATTTTAAATTATCCTACGAAAAAAAATTAGAAAAGACTATTAAAGAAAAAAAGATAAGAGAAATTACCTTTTTTGAAATTGAAGACAAATTTTTTGAAAAAAGAATATTGAATTTAGGAAAAAAAAATTCACTTAAGGTTAACCAAATTAAATCTCCAATGTTTTTAATAGAGAGACAGGAATTTAAAGATTACCTTTCTAAAAATAAACGGCCTTTCATGGCAAATTTTTATAAAATTGTAAGAACGAAAATGAATTTATTAATGAATAAAAATGGAACTCCAAAAGGAAATAAATGGAGTTTCGATGAAGAAAATAGAAAAAAACTTCCGAATACTATTAAAGTTCCTGTAATTTCTAAGGTAAAAGCAACAAAGGAAACTATTGCTCTTAAAAAATTTATAAATTCTAATTTTAAAGATCATCCAGGAAATACTGATAAATTTTGGTTTCCAACAACACGAAAGGACGCAAGTAAGTGGCTAGATGAGTTTTTGAAAGAGAGAATAAAGCTTTTTGGGGATTATGAGGATGCTGTAACAGATAAATCAAATACTGTTTTTCATAGCGCACTAAGTCCACTTATAAACATAGGTTTAATAGCTCCAGAGGAGATTATAGAGAAGTTAAGAAAGATTGAAAATAAAATACCTATGAATTCCCTAGAAGGTTATATTAGACAGATTATAGGTTGGAGAGAGTTTATGAGAGGAATTTACCAAAACTATGATCAACGATTAGATAATACTAATTTTTTTAATCATAAAAGAAAAATGAAAAAATCTTGGTATGACGGGAATACTGGTTTAGATCCGTTAGATTATGCAATCAATAACGCTAAAAACTACGGCTGGTCACATCATATAGAGAGACTAATGATATTGGCAAACATAATGAATCTTTGCGAGATAAATCCTAAACAAGTTTACAAATGGTTCATGGAAATGTTCGTAGATTCATCTGACTGGGTAATGGCGCCAAATGTTTATGGGATGGGATTATTTAGTGACGGCGGGATATTTGCCACTAAACCTTATATTTGTGGATCTAGTTATTTTCTTAAAATGATGCATTTTAAAAAAGGTCCTTGGTGTGATGTGATGGACGGATTATATTGGAAATTTATAGATAGACATAAAAAATTCTTTTTAAAAAATCCACGTCTTGCAATGATGGTTAGAGTTTCTGAAAAAATGAATAAAGAGAGAAAAACAAGAATTTTCAAAGCTGCTAATAATTTTATAAAAGAAAACACCAATGGTTAAAGTTTTTTTTAACAATTCATGTAATATTTGTAGAGCTGAAATCAATCATTACAAAAAACATAGTGATAACAGTGTTGAGTGGATAGATGTAACTAATAATGATGAAGCTCAGAAAATTACCTCAAAATCATATAAAGAGCTTTTAAGAAGAATGCATGTTATACAAGATGGTAGAGTAATTGATGGAGCAGAGTCTTTTTTAATAATTTGGAAAAATATTCCTAAATATAATTTTTTATATAAAACATTTAAGATTAAACCTTTATTTTTTATATTAAATATCTTTTATGAAATTGCAGCTTATTTTCTTTTTATAAAAAATAAACACCAACTAAATGATAAAAAAAGCTAATTTGCCAAAAAAAACTTGTCCAGTTTGTAATAAACCTTTTTCCTGGAGAAAAAAATGGAGACTAAATTGGGAGAAGGTAAAATATTGTTCAAAAAAATGTTCCTCTAAATAGATTATTGTAAATTAAAACTAGTTAAAATTTTTGGAATATTATTTTTAAAGTTGAAATACCCTTTATTAGAAAATTGCCAAGAAAATTTATCTTCCTCGCTCAAAATAAAATTTAATTCTAAATTTTGCTTTTTCCTTATAGTATTTAAATAAGAATAATTCTCTCCAATGCTTGGGTGAATGACATCAAAAGAGTTAATTTCACCCACCAGATTTTTAAATTTTACTTCATCTATAATTTTTAAATCTTCAAATCGTTTTTTTTGGTCTTCAATTATTTTTGACTTATATTCTAGTACATCTTGTTCGAGCTTCAACTTTCGAGCCTCATTACTTAGAAAAACTAAGTAAACATTTTTATATTTTTTTAAATTTTTATTTTCTAAATTTAACTCGTTCTCAAAAAGTAATAAATTTTCATTTGAATTATCTTCTTTAATAAAACTGAGTGGATTTAATTTATATTCTCTTTTGTCTATTAAAGGTAAAGCGTTCTCATTTAATTTAATATTTTTATATTTATTTTTTGTAAACTTGCTTATATTCCATGATTGAGCGACATAGTGCTTTCCTTTAGTTTGAAGTCCAGCAACCCATCTCCAACTCAATGTGTTAGAGGCAGCATCTCCATCAAATAAATGTTTCATAAAGAATTCTGCACCTTTTTGCCAAGGTAGATTTAAAGTAAATATCCAAATGCTAGCAAACCACATTCTTGTATGATTATGTAAATAATTATTTTCTTTAAGCTCTTTTACCCAATCATTAAAACATTCAATTTGAGTTTCACCATTGATTGCCTTTTTATAATTATCATCTTCCCTTAATTCTTTTAAATCTTCTACAAAGTCAGTCCAAACTTGAGGTCTAAGCTCTAACCAACCTTTCCAATAAACTCTCCAAAATATTTCTTGGATATATTTTTCAACTTTTTGATATGGAAACTTTGTTAAAACTGTCTTTGCAACTTCATATTCAGTTATTAATCTGTGAGAGATATAAGGTGATAAGCAAGATACATTTGATTTGTCTTTTGGCCCTAAATCAAAATTTCTTTTGAAACTATAATTTGCTAATTCACTGTTTATAAAAGCATCGAGCTGTTTTAAAGCTCCTTCTCTTGAGATTTCGAATTTCATTAATCTTCGTCATCCCTCCACTCGTCAATAAAAAGTTTCCAACATGCAAAAGAGACACAAATAATTCCGACACAAAAACCCAGAAGAACACCATTATGCTTTCCCAAATATATTGTTCCATAATGAGTGCTAAGTATTGGCGGCAAAACCAAAATAGCCCCTATAATTATATATCGAACTGCAAAAGGAGGTCTTTTCAAATGGAATTACCTTGATCTGTTGGCATTGAAACACCTGAGGTAAACCAGCAACTTTTACAATTTTGGTCATTACCTTTTTCAACATGCCATAAATAATAGAACTGTTTTTTTTCTTCGCTTAATACTTTTACACCGTAAACAAATTTATTTTCAGTATTCATTACTAAATCTATTTTATGAGAAAAATGATTTAAAAGAATTCTATAATGCACATCATACAGCATTATTCTAAATCGAGCGTACGGCCCAGTCATCTTTTTGTTTTCCGGATGAGCAAATAACCATGTTTGTTTTATTCCTGTGTCATTGACATCGTTATTTTTGAGAGCGTCTAATTGAATTTTAATTACATCATACGCAGACAAATTTTCTGCTGGTTTTATCATCTCAGCTTTTGCAGAGCTTATCAAACAAACAAAAAAAATTGTTATAAGTATTTTTTTCAATTCCATATTTTTTTCAAGGTCTCTTCTCTTTTACACCCCTTTTTATACATAAGGTATCTAATAAAGTTTTTTTCATAATAATCTTGGTGATAATCCTCAGCAGGGTAAAAAATCTCATATTTCCAAACTAATGTAACTATCTTATTTTTAAATAGTTTTTCGATTTTTTTAAAGGATTTTTCGATAAGTTCTTTTTCTGGTTGTGTTTGAAAAAAAATTACCGATCTATAACTTTTTCCCTTATCACAAAATTGACCCGCGGAGTCAAAAGGGTCTATATTTTTCCAATAAATATCCAAAAGTTTTTCATAATTAATTTTTTTTGAGTCATAAGTAATTTCGATGGCCTCTACATGACCAGTATCCTTATAAATTACGTCCTGATAAGTCGGGTTTTTTAAATGACCACCTGAATATCCTGAAATTGTTGATATTACTCCATCAACTTGATCAAATGACTCCTCCATGCACCAAAAACATCCTCCAGCAAAATATGCTTTTTTTAGCTCTTGTGAATGAGCGAAAGAGCTAGTTATGCTTAATAAAACAATTATAAAATATTTTTTCATAAATTAATGTTATATTAAATAAAATGAAAAACGATGATCATATTGTCATAGATAACTTCAACGAAACTATGGATAATATTTGTGAAGAATGTAAAAAAGAACACGAAAGTGTGAATCAAAATTTAATTATGCACAGCTATAAAATTTGCAACAGCTGTAATCTCTCGAAGAGAATTTTTCCTATCTAAAATCCTTTAAATAAAATAATTATTAAAAATAAAAAAAATGCTTGTACCAACCAAGAAACGACTACAACTCCAAATGCTTTCCATAAACTATCATAATCTAATGCAGATTTTACTGCTACTACCATACAAGCTAACATCCAGAAAGCAGATCCAACAAATGTTACTGTCATTAACTCTGGCGTTACACCAAATACTCTTATCAAGCCTGGTGCACTTGAAAAACCAATAGTCCTTAAAAGTTCACCATGATCACTTTTGGTTTTATTATCACCAAATAATTTTACACCTACAAAATAAATAATATAAGCCCAAACGTACCAACTTAATAAGGATAAAGCGGGTGCAATTAAGAAATTAGAAGCGCCTAAATGTAAAGATCCAACACCAGCTGCCAAACTAGAAAGAACAACAACTATCCCGGCTTGAAAAGTTGCGTTTTTATCTTTTTCAACTTCCTCAAATAGGTCTATATCAATTTTAATTGCTCTAAATATTCTATTAAAAAATAAATTAATCATTTTTTTTTGTAAAAGGTTTTAATAATTTAAGAATTTTATTATGTAAAATTTTGTTAGATGTGGCCAATATATTTCCGCCTTTTTCAGCTGGTTCATTTTTCCAATTAGTGACGGTAGCCCCTGAGTTTTTCATAATTGGTATCAAAGGTAGTATATCATAAGGCTTCAAATTTGCCTCAATTACAGCATCCACTTTACCCTCTGCAAGTAAACAGTAATTAAGCGCATCAAATCCAGCTAACCTAAAAGACCACCCAAATTTTTTAATAACTTTTCTTTGTCTTTCATAACTTAGTGTACCGTGAAAATTTCCAATAATTTTTATTGTTTTTAAATTATTATTATTTGATGATCTTAAAGTTGACTTTTTATTATTTTTATAAACATAAGATTTATCTTTATCATTAATATAATATTTATTTAATTCTGGAAAGTTAGCCAATCCTAAAAGCGATCTTTCCTGAAATGATAAACTTATTAAATTTGACCACGTCGGTGCTCCAATAACAAATGCTCTTGTTCCATCTATTGGATCAATAGACCATTTAAAATTATTTGATGAATCTTTATCTTTAAATTCTTCTCCAATAATTGAGTCATTAGGGAATTTTTTGTTTATTAAAGATCGAATATATTTTTCAAAAGCTTTATCAAAGTTTGTTACAGGATCAAAATTTTTTTGTGAATTTGATTTATTGTTAACTATTATACCAGATTTAGATTTTTTTTTGTAAAACGAGTTCAATTTTGATGGTAATTTTTTTAAAAAGTTGAATGATTTTTTATAATTCATTATGTGTATATAACTTAATTTAAAAAAAAATATATATGAAAATATCAAAAAATTTTGAACCTCTTGTTGCTGGCGCAGCTGCCTCAGTGATTATAGGAGTATTGTCATTTTTAAGCTTTGAAACATCCACAGGTTTTTGGTTGATGTTCTCCTTTGGCTCTACAACTCTTATAGTTTTAATATTTTATGAAAGTGAATTCGCACAACCATCAAATATTTTTTTTGGACACCTTTTGGGAATAATAATAGGAATATTATTTAATGAATTCTTTGGTATCTCATTTGTCACTCTTGGGTTATCAGTTGGAACAACTGTATCATTAATGATGTATTTAAAAAAAATACATCCACCTGCAGCAGCTAATCCTCTTATAGCTTTATTTGCTGATGTATCTTTAAATTATATTATTTTTCCTGTGTTAGTCGGTAGCGTTGTAATAATTATTTTATCAATTTTAATTAATAAATTTCTATTAAAAAGAGATTATCCAAAAAAGTGGTATTAATTTAATAAGAATATTGCAGTATTTAAAACTAATGCATAACTAGACCAAGATATATAAGGCACCATTAAATAAAAACTAATTTTATCTTTTTTAAAATATTCTTTCATTAAAATTAATATAAAAATTAAGATTATTATAAGATTAAGTAATGCTAAACCAATTTTGTGAAATCCAAAAAATATTATAGTCCATGTACTGTTAAAAAATATGTGCACAAAATAAATTTTAAGCAATTTAATATCAAAAGTGTTTATCCATATTTTCCAAATTGCTAGTGACATCATTAAATACAAGCTAGACCATACAGGAGCAAATACCCAACTTGGTGGATTAAAACTTGGTAATATTATTTCTGAGTACCAAGGGTCTTTAAATGTTGATGTAGCGTAGCTTCCTATAGTAGGTGCTACAAAGGTAATAAGCAATATTATGGTAAAAGAAAAATATTTATTCTTTGTCATAATATAAGATATAACTAATTCATGTCAGAAAATCAGAAAAAAATTTGGATCACTGGTGCCTCTAGCGGCATAGGAAAAGCAGTAGCTGAAAAATTCGCGAATGAGGGCTGGAAAGTTGCTGTTTCGGCAAGAAGAAAAGAGTTATTAGATGAATTAGCTCAAAATAAAAATATAACATCCTTCCCTTTAGATGTAACAAATCGTGACCAAGTAAATAACGTATTCAAAAGTATTCTAAATGAATTTGGTGACATAGATATATGTTTATTTTCTAGCGGAACATATGAACCAAAAGATGAACAAAATATTGACCCCGATAAAATAAAAAATGTAATGATTGTAAATTTTTTAGGAGTCATTGATTGCGTAAAATCTGTTGAAAATTTTTTCAAAAAAAAGAAATCAGGACATATTTCAATTGTTTCTTCCATAGCAGGATATAGGGGGCTACCTAATTCAAGTGGCTACGGACCTTCAAAAGCTGCTCTTACTAATTTTAGCGAAAGTATTTACTTTGACTTTAAAAAATTTGGAGTGAGGGTTTCAGTTGTATCACCAGGTTTCATCAAAACTCCTTTGACCGATAAAAATGAGTTTCCTATGCCATTTTTAAAGACTCCTGAATACGCTGCAGAAAAAATTTATAATGGCTTGGTGAAAGGAAATGCTTTTGAAATTCATTTCCCAAAAGGGTTAACTTTAACTTTAAAATTTTTAAGAATATTGCCTTATAGACTTTATTTATTTTTAGTAGACAAACTTGTAAAACGATAATTAAAGAAGAGAATTAACGTATTCCCAATTAATTAATTTATCAAAGAAATTTTCTAAGTAAGCTGGCCTTTTATTTCTATAATCTAAATAATAAGAATGCTCCCAAACATCACATCCTAATATGGGTTTCATATTATGAATTATTGGGTTTTCAGCATTTGGTGATTTAGTTACTACAAGCTTATCATCTTTTAAAGACAACCAACACCATCCGGATCCAAACTGAGTAACCCCAGCATTGATAAATTCCTCCCTAAATTTTTCAAAACTTCCCAAATCTTGTTTAATCTTATTTTCAAGTTTGGATGGAACATTTCCTCCGCCATTAGGTTTCATGCACTTCCAAAAAAGATTGTGATTCCAATGTTGACTTGCATTGTTAAATATTCCTGCTTTTTTTTCGTTCGATGATTTTTTAATTATATCTTCTAAAGATAATTTTTCATAGTCAGAATCTTTTATAAAGTTATTTAGATTTGTAATATATGTTTGATGATGTTTGCCATGATGTAAATCCAAAGTTTGCTCTGACATTATTGGAGAAAGAGCTGAATTATTGTAATCTAGTGTAGGAAGTTTAAACATATCAATCTTTTACAAACATTACTGTTAATTCTGCAACTTTAATCCCAAATTTAGTCATTGTCGCTCTGTTAATTGCAACGCGTTCATCTTGCATGAAAATCCAATCATCAAAAGTAATTTTAATATTTTTGCCTTTGACTGGCACAAGTAGTACATACTCGAATTTAAAAGCTGGGCCATATGAGTATCCTTTGGCTGTCCCAACTACGTCAGAGGCTGTTCCCTCATAGTTATGATCATCAATTTTTTTAATAGTCCATTGACGAGTTTGTCTTTCGCCATCGCTCCAATCAAAAACTTCGTCTAAAATCAATTGTGAACCATTCCATTTTCCGTTTAGATCAGCTTTAAATTGTCTTGTAACTTTTCCAGATCTGTTTTGTAATACTCCCCAAGCTTTAACATTACCTGATAAATAATTTTCGATGACTAGTCTTGGTTTTTGATCTTTAAAATCTGTTGGTTTCATTTTATTTGCACACCCTGTTGTTAAAATTAGTAAAAATAGTCCTATAAATTTTTTCATGAAGAATATCTATTAGACATAGAGAATTGAATCAAGTTAATGTTTCTTGACTTAAAACCGCCTTCACAATAAGATAAGTAAAATTCCCACATACGCTTGAAATATTCATCAAAACCAAGTGGGCTAATTTTTTCCCAAGCACCTAAAAAATTTTTTCTCCAAGTTGCTAAAGTTCTGGCATAATCGTCGGAGTATGTGTTAATTTTTTCTAGTTTTAGTTCATTTTTTTTAATTAGATTTTCAATAAATTGAATTGAGGGTAAAAACCCGCCTGGAAATATATATTTTTGAATAAAATCCTCATTTGCTCTATATCTCTCAAATAAGTCATCTTTTATCACGATGCCTTGAATTGCAGCAGTTCCCCCATAATTAAGAACATTTTTAATTGTACCAAAATATTGGTCCATGTATTTTTCACCAACAGCTTCTATCATTTCTATCGAAGCTACGTGATCATATTTTTCCTTGAGATCTCTGTAATCTAAAAATTTAACATTAACTTTATTGTTTAGTCCTGAGTTGAAAATCTTCTTTTTAGTAAACTCATATTGATTTTTAGAAATTGTGATACAGTCTACACTCACATCATAATTTTTAGCTAAAAATTCAGCAAATCCGCCCCAACCACATCCTATCTCTAAAACCTTGTTTCCATCTTTAATATTAATTAAATTTATAAGCTCTTGAAATTTATTTCTTTGAGCAATTTCTAGATCATCTTTCTCGTTTTTATAGACTGCGCTTGAATAAGTAAGAGATTTATCAAGCCACGACGAAAAAAATTCATTCCCTAAATCATAGTGTTTTGAAATATATTTTTTACTTTTAGATTTTGTATTTGATGCGAATATTTTTTTTAGAAAATTTTTGATTTTTTGTAATTTTAAACTTCCTGAAAAAGAGTAGATGGTATTAATATTTCTCGCTGTAAGTTCGATTAAATTTGTTAAATTTGAGGAATAAAAATCTTTTTTCATATGAGCTTCACCTAAAGCTGAGCTTCCACCCATAATAACATTTAGGTAAAAATTAGGTTTGTTAATTTTGATATCTGAAGATAATTTACTCTCTAAATCACCAAAATGAAAAACTTTTCCATCATAATTTATGAGCTTAAGATTTCCTTGTGAGATTTTTTTCAGTTTATTTAGGACGAATTTTTCTGAAATTTTTATTAAACTCATTAATATTCCTCGTAACTTAAATTATTTTTTAATTTAGTATTTCTTTTTCTGTATATTGCCCCTTTTTTCCATAAAAGTAATGCTTCAAAATGTATCGAACTAATAATTTTAATTGTCATTAAGGGATACTTAAAAAAGTTAAGCATGAGTTGTTTTGAACTGAGTTCTTTTCTTTCTCCTGTTTGGGTAGCTGTTAAAACTGTTCCTATCGAGTCTGTTTGTTTAATAAAGACTGAGAGTTTATCACTAGGGTTAAGTAATTTAAAATTATAGTAAGTTTCCATATCCATAAATGGCGAAACGTAAAACTTTTTTCTGCATTTTTGAGCTATTTCTACATTATCTTTAATTTTAAAAATATATGTGTGCTGCTCATTAAAAGTATTTTTTACTTCATAAAAAATTGCCTTCAATTGATTATCCTCGTAGCAGTAAAAAATACTTAAAGGGTTGAACACATAGCCAAAAATTCTTGGGTAACAAAGTAGTTTAACTTTATTTATTTCACCTTTTATATTTAACTTACTTGTGTTTTTAAGAACCCACTCTTTTAAATCACTTCCGTCACGTTCTCCATGATCTTTATTGTAAAAGCTAAAAATGTTAAATTTATTATGAGAGAAGATATTAATTGAACTGTCTAATTGATTGATTTCATCTAAATCAATTAAAAATGAAAAAGTTTTATATTTTAAAAAATGTCTTACAGGTTTAAATCTTGTATGAGTTACTTCACCGTTGTAAATGCAGGAATTCATCAAATTTTAAAGTTATTTATCAAATCTATAGATGATTTTAATCCATCTTCATGAAATCCGTAACCAAAATAACTTCCACAAAACCAAGTTCTTTTTTTTCCTTGTATTAATCTTAGATCTTTTTGAAGTGCAGTATTCTTTGAATTCAAATATGGGTGTGTAAAATCAACTTTTTTTATAACAGAATTTTCGTTAATTTTACAAATAGGGTTTAAAGTTAAAAAATAGTCTTTAGATGTATCTAAATTTTGTAGTTTATTTAACCAATAGGTAATGCATGTCTTTTCTCCATCTGAAACAGAATTCCAACTAGACCAGGCCCTTTTTTTGTGAGGCATTAATCTCTTATCAGTATGTAAATAAGCCTCATTTTTCACGTAATTAAATTTTTCCAATATATTTTTTTCTTGTTCCGTTGGTTTTTCTATCATTCTTAAACTTTGGTCAGCATGTGAAGCTAGAACTACTTGATCATAGTCAACATATTCATTGCCGATAATTACCCTGATATTGTCATCACTTCTAATTAATTTATCCACTTTATAATTTTTAAAAATTTCTCCACTAATTTTATCTGTTACTTTTTTTACATAAGCTCTACTTCTATTTGAAACTGTGTACCATTGTGGTCTATTTTTAAATTTAAATAAACCATGATTAGTAAAAAAATTTAAAAAAAATTTTAATGGCATTTCTTTTGCCTTATTAAATGGCATCGACCAGATAGCAGCAACCATGGGAATTAAGTGATACTCGATGAAGTATTTTGATAACTTTTTTTTATTAAGAAAATTTCCTAGAGTCTCCTCTTTAATTTCACTTTCAAGTAATTTTGGAGCAGTTTTATAAAATGAAATTATCTCTTTAATCATATATAAAAATTTTAAATTAAGAAGATTTAATTTATTAGCAAAAATACCTCCTAAACCACTTCCGCTATATTCAACATTACTATTCTTAATTGATACAGAAAATGACATGTCGCTTTTTTCATAAGGAACTTTTAATTCATTAAAAAAATTTACTAAATTTGGATAAGTAACCTCATTAAAAACAATAAAGCCTAGATCTACTGGAACAATCTTGTCATCTTCTTTTATCTCGTAGGTAAAAGAATGACCTCCAAAGTGATCTTCTTTTTCATATAAATCAACTTTATATTTTTTTGAGAGAAAATATGCGGAAGATAATCCTGAGATACCTGAGCCGATGACAGCGATTTTCATTAAAAGAGACTAAGCGGCTTCATCTTTATATTCATCCATTGAAGGACATGAACATACTAAATTTCTATCTCCAAAAACGTTATCTACTCTAGCAACTGGTGCCCAATAT
The DNA here is from genome assembly GCA_902619675.1 of uncultured Pelagibacteraceae bacterium. Classification (GTDB taxonomy): domain Bacteria; phylum Pseudomonadota; class Alphaproteobacteria; order Pelagibacterales; family Pelagibacteraceae; genus Pelagilacustribacter. Next base: position 53,956 of record CACNFA010000005.1, read on the forward strand.
TTATTGTTTTTTACATACTCAGTGGGAAAAGCCGCTTCCTCTCTTGAGTAAGCATGCTTCCACTCGCTGGAAGCTAATTCGACATAAGTATGAGGTGCGTTTTTCAGTGGATTATCAATTTTGTCAAACTTTGATGACTCCACTAAATTAATTTCTTTTTTAATTTTTATAAGTGCATTACAAAATTTATCAATCTCCTCCAAATTTTCACTCTCTGTCGGCTCAATCATAATTGTACCAGCAACAGGCCATGACATTGTTGGAGCATGGTAGCCAAAGTCAATCAGTCTTTTTGCTAAATCCTCCTCAGAAATTCCTGAACTTGCTTTTATTGGTCGAATATCAATTATACATTCGTGTGCAACATTTCCATTTTTGCCAGTATAAAGAACTTTGTAATCTTTTGATAATTTTTTTGAAATGTAATTTGCATTTAAAATTGAAACTTGTGAGGCTTTTTTCAATCCCTCAGCACCCATCATTTTTATATACATCCAGGATATTGGAAGTATGCTTGAACTACCCCAAGGTGCAGCTGATACAGCTCCCATTCCATTCTTAGGGCCTGCCTCTTTAATAATTTCATGTGTTGGTAAAAAATCAGCTAGATGCTTAGCACAAGCGATTGGGCCCATTCCTGGTCCGCCTCCACCGTGCGGTATGCAAAATGTTTTATGTAAATTAATATGACAAACATCTGGTCCAAATTTCCCTGGTTTTGCAACACCTACAAGTGCGTTTAGATTTGCTCCATCCATATAAACTTGTCCGCCATGCTTATGAATTACTTCACAAATATCCATAATTTTTTCTTCAAATACTCCATGAGTAGAAGGGTAAGTAACCATTAAAGCAGCTAAGTCTTTTGAGTGTTTTTCAGCTTTATTTTTAAGGTCGTCTATATCCACGTTTCCATCTTCGTCACAATTGACTACAACCACTTTCATCCCACACATTTGGGCGCTTGCTGGGTTAGTTCCATGAGCTGAATCCGGAATTAGACAAACGTTACGATTTTCTTGTTTATTATTTTTATGGAATTTTCTTATAGTCATTAGACCTGCATACTCTCCTTGAGCCCCGGAGTTAGGCTGTAAAGAAACTGCATCATATCCAGTTATTTCTTTCAGATCGTTTATTAGATCATTAAAAAGAATCTTATAACCCTCCATTTGATTTGTAGGAACAAAAGGATGTGGAAGTGAAAACTCTTTCCAAGTAATTGGAATTAATTCTGCTGTTGCATTGAGCTTCATTGTGCAAGATCCTAAAGCAATCATTGATCTATTAAGTGCAATATCACAATCTTCTAGTTTCTTTAAATATCTTAACATCTCAGTTTCAGAATGGTATTTATTAAAAACCGGATGAGTTAAGTATTTTGAAGTTCTTAAAAGATTTTTTGGAAGATTATCTAGTTCAACCTTAACGTCTTGTTTAATAACTTTAGTTATTCCAAATATTTTTAATAATAAGTTTACATCTTCTAGTTTTTTTGCTTCATCAAACGCAACAGATAAATGATCTTTATCAACTTTTCTAAGGTTTATATTCTCTTTTAGTGCTGCCTCAAAAATAGGATTTGTTTTTTCATTGGTTTTAATCGTAACGGTATCGAAGAAATGGTCTGATAGAATTTTATAACCGCTTGCTTTAATATTATCAGCAAAGATTTTTGCTAATTTAGAAGTTCTATTCGCAATTTTAAGTATTCCTTCAGGTCCATGATAAATTGCAAAAGCAGCAGAAATGATAGCCAATAAAGCTTGAGCAGTACAAATATTGCTTGTTGCTTTATCTCTTCGAATGTGTTGCTCCCTAGTTTGTAAAGAGAGTCTGTAAGCTTTTTTTCCGTGTCTATCTTTTGAAACGCCTATTATTCTTCCTGGCATTGATCTTTTAAATTCCTCTTTTGTGGCAAAAAATGCAGCATGAGGCCCGCCGTAACCCATTGGAATACCAAATCTTTGAGCGCTTCCGACAGCTATGTCAGCTCCAAGTTCTGCTGGAGTTTTTAATCTAGCTAAAGCTAATAGATCACAAACCAAAATAGCTTTTCCATTTTTTTTGTGTATTTGACTAATACTTTCACTGGGATCGTTTATCTCACCTAAAGTTCCGGGATATGATAAAACTCCACAAATAATATCTTCGTTAATTTTTGCAAGTTCTTTTTTTTCATCACCAATAATCAATTCTAAACCAAAAGGATTTGTTCTTGTTTTTATAAGATCAATTGTTTGAGGATTACAATTGCTTGAGATAAATATTTTTTTTGAATTAGTCTTATCTAATCTCTGGCTTAAGCCTACTGCTTCTGCAGTTGCTGTTGCTTCATCCAATAAAGAAGCGTTAGCTATATCCATGCCCGTTAAGTCAATTATTGATTGTTGAAAATTTAAAAGCATTTCAAGGCGACCTTGTGCCACTTCAGGTTGGTAAGGTGTATAAGAAGTATACCATCCTGGGTTTTCTAAAATATTTCTAAGAATTACGTTAGGTGTAATAGAATTATAGTATCCCATTCCAATAAAATTTTTAAAGATTTTATTTTTTTTAGATATAGATTTTAATTTTTTTAAAGCATCGTTTTCTGACATTGGCTGATCGATTTTAAGATCATCTTTTAATAAGATTTTTTCTGGCACAGTATTGCTCATTAGATCCTCTAATGATTTATACCCAACGTATTGCAACATTTTAGACTGGTCTTCTTCGGAAGGACCAATATGTCTTTTAATAAATTCTTTTGAATTATCATCAATCATTTAACTTGGGTTCTCCTTACAAAATTTATCATATTCGTCTTTTGACATAAGGGAGTCATACTCACCTTTATCTTTTATCTTTAACTTAAAAAACCAGCTCGCACCTTCTGGGTCGGTATTTACGCTCCCAGGGTCATCTGCAATGGCTTTATTTCCCTCAGTAATTTCTCCAGAAATAGGAGAATAAACATCACTTGCAGCTTTAGTAGACTCTACAACAGCTGCTTGACCTTCTTTTTCTACGGCTTTTCCTGCATCAGGAACCTCCACAAAAACAATGTCACCGAGCATTTCTGTTGCATGTTTAGTTATTCCTACTGTAGCAACATCTCCATCCAGTGAAACCCATTCATGTTTTTTAGAAAATTTTTTTTCACTCATATTTGTTTTCCCTTATTTAACATAACTTTTTTTATAAAATGGAAGTTCAGAAATCTTACCCCCATATTTTTTTCCTCTTACTTCAAGCTGAATAGATGTGCCTATTTCAGAAAATTCAGATTTAACATATCCCATTGCAACTGGAGCGTTTACGCTTGGGCCAAAAGTACCACTGGTGACGAATCCTATTTCATTATTATCAGACGAAAAAATTTTGGTATTTTCTCTAGCTATAACTTTTCCATCTGGTTTTATACCAACTCTAATTTTTTCACTTCCGTTTGCTAATAAATTTTTTATTTTTTCCCATCCATTAAAGCCACCAACTTCTTTCCTTTTTTTTGCTATAGCCCATTTTAAATTAGCCTCTACTGGATTTATTTTTTCATTTAAATCATGGCCATATAAACACAGACCAGCTTCTAATCTTAATGTATCTCTAGCTCCTAAACCTATCGGTTTAACTTCATTTAAAATTAAGTAATCGATAAGCT